>PAMN02000052.1 GCA_002707335.2 Methanobacteriota archaeon | reverse complement strand
GGAAAATCGGATATGTAGTTGGAGGAGCATCCACATCAGGAAACACTGGAATAATGGTTAAGGCCATAGAAAATGGTCTTTCATCAATTATTAGAGTCAACAAAGATTACAATTGTGGAAAAATCGAAGGGAACGATTGTGTTCCAATATTCAAGGGAACTGGAATAGATGCAATGATCGATGCAAACGGCGGCACAATACCATCTCAGATGGCGTTTATCGCAATGAGTAAAGACGCTGGAGAAATTCTTGAAGAAGTCATGATTAATGGAAGTGACAATAACCGAATTGAAATGATAATTGATGTAACTAACGACCAAGAATTAACTGTTAGAGTACCGTGTGGAACTTATTATGGAAAATCAAGTGAATTACTAATTGTTGGAGGACACCACGATACTGTATATCATGCACAAGGAGCTGTCGACGACACATCGGGAACAGCATCAGTATTGGAGATGGCAACTGTTTTCTCGGAAATAATAAAAGAAAAAGGAGAACCCAAAAAGAGCATCAGATTCTGCACATGGGGTGGAGAAGAAGAAGGCTTGTGGGGTTCAACCGCATATGTTGAGGAAATGAAGGATGACCTTTCACAGAATCTGAGATTGTACATTAACCTAGATATGAACCATGTTGACATTGACCCTGAGCGAGGTGACTCTGTTTCGATAATAGCCAATCACAAAGAAGATTACGAACATATTTCAAACATCGCTGAAGAATACAAAGAAGCCAATCCCGACATGGCTAGTAGATACAACATTTACGTTAGATTATTTGATGGGCCAAAAAATGCTCCTGATGGATTAAGTTGTAACTCCGATCATTGTCCATTCGTCTTTAATTTGGATAGTAATGAAGACGGCAGGGCTCTATTGTGCTACGGGAGTGGCTCATTTGAATATCACACTTACATGGATACAATGGAAAGATTCAATGAAGAAAGCCTCGGTGTTTCTATAACTATCTTTGGCAATTATATCAAATACTTATCTTGGTAGTAAGGTAAACAGAGGGAAGTTCAATGGTCAATCCGAGTGCCCATGCAAGCCATATTTTAGTGAAAAGTAAAGGCGAAGCCACCCAGATGGTTTCAAACATAAAAAAACTCAAAGATTTTCAAAAACTAGCAAGGAAAAAATCGGATTGCCCTTCAAGTCAGAAGGGTGGAGACCTTGGTTGGTTTAGGAAAGGGCAAATGGTTCAAGAATTCGAAGAGGCTGTGTGGAATACTCCATTAAAAACAGTCACAGGCCCTGTAAAAACTCAATTCGGATATCATTTGATATGGGTTCATGAAAGAGAAGAGGATTGAATATGGTCACAATTGTTGGCCTTGAAAATTACAAAATTTACGCAACACACGGAGCGTATGACTTCGAAAAAAACAAGTCGCAGCCATTTGTTTTTTCAATTTGGGCTACACTCTCAAGTGAAGAAATTGATGACAAATTAGAAAATACTCTCAATTATGCAGATTTGCAAGATGCAGTTGAAAATATTGTTGTAGACTCAGAACCTGTTAATCTAATGGAAACATTGTGTTCTAACCTAGTAGCAGAATTAAAGTCTAATTTGTTGATTAGTGAAATAAAAATCAGAGTAGAAAAGCCAAACGCACCTTTACCAAAAGAAGGTGGATTAGCAATAGTTGAGCATCATTGGACGAGGGTTTGAAGGACTATGCCTTCCACAGACTATTCATGACGGAGTCGGGAAGGGTATTCGTTCCGTCGGTAACTGAAGAAGATGGAGGCTCAATTGGCCTAGGAATGTTCTCCAGTGAGGAGACCGCTTGGAAGGTTCTAAGAGAATTTACAAAGAAATCACATCTAATGAAACTTACAAGATCTGATATTGTAATTTGGGAAATAGACGTTGTAGGTGAAGAAGCCATGACTGTATTATCCACCATGCACTGTAGAGACTGTCCGGTTTGTAAGCGTAGGACATTTTGGGTTGACTTAGAAAGTCTCTCAGCACTTTGCTCGGGAAGATTATGCGAGGCTTGGATTGAAGAGTCGACCGTTGAACCTGGAAAAATCGACCTTGGTTGGCCTCCTACACGATTCTTAAAACAAACAGAAACTATTGAGGAAGCGTATACAGAATTAAACGCAATTGGTGCTGAAATCGAAGCTGCTGGAAGAGTACCTGATGACCCATTCACATCTCTTCCAGAGGAATAACACCGATCCCTTCCATTCCAATTCCCAACATGTAGCGAGCCTTTTCACTTAGGGCATAGTAGAACTCATTTAGACCATCGGAAGTCAGTATGTGGCAATCACGATAAAACGCATTGTAAGCAGTTGCTAGTTCTAATAGATAATTCGCAAAAATATGCGGTTTGTTATCCAAAACTGATATCTCGAGTTTATCTTGGAAAACTCCCATTGACCTTGCTAATTCGTAAACTGAATCGATTATTTCTCCACGTGACTCGAGATTGGCATCTTTACCAACCTTGTTTGCTATTGAACAGGCACGAGTATGAGAATACATGACGAATGGAGCACTACCTCCCTCAAATGATAAAGCCTCTTCCCAGCGGAATGTAAAGCCCTTATCTGGACTTACTTTTGTAATATTGAACCTCACTGCAGAAACACCTACCGCTTCTGCGATGTGATTGATTTGCTCTTCGGATAAATCTGTCCTTAACTCTCTAACAACTTCTGCTGCATGAAATTTAGCTTCCTCCAAGAGATCATCCATGAATACTACATTTCCTTTTCTGGTACTCATTTTTCCTTCTGGCAATTTAATGAAAGCATAGAATAGTACCTCCGGAACTTCGTGGCCTAGTTCTTTCAAAGTTAGCCCCACTTGTTTTGCTTGTAATTTATGATCCTCGCCTAGAACATTGATTAAATGGTCAGTTTGAGACCACTTCCAAATATGATAAGCAATGTCTCTAGTGGCATATAAAGAAGAGCCATCGCCTCTTCTATAGAAGAATTCGGTTTTACCTTTTAGTCCTCTTTGCCCCAAATCTAAATATTGAGCACCGTTTTCTGCGATGCCATTAATTTCAAGAGAACTTAATTCATCCATAAGAGTAGATACAGAGCCATCAACTACAAATTTAGATTCTTTAGTAAATGTGTCAAAACCGATTCCAAGACGAGATAGTGTCTCCAACATGCCATCCAATACCGGCTTGTATGCATTTTCGAATTGCTGTAAAACATCATCATTTCCATTTTCGGAATCATGGACGAGTTTTGAGATTGCATCTTCAATTTCTTGATTGTTTTCAGAACGAAGTGCTTGAGCTGCTTGATACCATCTAACAGTTTCATGGTCAGGTTTACCTTCCCATTTAGGGTTCATTCCATCACGATCAGATAATATTTGATTTACCATTTCCTTAGATAGATTCTCAAGAGCCCATGCTAGAACAGCAACTTGTTTACCCATATCGTCCACATAGTATTCTGCTCTTACTTTGTTACCGTACAATCGATGTAATCTTACTAGAGAATCACCCAGAATGGCATTCCTAGCCCTGCCCACATGGAACGGGCCATTTGGATTAGCACTGGTGTGCTCTATCAAAATTTGATTATTAGGAGATGGTTTTTCCCATTTGAGGACTTTATCGACCAACCACTCTGCATTCGCTTTGAAGTTCAAGTATCCTCCAGTTGCAGAGACATGGAACTCTCCATTCACTTTTTCAGCCAGTTCGCTTGCAATTTCCATTGGGTTTCTTTTCAATTCTTTAGCAATTACAAAACACGGAAGTGTCACATCAGCCTGACCTTTTTCCCTACTAGGCCCAAGAGCAGATTTCCAAGTATCGGAAACCCCATAGTCAGCAACTGCTGACTCAAGAGATTGCTCGATTATTTCTATTAGAAACTTCAAACTAAACCCTCACATTATTGGATATCGAAGTACTGCAGCAAGACCGCCAAATCCTGATTTTAATTGCGCCCCTTCTTCAGAATCAACTGAAATAAATCTGACTTCGGCTCTACCTTTTGCTGCCATAATTGATAACTCATCAATCAAAGAAACCGATGACAATTCTTTCAACGAATCTCCGTCAGATTTACAACTTGGACAAGGCGGTAATACATCCATCCTTCCAATACTTGCAGTCCATTGGTTAGCACATGATTGACATTTTATCTCAACGACATTCTTTTTCAAACCTTCACTAATCAGTAACTTAGCAACTGCACCTTGCTCTAATGCTTGTCTAATCATCATTTCACCATAAGTTGCCTTAGGATGAGTTTTTACTAATTCTTCCAAGAATTCAGTTACAGCCTGACGTTCTGCATCAAGTTCTATTTCACCCATCAAACCGCCTGCGTTATCGACTAATTCTCTAACTCCACTTTCGTTAGAATAGCCCACATCGAACGTTGTACCTGCAATTTTCTTTGTTATCTCATGGTGGAAATAATCGTTTTTCACTACGAAATCTTTAGTTGCTCCTGGCCCTCCAATAATTATTGCTTGTATATTCTCTAATTCGGGTAACCAATAAGAGCAAGCATGTTCAGTTGCCCTTTTGAAGAAGTTATGTGCAGCTTCTTCGATCAATCTTTCGAATCTTTGGGCAGATTGACCTCCTTGTCGGTGTTTTCCCATGATGTTTGAAACCAGATGTTCTTGAACGTGAATTCGCTTTCCACTTGCAATACCATATGCCGCTTCAGAACGGTCTATTACAAACAAACCGTATGATTTTTTATCTACTAACATGTCTTCTAATTGGGTTAATTCAAATCTTGAATCACACCGGTATCTGAAGGAAATTAATTCCTGTGGTGGATCATCAACAACAACTGTTGTGTGCCTTGTCTTATTGTTTCCAACTATTATGGCTCCGGTAAACAAAGCAATTCCTCTCTCTCCTGCATCACGATATTTTGAGAGTAAGGAAATTGCAGATTCAATGGCCGCTTGGACATTCTTTTTTGTAGACTTAGATTTGATGTTTGCAGCTTGTCCATGCTCATTTTGAAGCATTTGTCTAGCATCGGATACCTGTCTATCTGGAGGGATGACAACTGTAACTAATTCTGTACCTGACCCCTTCATTTCTCTGAGGTCTTCTAACGCCAATTTTAGTTTTAGTCTACGGGTGGCCTGCTCTGCTTCCTCACTCATACAAGCCCCCCTTGGTCATAAGGGCTCAGACGAGGACTTTGAAGGCTTCTGAAAAGGAAGCATCATGAATGGTGAACTGTTGGGACGAACGATGACGACTCACATCATTGCTCTTGGTGGTTCTCTATTGCGACCAGAAGAAGCAGAGAAAAGAGTACAATGGTTTGGCCAGTTACGACAGATGGCAGTTCTGCTAGAAGGAAATGACAGAAAATTGGGATTTGTGATAGGAGGTGGACTTCCTGCAAGAGAAGCTATTGATTTGGCTAAAACCAATGTTACAGACTCCTACAGATTAGATACTGTGGGTATTGCAGCAACAAGACTCAATGCAACAATTATTCAACAAACTTTGATTGACATAGGATGCAATGTTTCGCCTATAATTCCCAAGACCACTGATGAAGCCGCTGAATTATTTGATTCACACAACATCGTTGTGATGGGGGGAACTAGTCCAGGCCACACCACAGATGCTGTTGCCGTCGCTCTTGCAAGAGATTCCGGTGCATCATATTGTGTCATAGCAACAAATGTTTCTCATGTCTATGATAGTGATCCGCGTAAAAATCCTGATGCAAAAGCCATCGAGGAAATGACTCATTCAGACCTTCTACAGATAACTGGTGAAGGACCATTACAACCAGGAGAATCCGCTGCCGTCGACCCTATTGCTGTAAAATGGGCGATATCTTCAGGAATAAGAATAGCAGTCCTGGATGGAAGAGATATTGAAAATCTAGAAAATGCGATAGAGGGCAAAGAATTCTCTGGAACTTTAGTCAAGAGTGAGTGATATTATGGTTGATGCAAAGTCGATTAAGGAAAAAATTGGTAAACAAATTAGCAAAACAAAAGCAAAAATTACCCCTAATTTACCAGCACACAAACACTGTAGAATGTGCGGAACAGATATCCATATCAAATCAGAGCCAAGAATCTGTAAAAATCAAGAATGTGTAGATCAACTAGAAAAGCAAGAAAAGAATGATAAATTGATGAGAATAATGTTCGGTGTATTCTTTATCGCATTTGTAATTCCTATTGTCTTGAGATTATTTAGTATGAATTAATCTCTTCTATGCCAACCCTCAGGCAATAGTAGTGGGTCAGTGGACATGTTTTCTTTGCATCTCCTAACAATTTCGAGACGCAGAGCAGTTACACCAACATCTTCTATTGATGATATTGTAACACACCCTTCTTCATCTAATAAAACCGGGATCATTGGCTCTCCTTCTCCATCCCATTCTTTTTCTGAATGATTTACTTCATCCCAGTTTTCAGGACGTGGATCCATCAAATCTGCTTTTGAAACCACTACCATAATATCAATATCAGGTAGTAACTCTTTCACTTCATCGAGTAAATTGTGCTGTTCTTCCAAACTTGTTCCACAATCTTCTGTAATATCCATTAAGAAGATACAGAGGCTACCAATGTGCTGAATTGCAGCTATTGCTTGAAGTTCGATAGCATTACGATTATCCATAGGACGGTCTAGCAATCCAGGAGTATCTACCATCTGATGTTGTAATCTTCTATGCTCAAAGTGTCCAACGTGAAGTTGTTTTGTAGTAAATGGATAATGATTAACTTCCATCTTGCCACTCGAAAGAGATGAAATGAATGCACTCTTTCCCACATTTGGTGCACCACAAACAACAATAGTAGGATTGGCTTGGTCTATCTCTGGTAGTCTACGGAGGGTTTGACGACTTTGGTGTAACCAATCTAAGGAATTGCCAACCCTTGACATTATACTAGAAAGTCGCCCATACGCTTCTTTTCTAGCATCGTGCATAACTTCTAGTCTAGCACTTCTAGTAATCTTTGCAACATTCTGCTTTGCAATTTTCCTCATTTGTTTAGCGCCCCAACCAAGCATAGAGAGATGATGTCGGTAGTCATCGCAACCAACACAAGCATCAACCATCGCTTTATCGAAAGTAGGCATTCTGTCAAGGCTTGGCCACGATTTTTCTGTATCTTCTAAGTATTGAGACATTACATCGGAAGAGGTCTGTACCATTCTTGTCAATTGTTTTCTGACTCTGAAGACCTTAACTGGGTCGTCTACTTTTTCTGCAGACTTTTTTGCTCTACTGAATCCCTTATCGAGAACTTCGTCTTCTGTTAATACGGTCGATAATTCTCGCCATATCACCTTCATGTCGATGCCCCGTTCTGACGGGGAGGCATCTCATTCTTCAATCCGTAGGTTTGATTTTCAAAGCGTCAGACCTTAGAAGGAGTACCTACGGGCATACAACATGGCAGACTTACCTAAATGGGCCAAAAGCATGTGGAAAGATCTTGGATCTCCTGACATTGAAGACCTACAAAGTGTTCATACTGGTGACCTATTGGATAGACGTCATGGATTGAGGAAAGACGATTTAATCGAAATTCAGATTGATGCTCGCGCTCTTAGAGACAATGATGATACTTGGATAAAAGGAAGATTATTGTCTTCAGGAAAAACTTCTATAGAGATTTTGACAATTGATGGCCAACATGTTTACCTTGCTAGAGATGTAATTGTGAGGCTTGTACTAGTTGCACATACTCGTCCTGCATATATTGACGATAAAGAACTCTTAGAATTTGAGAGAGATGATCACAAAAGAAGATCTAACCTCCATGAAAAAGTTGAGAAAAACAGCAAAGGTAACGACGATTCACACCTCTGGGGCTGATTGAATGTCCCTAGATACCAAGAAATGTTTACCTTGCAGTGGAGAAGTACCAGCATTATCATTACAAGGAATAATGCCTCTATTAAATCAAATAAATAATGATTGGAATTTAGTAGAAGAACACCACATAGAACGAGAATTTTCTTTCAATAATTTTGCCGATGCTCTAGAATTTGTTAACTTAGCAGGGGCGATATGTGAAGAGGAGAATCATCATGCTGATTTTGAATTGTCTTGGGGACGAGTAAAGGTATCGATTTTTACTCACAAAATCAATGGCTTAGTCGAGGCTGATTTCATTTTAGCAGCAAAAATTGACAATATTTAGGAGGTTTCTAATGACCTCAATGAATGAAATTATTACATCGCGTAGAACAATCTATAAATTTACAGAAAAAAGTGTTCCAAAAGATGTGGTTAATCAGGCGCTTGAGGCTGCATCAAACGCTCCATGTCATAAGCATACCCACCCTTGGAAATTTTATTCGATTGGTGAAAAATCAAAAAATATGCTAATACCTGAGATTACCAGATTAGCTAAGATAAAAGCCGAAAAAAGAGGGACAGAAGATGTCCAAAAGGCGCTCGACAGGGCGGTCAAAAAAATAATTTCTGCTCCTGTTTTATTTGCCGTTACCTCGAAATTAAGTCCAAATGATCCTTTCAGAGAAAAAGAAGATTATGCTGCTACAGTTTGTGCTTTGCACAATATGGTACTATCATTTTGGTCAAATGGAGTAGGTTCACTATGGTCAACTGGAGCAATAACAAGGGGAGAAGAAACCTATCACATACTCGGCATAGACACAAAAAAGGAGGAGATTATTGGCTTCGTTCGAGCAGGCTATCCTGAAAGCACTCCAACTGTAAGAAAACCCTCATATCAAGAGATACTGATAGACTTGGAATGATCAGAGTTTAACAGGTCTAGTAGCACCACATGCTTGGCACTTCAATAGAGTAGTTCTATCTTGTTTTATGAAATGGGTATCTGGTGCATTACACTGAACACACTTGATGTATGCATTTACATAATTCACTATAGTTTTCTTGATTCTTTTTGGTGGAATCCTTCCCTTAAACCTAGCACGAGGTCCATCTCTTGAGCCAGCAGTGCCTAATTCATTCAGCATAAATTGGTAAACGTGATTTTCATCTCTATCCATGTGGTTTACAACTTCAGTAAAGTTCCTCAAAATGGTGTTAGAACCTTCAATCAAAATTTGAGGCTCAGGTAATGTCCACCTTGCTCTGTTAGAGATTTCTTCAGGAATATTTGCTCTTGCTCTATCCAAAAGAGACTCGTACTCGAAGTCTGACATCAAACCAACCCCCTTGGCGCACACTTTTGAGGTTTACCACAAAGATGAGACAGAATTAACGATGCATTCATTTCATAGTAATTGCAGGAGGAATTCATGGAAAGCGGAACTAGCATCGAAGAATTGAGGAGTTTGGCGAGCGGCTTGCGAAAAAAAGGTTTGAATTCTCAACAAATTGCTGATGAATTATCACTTTCACAAGATACTATTTCATGGCTACTTGCGGGTGAAGATACAGTAGACAAACCTCAGGACGTACGCATCGGTTGGAGGACTATCGGAGTTAGACCTCAAAGAATCGCTGCGATTGGTTCGATAATGGCCGATGTTGTGTTTGAAGAATGCGGAGACTCAATAGATACAGTTGTTGGAATTTCGATTAATGGAATATTGTTTGCCAACGCTGTTGGAACTGACCTCGAATGCGAGGTTGCAATTCATAGAAACGTTGATGGAGAGCCTGGACAAGGTTCATTATCGAATAAATATGGGCAAGTTGCAGGCAAAAAAATCGCAATTGTTGATGATGTATTTTCTTCTGGACAAACCATGTCAAAAACCATTCAGGCGATGAAAGATGCAGGAGCAGATGTTGCATTATGCATGGTTTTGGTAAACAAAACCACAAGAAATGAAATCGATGGTGTTCCTCTTCGTGGAATTGTTCGAGCTGCTGTAGTTTAGGTGATAAAATGCACTGGGCTGACTTTACAGCGCAACGATTAGCGCAAAGAGGTGATAAACACATTGTCGCCTCTGGTATAACTCCAAGTGGAGAATTTCATATTGGGCACCTAAGAGAAATATTGACCGGAGACATGGTCACTAGAGCATGCAAAGATGCAGGAATGGATGCAGAATTTGTATTTATTGTAGACTCAGCAGACCCATTAAGAAAAGTCTATCCTTTCCTTTCGGATGAATATGAAAAATACATTGGTTGCCCTCTTGCGTTAATTCCTGCACCTGATGAAGACGGAAATCCATCCGATAGCGGAATATCATATGCTCAATATTTCTTAGATCCGTTTCTAAAAGCATTAGAGCAAATCGATGTGCGACCTAGAATTATTGATAATTATGAATCCTATTCAAATGGTAAGTTTGCAGAAAGAGCAAGAATAGTTTGTGAAAATCCAGATAAAATAAGAGAAATTATTGAAAGGGTTAGCGGAAGAGAACTCTCTGATGATTGGTTTCCATTCAATCCATACGGGCATAACGGAAGCCTAGACGGGGTCACCGTAACAGGTTTTGAATGGCCGTATGTCCATTGGGAGCAAAATGGAAAATCAGGTAAATCTGATTTAAATAAAGCAGAAGGTAAATTGCCATGGAGAGTTGATTGGCCTGCTAGATGGGGATGGATTGGAATTACTTGCGAACCATTTGGAAAAGATCACGGAGCTGCAGGAGGATCATACGATACTGGAAAGGAAATTTCAGAATTATTTGGTGACACCCCATCAGAGCCTTTAGTCTACGAGTGGATTTCATTGCGCGGACAAGGAGCCATGTCATCGTCAACAGGTAATACAATCGGGCCGCAGGAGGCCCTTCAATTAGTTCCGCCTGAAATTTTACGCTACCTTATCGCATCTACAAAACCTAAGAAAGCGATTACATTCGATCCAGGAATGTCACTAGTAGAATTAGCGGACGATTACGAAAGGCTGGTGGCTAGAGATTTGGACTCGGAAATGAAAAATTCAGAATTATCTCGAAGACAAAAAGTCGCAATTGAAGATGCAGAGGGTGCATTAAGAATGAGTAAGATTTCAGATCAATCCTCATCCAATGTATCGTTTAGACATCTTGCCCTTTTAGCTCAGGTAAAAAGTGACAATGAAATCATAGAGACAATAGGAAAAGGAAATATTGGTAAATTAGAGCGAATGAAAAATTGGATAAATGGCCCATATTTCCCAGAACAATTGAAAATTACGATTGCTGAACAACCTATTCCAGGATTAGACAAATCAATCAGTAATTCATTACACAGAGTATTTTCAAAATGCAATTGGGACATTGATGGAATCACTGAGGCGATAAAATCCGCTATAAAAGACGACCAAATCCCTCCAAGAGATTGCTATAGAACGCTCTATACCGCAATCATAGGCAAAGAAAAAGGACCAAAAATCGCACCCATAATTTCAGAATTAAGTCGCGATAAAGTTTTGACTTTGCTTCAATAAATTAACAACTTAAACCTCACAGATACGAAGTATCTGAACCGTTCCATTGAAAGACTCATACCCTTGTAGCCACAACATGGGCGGAGTATATTGTCCTAGTTGTGAGGCTGCTGTCGAACCAGCAACCAAGTTTTGTCTTTCATGTGGGAACGACTTGACTGTTAGAGGGCCAATAACTGCTACTGGTCACGATTTGAACCAATTAAAGGATGTCATAAGAAGTAGAGAAGACCTTTCTATGGCAGAAAAATTTGATATGATTGCTAAAATCGAAGAAGGAGCAAATCCGATTCTATTAGGAATCGCAGCACCTGCTGATGATGATGAAACTGGAGGTATCTCAGAAGAAGAGATGGAAGCACCAGTAACTAGTGCGTTTACTGATTACAAATTTGGTGAATCCGAGGCTGCAGCTGCTGCAGTTAGAGCCACTGTTCGTGGCACTGATGGTTGGGTATTAGTTCAAAAAGGAACTTTGGATCTAAAAGAAGGTTTGTTCAGAGAAGCAATGAAATTAGGTATGAAAGCAAGTACTCACATTCATGACGTATCCAGCGGTGAACATGAAGGAATAGACCCTGATGCTATGCGCTCTATACCTGTTTTGAAACCTCCAAAGAGATCATTCTGCCCGAAATGTGGCTCAGACATACATGCGAACACAATGCTGCAGTGGCGAAAGTGGAGAGATTCATCTGGAGACGTTGTTTCCATGCAACTAGAAGCAAGTATGGAAACCGCACTCATTCAAGTTGCATCACATTACTTGACTGTTGTTGAGAATATGAAGAGTGGCGAATCGAAAGTGGATGAGGCTGCATTGCGAGAGAAACTTGAGAAAGAAATTAGAGCTGAATTAGAAGAAGAGATGAAAGGTCAACAGGTTGCGAAGAAAGACACAACTGCTTCTAAATCTGCAAAACCAAAATCCAAATCTAAAAAGTCAACTCCAAAGAAGCAACCAGCCAAAAAATCAGGAGGAGGTTTGTTTGGCGGATCGAAAAGGCCGAAGAAGAAGTTCGAAGGTGATGAAAAAGACAAGCCTGATTGGTTCTTAGCGGATGCTTTGGATACTGTTTACGACCCTCATGGCACAGGAAAAACCCTGAAACCAAAAACTATTGTTGCAAGATCTAGCGATGGTAATGTAAGAGTTCAAGATATAGTCAGAATATATTCCTCAGAAGGAAGAGATGGGATTAGCGATTTAGCCTGGACTAGTCCGCTTACAGAATATATCATAGATGCTTACGATTCCTGTTGATTCAGTAATTTACTTTCAGCCTCATTGGCTCCAAGTCTACTTCTTTATTTGCCCTAATTGCTGCGACTTCCATCTTAGCCCCAGACATAGTAGTAACAAAAGGAATATTCATTTCCACTGCTAATCGCCTCATCATATTTCCATCTCTGACCGCACCACCAGAGATTGTTGGAACATTTACAATGAAAGATACTTCTCCTTTTCTCATTAAATCTAAAGCATCAGGGTGCTTTCTATCTGCTATTCTATAGACAGTTGTCACCTCTATTCCTGAATTTCTAATGGCATCTGCTGTCCCAGGTGTAGCAAACAAATTGAAGCCCATAGCAGAGAGTTCCTTCGCAACTTCTGCAATTTGTTCTTTATCCCCATCTCTGACTGTAAGATACGCTCCGCCTTCAGAGGCAACTGGTATTTCCGTTGCTAATCTGGCTTTGAGGTAAGCAACATCTGCTCTAACATCTGACCCATAGACCTCGCCTGTTGATTTCATTTCAGGACCAGGAGCAGGATCTAACCCCTGTAACTTGATGAATGGGAATACTGGGGCTTTTACTGCGATGTGTCCTGATGTTGCTTTGGGTATATCTTGTTCACTTAATTTAATTCCCAATGTAATCCTTGCAGCAATTCTTGCCATGGGAACACCTGTTGCCTTAGCAACAAACGGAACTGTTCTACTTGACCTTGGATTTACCTCAAGACAATACAAATCATCGCCCTGAATTGCAAATTGTATATTGAAACATCCTTGAATATTCAATCCAAGACCGATTTTCCTGGTCTGCTCTCTTACTCTTTCCAACATTTGTTCAGGGATGTTCTGAGTTGGTATGAAACAAGTTGAATCGCCAGAATGGATTCCTGCTTCCTCTAAATGCTCCATAATTGCGCCAATTAAGACATCATTGCCATCCGCCGCTGCATCAACATCTAACTCTGTTGCGTGGCCAAGATATTCATCGACTAGCAAAGGCTTGTCTGGTGCTAAAAAGGCTTCAGAAAGATAGGCATTCAACTGTTTTTCATTGGACAGAATCTCCATTCCTCTTCCACCAAGTACGTAAGATGGACGAATAAGAACGGGGAATCCTATTTCTTGCACTATTCTTCTTACGTCGTCAGGAGATGATCCTGTTGCACCTTTCGGCATTCGAATTCCCGTCTTTTCTGCAAAAGCCTCGAATCTTTCTCTGTCACTTGCTTCATCAATCGCATCGCAAGTAGTCCCAATTATTTGCAAATCTAGCCCAAGTACTGGTAAACGTGCCTCGAGTGGAAGTGCTAAATTTATTGCAGTTTGCCCTCCAAACTGCAGAAGAATACCATGAGCTCTCTCTCTAAGCAATACTTCTGTTACATATTCAAGTGTCAGGGGTTCGAAGTATAACCTATCTGAGGTGTCAAAATCAGTTGATACTGTTTCGGGGTTGTTATTCATTAATACTGCATCCATTCCTGCCTCTCTAATGGCTTTAACAGCATGAACACACCCATAATCAAACTCGATACCTTGGCCAATTCTAATGGGCCCTGAGCCAATTACTACCTGGCGTGTTTTTGTTCTATTTTCTAAGTTTGGAAGAGAATCTATCCCAGGGAGTCCATTAGGTTCGTAAGTTGAATAATAATATGGCGTCTTAGCGGCGAATTCTGCAGCACAAGAGTCTACCATTCGATATATTGGATGAACTAATTTCGTGTGTCTTGCTTTCATCACAGATTGTTCGTCTTCATCTGATTTTGCAGATTTCAACTTATCCGCAGGGAAACCAAGTAATCCTTCAGCAATATGTGCATCTGAGAAACCAAAACTCTTCCATCTCCTCAACTGTTCTGCGGAAAGGTGCTTCGGAAGGCAGGAAGCGTTGGTTATTTCTTTCTCTATCTTTGCTATTCTTTCAAACCCATACAAGAACCACCTCGTGATTCTCGTTATTTCGTTAACTCTTTCAACGCTCCAACCTCTTCTGAAAGCTTCTATTACCGCACCCATGCGTCTATCTGTTGCAATTCTAAGCCAATCGATTAGTGTTTCATCGGGAAGGATTTCCAAGGCTATTTCTACCATTCCTTCACCTTCAGACTCGTCTGCTCTTGTTAGCGGTCTTGGGTAATGAGAACCTTGCTCTAATGAAGCCCATGCCTTCAGGAATGCTTCCTCAAAACATCTCCCTATTGCCATAACTTCTCCAGTTGATTTCATTGATGTGCCAAGTGTTCTGTTAGCAGTTCTGAATTTATCGAATGGCCACCTAGGTATTTTCACTACACAATAATCCAATGTTGGCTCAAATGCTGCAGTAGTGCCTTCTCCTGTTATTGGATTGGGCAACTCATCAAGAGTATAACCTACAGCAATCTTTGCTGCCATCCTAGCAATAGGATAGCCTGTTGCCTTGGATGCTAAAGCTGATGATCTGGAAACTCTCGGATTCACTTCGATAACTCTTACTTCGCCAGTAGATTGATTTACTGCAAATTGGACATTACAACCACCTTTGATATTCAACTTTCTAATCAAAGAAAGTGACATATCTCTCAATTCCATATGGTCCCTATCAGATAATGATTGAACAGGTGCAACAACAGTAGATTCACCAGTGTGGACACCCATTGGATCGATATTTTCCATTGTACACACAATTGTGGCATTGTCTGCGGTGTCCCTCATAACCTCATACTCATATTCTTGCCAGCCAAGAATACTTTCTTCAATCAATACCTGACCTATGCGGCTATTTCGCAAACCTAGAGTAGCTATTTCAACCAGTTCTCCAGTATTCCATGCAGTACCTCCGCCTAACCCACCCAAAGTAAATGCAGGTCTGATTAATATTGGCCAACTACCAATTGTTTTAGCGGCTGCTAGCACTTCGTCCATCGAATTACATGCAATGGCTTCTGAAATTGGTAATCCTATTTCGAGACAGACTTGATTGAATAAATCTCTATCTTCGGCTTTATCAATCGCATCTAAATCAGAACCTATTAGTTCAACTCCTAAATCATCCAAAACACCTGCGTGTGCTAACTCGCTGGCTATGTTTAAGGCTGTTTGACCTCCCATCCCAGCGAGAAGTGCATCTGGTTTTTCAACCTCTAAAATTCGCTTTATCGTATCAGGAAGTAATGGCTCGATGTACACCTTATCTGCCATCTCAGGATCGTTTTGAATAGTAGCTGGATTTGAATTTACGAGTATTACTTTGTAGCCATCCTCACGTAATGCTTGGACAGCTTGTGAACCACTGAAATCGAATTCTGCGGCCTGACCAATTTTAATTGGGCCAGAACCTAAGACCATTATTGTCTCGATGTCGTCTCTACGAGGCATCAGTTAACACCTCCATAATGAGAGTCAACCATCTCTCTGAACCTAGAAAATAATGGGTAAGCATCATGGGGACCTGGAGCCGCTTCAGGATGAAATTGCACAGTAAATACTGACTTATTTACAATATCTAAACCTTCAACGGTTCTATCATTAGCATTCACAAACCTAACTTTGGGATCTGACCCATGCAAATTTTCTCCTTTTGGAGAACATGCACCTGAAGGATGCGCTGCTAGCATTCCTGCCTCAGGATCTGCTACTGCAAAGCCATGATTTTGGCTAGTAATCCATACTCTGCCTGATTCTAAATCAACACATGGCTGATTTGCGCCCCTGTGTCCATATCGCATTTTGTAGGTCTGAAGGCCACTTGCTAGTCCTAACAATTGATGGCCAAGACAAATTCCCATTACGGGCAAATCGGCTTTAACTGCTGCAGCTAAAGTATTCCTTGCACTTGTTGCTTTACCAGGATGAGCAGGATCACCTGGGCCATTTGAACAAAACAATGCAACTATCTCGTATGATTTAGCCTCTTCAAATGAAGTGCTGGGAGGACACCATACCACTTCGAAGTAATTGCAAAGACTTCGAAGAATATTGTACTTTATTCCACAATCGATTGCAGCAATTCTAGGCAACGCTCTACCTAATTTATCTGTCGCGCCAGGATTGACGATTACAGGCTCATTAATCGAAACTTGATCGACTAAATCTTCTAATTCAGGAGATTGCATTTCGGCAAGATAAGAAGCCATTTCGGATTCTTCTTCAACCGGTCCAAAAACGCATAACAGGCATCCATATTCCCTAACTTTCCTTGTAATTGCTCGGGTATCTATCTCTTCAATCCCAGGGACATTATGGTATGCTAGGAAATCGCTTATACTTGAAATCGAATCTCGATGGTCTGGATTTTTCATGGCTTGTCTAACGACAACACCTTTTGGCCATACAGCCGCCGATTCACTTGTACCTGCATGTATTCCATAATTACCAATCAATGGATATGTAAATGTCAAGACCTGTCCTGCGAAAGAAGGATCTGTTAATGATTCTTGGTAACCAGTCATTCCTGTTGTGAATACTAATTCTCCTTGACCCCAGCCTTTGGAACCAAACAAACTACCCAAGAATCGACTACCGTCTGCCAATAATAACACACCGTCACCAGAGGCTGATTCTGGTATAATTCCACCATTTGTTATTCCATCAGTCGCATCTACTAACGAAATTTTGTCTCCCAAAGAGGTATCGCCCTTCTGTGACCATACCCCTGACATCACTTTTGCTGATTCTATAGGGGTCATAATTATTGGCAAAGATGAACATTTTGATTCAATATGCACTTAGATTTGACATTTCAACCAATATTCGCTTGCTAGCAACTTAGTAAGGAGTAGCCAACTTGAATTTTTTCTATTCAATTTCATGGACAATCTTGCCTTTGTTAGTTCCTTCAATAACTAGCCGAGCATCCTCAAACTTCTTATCGGAACCTGAATCTCCAAACCATGCTTCCAAAAATAGTGCTAAAGCGGCTACTTCTGAATGTGGTTGATTACCTACTGCCACATTATGTTGACATAATTTGTATACATCTCCTGGAACTTTTGCACCTCCAACTATTATCATCAGTGGTCTATCTCTTCTTATCGATGGAATAGCTTTACGATATGGCTCACCATACATAGTCAAATGAACTGCTACACCACCACTTGCAACATGTTGCTTCAATGTTGACATTCCCTTGACATGATTCGTATCTAGGGAGCCACCAAATCGTTCTGATACAGATTTTAGGTTTGAAAATAATTCTTTATCTTCATCACCTGATAACATGAAACCGTCTGCTCCAAAGGCTCTAGAGACCAATGCTAGATGAGTCGTAATTCTTGGATCTCTACCTTTACGATATCCAAGCCTGAGCACATCTAGCCTCTCATGCATGTTAATACCCGTGTAGGTTAATGGTTTCAAATCTCGGGTTCAACAACCGATTCTTCGACCTCTGAGAAATCGTTTCCTGAATCAGAGAAATCCAAATCGGGGTTATTCTCCATGAACACTTTCACCCACCTTAGTAACCATGCGTCGATGAGCATTCTCGCAGCGAAGAGTATTGTAAGACAAAGTATTGCTAGTCTGGAGGTTTTCCAGATAGCATCACCGGAATCTAAATCACTCATGAATAAGCCTCTAACCAGGGGTTCAAATGTATATAAAAATGCCATTACAAACATAATTCCATGTGCTAGACCTGGAAATAATTGTCCCAGTTCTCTGCTAATATTTTCAAATAATGAACCGAGGAAAATTAATGCTGGTGCAATTATTGTTATTGCTAGAAAATCTGGTCCGAAGAATATCGAATCAAACGCTTTCTCATTATCCACTTGAAGAACAGCAAGCCACCAAAATACAGCATACCCTGCTAGAATTCCACCCACCATCTTTGCTTTTGTGTGAATCATTTTAGAGATAGCAACTCTTGAGGGTGGCCTCAGTCTAACGATTATTCTCTCTGCTAATTCTAAAGATTCTTCAGATGGCTCCTCGATTGGCCCATCTAAATTTGTACCAACGTTGTGAATATCCGCTGGCAATTCCTCAGACATGGCGACACCTGACACCCCACATGTCATAAAACCTCTCGCAGCCACGGTGGCTAACATGGCAGTCTATGATGGTCGGAGGTTCAGCCGGCCACAGATAATGGGAGTCATTAATGCAACACCTGATTCATTTCATGCTGACTCTCGTCATGGTAGTGTTGAGCGCGCTAGAAAAATGATTGAAAACGGAGCTAATTGGATAGACATTGGAGGGGAATCTACCCGACCTGGTGCGGAAATTATTTCTATAGAAGAAGAAACAAAGCGAATATTATCTTTAGTTAAAGAGATTTCTGAGTTTGCTAATGTCTCCATTGATACAAGGAACTACGAGGTTGCTAGAACTGCGATAGAAAATGGTGCCATAATGGTCAATGACGTAAGTGGATTGAGAGACCAAAATATGTTTGATTTGATTATAGAAAAACAATGTAATGTTTGCATAATGCACATGCTTGGCGAACCAGGTACCATGCAAAACAATCCAAATTACGGAGATGTATGTGAAGAAGTGTTTGATTATCTACTAGAAAAAGCGAATCTACTTGTTGAAAATGGGTTACCGGCTGGAAAAATATATCTTGACCCAGGCATTGGATTCGGTAAAAATTTAGAACACAATATCGAACTTCTGAAACAAAGTCTAAGATTGCGACCTTTCAAAATTCTCTGGGGAGTTTCTAGAAAATCTATGATCGGAAAAATTTGTGACCAGCCTGAAACCCAAAATCGCCTGGCTGGAACCTTAGGTGTTGCAGCTATTGCTTTCGAACAAGGAATAGACATAATTAGAGTGCATGATGTTAGAGAGCATTTTGATTTATTTTCCGTCATGAATAGGTTGGTGAATTAGGTGTTCATTATTTTTGGTTCAGATAAGGTTGCTGTTGAATTAGCAAAATGGATTGGAGAGACCTCCAGAGTTAGATTAATCGGTCTTGCCGGTGAATTAGTTGGAATACCCAATGTGGAAATTGTTACTTTACCTACTGAAATGGAGTTGCACGAAATGCCATTACCAGAAATAGAACCTACTGCAATTTTGGTATTGGATGAGATTATTTGCGATAATAATCCAGGTTTGGAATTAAGGAAAATTTGGCCAAACTCTCCAATTTTATCGACAATTGAATTAGAACATTCAGAGTTAATATCTGTTCAAGACCTTACAATCAGTCTTCTAAAAGAACGACTAAAACATATTGACAGAAGGCAAGGCGCAGGTGATGTCATCCGAAGACTAAAACATGAACCAAAAGCAAAGGTTTTGATTGTTTGTCACGATAACCCTGACCCTGACTCTCTAGCAAGTGCAATGGCTGTAAAACACATTTGCGAACAAATTGGACAAACGGTCACAATCGCTCACGGCGGATTGATTGAGCACCAGCAAAATATCGGAATGGTAAAATTACTTGATATCGATTTACGTAGAATCATTCTTTCTTGGGAAATAAATGATTTGCTAGAAGAATCAGATATAGTAATATGTGTTGATTTCAACAAATCAGGTGCTAATAATATTCTTCCAAAAGAGTTTCAACCTACAATAATTATCGATCATCATTTCGCAGAAAATAGACCATTAGGGGAAATCGTACTAGTGCGACAAGAATATGCTGCAACCTCATCATTGGTTGCTACAATTTCAATGAATTCTGGGTTCGAAATAACAACAGAAATAGCTACTGCACTTGCTTTTGGAATTAGAACGGATACCCTTGGATTTACTAGGTCATTCAATGAAGTAGATCTAACTGCGCTTTCATGGCTAAACAAATTTGTAGATTGGAATCTATTGCGTTCATTTGAAATCCCACCTCGCTCACAAGATGTTTTGGAAATATTCAAGAATGCCTTACAAGATATGTACAGAGTAAACAATTTGCTCCTAGTTCCGATTAATAATATGGCGAATCGAGACGCCTTATCTCAAGTGGCTGATTTCCTTTTACCTACAGAAGGAATATCTACAGTCATTTCATTTGGAACTAGAAGAAACAAAGTCATTCTATCCGCTAGATCTTCTGATGAGTCCATAAATCTGGGTCAAATTTTAGAAGGCGAATTTGAAGAAGGGACTGCCGGAGGTCATGCTGTAATGGCAGGTGGTCAAATCCCGTTTGAGGATTTGAATTCCGATAATGAAAAAGATGCAATGGACAACATTGCATCAAAATTGAAAGAAATTTTTGGAGGTGAATGAATGTCTGCGCCATATGTTGATGTCGATGAAAATCTACGATTACTAGGCACTGCTCACGTTGCTACTTCATCTGTAGAAGCAGTGATTGAGAATATCGAAAATTGGAAGCCAGATGTTGTTGCTGTAGAATTATGTGAAAGTCGACACAAGGCCTTGACCAGCGACAGAAGGCTAGACAAAGAAGGATTGCTGAAGGTGATCAAAGAAGGAAAGGCGCCAATGGTTTTACTTCAATCTCTATTATCTGCTGAACAAAGAAAACTTGGATTAGATGAAGGTCAGCAGCCTGGTGCTGAATTATTAGCTGCTGTGAATGCAGCAAATGATGCTGGATTAAAAGTTGAGTTAGTGGATCGAGATATTCAAACTACCTTGAAAAGAGCATGGAAAAATATGCGAATCAAAGAAAAATTTGGACTATTGTGGGCGCTGATGTCAGATGAGGAGCCAGATGAAGAGTTCTCATTAAATGAAATGTTAGAAAATAAGGACTTACTTTCTTCTCTGATGGAAGAATTGCGAGAAGTTTCTCCAGGTGCAGGTACTGCATTAATTGATGAAAGGGATGAATTCATCGCAAGGAAGATTTCCGAAATCAGAGGTGAAGAAAGAATTCTAGCAGTATTAGGAGCGGGTCATTTAGAAGGTGTTTCAAAATTATTACAAGAAGAAATGACCGATAATAAAGACAGAATTGAAGAATTATCTCAACTACCCAAGGGTGGAAATCTTATCAAAAATATCTCCTATGCAATCCCGCTATTACTAGTTGGGCTACTTGGATGGTTTGCTTACAATGGAGATATATCATCAATAAAAGAAAATGGAGCATATTGGTTTCTTGGTAACTTCATAGGCGCTGCAGTGATGTGCATGATTGCAGGAGGACATCCAATAGCAATTCTTGTCGCAGCAATTGCTTCACCGATTACATCATTGAACCCTGCACTAGCGGCTGGATGGTTTGCAGGTTACGCTCAAATGAAAGTTCGAGAGCCTACCGGAGAAGACCTAGCAGAGTTCCTAAAATTAGATTCTGCAAGCTTATTCTGGTCTAACCGTGCAGGGAGGGTCTTGCTTGTAACTGCATTAACTAATCTGGGTTCCATGCTAGGTGCTTACATATCTGTAGCGCTAATTGCTAGCGGATTGTAATCAGAACTGAATTTGTACTGCTTCTCTCTGAACTGGGTCAGTCACTTCGAACAAGTCCTTTCTGACACATCCCTTCATTCCAGCAACTATGCTTGTTGGAATCATCTGGATTGCTGCATTGTAATTTGTAGCGCTAGAGTTATAGAATTCTCTACGGTCTGAAACTTGATTTTCCAATGAAACAAGTTGATTTTGAAGGTTTACGAATGAAGTGTCCGCTTTCAAATCAGGATATTGCTCGGCAACCATGTTTATTCTTGGCATAAGTCCTGCAAGAGTTCCTTCAGCAGCACCGACTGCTTTGACGTCACCTGATGAAAGAGCACCTGCGGCCGCTTGTCTAGCTACTGCAAATTGCTCAAAAATTTCTCTTTCATGTTCGGCATATCCTTTCACTATGTTTACTAGATTAGGTATCATGTCATACCTTTGTTTTAGCAAAACATCGATATCAGCCCATGACTTGTTCACATTTTCTTCTAATCGAACTAATCTGTTCCATGTACTAATGAACCAAATTAGTGTAATTAATGCAACTACCGCTGCTATTGCTCCAACTACTATTGCTGCGCTCATGGCATTTGCTGCATAATGTAGTATTTAATTAGAATAGAGAAAGATGTATTTCTAAAAAGTATCAATCCTCATAGAAAATATTGACTTTATGTTCTATATTTATTCTGTCTTGACCATCATCGTATTGAACAACTAGATCATGAATAAGTACCGTATTAAAATAAATTGTATCCCATGTTAATGAATCTCCATCGTCAACAACAGCGCTATTACTTTGACAGGTGTCATCTAACTCATCAATTAGTTTCCAGGTAAACTGAACTGATTGCCCTCCACCAATTTCGGTTATTCGTCTTGGGTTTTCAACGGTTGATTCTACTTTGACATACTTCGGACTTTGACCTT
>PAMN02000061.1 GCA_002707335.2 Methanobacteriota archaeon | reverse complement strand
TTTCTGAATCATCTAAGTTCAAGTTGAAAGAAATGTCAGTTTTCTCTAGATGGTTATAAGGATCTAAATCAGGAAATGATTCGGTTTGATTCCCGTCCGAATCCAAATGTTGCACACCATATCCTTCTCTGTAGAGCAATGTTACACCTACCAAAGGTATACCCTCATCGGCTGCAGACTTTACATGGTCTCCGGCTAGAACACCTAATCCGCCAGAATATGTTTTCAATTCTGACCAAAGACCAATCTCTGCTGTGAAATAGCCAACTAATCCCATGTAACTTTGCGTATTCGAAATAGGTTATGAGATATACGGATGAAATCTAATTCAAATCATCCCAACTAAATTTCCAAGTCCAGTTTCCCGTTGATTTTCCAGGTATATTCATTCTTGAATCAGAACCCAACTCTAAGATATCTTGCAAGGGAATTACGATCATCTGAGTTTGCGATTCTTCAGCTAATCTAATCAGCAGTTGAACTATAGTTTCAGATTCGTTTTTTAATTTAGATAAGTTTGCCTTTATTTCTTGATTGGCATCCTCCCACCATCCATTTGTAGTATCATTATCGTGGGTTGCAACATAGACTATCTGGTCTTCTGAGATATTTATCGGATTGTTAGGATTCTTTTCCAGATTTCCATCAAAGCCAAATTGCAAGACAATCATTCCTGGTAAGTTATTTCTTTTTCGAAGTTCAGTAACTTCTGTTGGAATTATTCCCAAATCTTCAGCAATTATTTTTGAAGGATGAGGTGCGCAGCCAATTATTTGCTTGAGAAGGTCATCCCCTGGTCCTTCTTGCCAATGTCCATTTCTGGCATCTTCATCGCCGACTGGAACTGCCCAAGAAGAGTGGATTCCTCTGAAATGATCTATTCTAACATAATCAAATAATCTGAACGCCCTAGATATACGCTCTTTCCACCAACGCCAATTCTCGGCTTTATGAGCAGCCCAATTGTACAAAACAGTCCCCCATTTTTGCCCTGTTTCACTAAAATAATCTGGAGGGACACCAGAAACAAATTCAGGGTAACCGTTTTTGTCAAGCAAAAATAAATCACGATGAGCCCATACATCTGCTGAATCATGGGCGATGAAAATAGGAATATCACCGAATAACTCAACGCCAATATTTCTTGCGTCCGTTCTGATTGTGTTCCACGTATTCTGGAAATTCTTTTGTTGGCGGATAAATCTAGTTGCTTTTTCATTCCATTTACTAAGTTCAACAGGGTCTCTATCCCTCAATTTTTCTGGCCATTCAAACCACGGTGCGCCATTGTGTTCTTCTTTTATTGCTGAATAATAAGCCCAGTCATTTAACCAAAAACCCTCATTGTCAATATCACCTTCAGATTCATCAAAAGAAATTTTATCCCAGCCTGCAAATGCTGAAGTTGAGGAGTATGGTGAATTATATTGGTCAGGAGGATTAATTGGCAGCATTTGCCATACTGAATAGCCATTTTTAGACATCCATTCTAAAAATTTCAAGCAGTTATTTCGGTCTATTTTTGGCATGGAGGTAATGTGGCACAAAACGCATTTCTTACGCTCCATAGTTAATTACTAATGGAGAAAGTCTTTGAAATTATCACTTCTCCGGTGTCATATGAAGAAGAAAGGACTGTTTATCTGTACCATTTTTCTGTGCTCGCTATTCACACCATTATCGACAGCGATAACTCCTACTGATATTGCAGTTGATGGTTCATTGGACGAATGGCCAAGTGATACTTTAATGCAAACCGATACTAATCAGGTAAATCTTCATCTCAATTGGAATTCAACTCATGTTTTCTTCGCTTGGGAAGGCACAGATTGGAAATCTACAACAGAAGGTGCGGATTTATTCATATATCTCAATACTTCATCAGAAGGATCTGTCTTGTCAAAAAGTTGGGGATTCGCACATACATTACCATTTGAAGCTAACCATGGTTTTGTTCTAGAAGATGAGACTTACTTCCGACATATATCCTATAACGGAATTTCTTGGATTGAAGAAAATACGGCAACTGAGATATATACTGGATGGGAAGACAATCAAATCACTGAAATTTCAATACCTTGGGCTGCTTTAGGAAATCCAACTTCATTCGATTTCATTGCTTATGCACAATGGCAAGATCAAGGTAATGTTTGGACGTCATTCCCGACTCAAAATCCTGCTAGTAACAATGGAGCTGAAACATTCACTCATGCATGGCACATCGATAATGTTAGCAATGCTACAGCGCCTAACCAATCTCCAATAATTCAACCTAGTATGACAGGAAAAGTATCCGATGCGTTGAATTTAGCAATTGTATTCCACCAACATCAGCCATACTACAAAAATAAACTCACAGGAATGTATGAGATGCCTTGGGTTAGAGTTCATGCTATGACTGAATATGTTGACTCACCAGGCATATTAGGAGATACTAACACAAAAGTAACCTACAACCTCGTTCCATCATTTATTGAACAGTTAGTTGATTACCACGAAGAAGAAACTCTTGATGTTCACACAGACATAGCAAAACGATCATGGACAGAGGGTGCTTATCCTAATGCAACAGATTTAGAATTACACACAATGCAATTCCAATCTTTCTGGAATAGTGGATGGATCTACAACGTATCTCAGGATGATGCAAAATTAAACTGGCTATATCCATCCAGTTCAAAATATAAGGAATTGTATGATGCAACATTGCATAATCTAAAACCAGATACGATAATGGACGATGATTTGCTTCCCCCTCAAGATTTCCTCGATTTGCAGGTGCTTTGGTACCTATACCAGTTTTCCCCAGATTATGTCTTAGGGGAATATAATCTAAGTCACAGAGACCAAGGTTTAATCGATCTTTTCATGCAGAATGGAAATTATGATTTACAAGATTTACAATACGTACTGGATGCACAACATGATCACATGGGTAATGTCTTGCCAATGTATAGTGAGTTAGCGCACAATGGACAAATTGAACTTACAACTACCCCTTACTATCATCCAATTATGCCATTGTTAATGATGGATGGATGGACTATGGAAGATGGAATTAGAGTCAACAAGGATGCTTGGCCTGAAGATGTACAGAAACATCTTACCACAGGAATGGATTTGTTCGAGGACGAATTAGGATTTAGGCCAACTGGAATGTGGCCTAGTGAAGAAGCAGTTTCACCAGAAATGGTCGAACCTGTAAGTGATGTTGGCATTCAGTGGATGGTAACAGATGAAGAAATTTTGAAACAATCAACAGATACTTCAGGAGAACTTATTGATGTTGAAGATATCACTAATCTTGCAACTCCTTGGACTGTGACTGGTTCTGAAGGTGGAGATGTTGCTGTAATATTCAGAGATAGAGTGATTTCTGACAGAATAGCATTCCAGTACGGAACAATGACACCAGAAGCTGCGGTTTCAGATTTCATATCATATCTAGACAACGTTCGCCAGGATTTATTGGACGCAGGTGAGGATCCTTCAGAGCACCTTCTCACTGTTGCCTTGGATGGCGAAAATTGGATGTTTATGTCTGAGTTCCAATACCAAGATAACGCAAGGCCATTCATGGCAGAGTGGTACAGCAGACTTTCAACTCACCCAACAATCGTTACAACAACCCCATCAGAATTCCTTTCTAAGGGCACAGATCTGCCACAAATAGAAACCATAGGTACTGGATCATGGATAGATGGTACTCTACGAACATGGGCAGGGGAAGAAGAAGAGAGCTTAGCATGGCAAAGACTTGTTGAAGCCCGCCAACAATTAGTCGCTTTTGAGTCGGAAAATCCAGATGACCCAGGATTAGATGCTGCATGGGAGTCACTATACATCGCAGAAGGAAGTGACTGGTATTGGTGGTATGGTCTTGACCAAGATAGTGGTTATGACGAAAACTGGGATGTTTTATTCAAGGTTCACCTCTCCAATATTTATCGTGCTGTTAACCTAGAATTGCCACCATATTTACAAGAATTATGGACAAATCCTGCAATAGCAAACCCTGCTGCTACTGGAATTATTGAGCCAATGATAGACGGTGTCGCATTACCGGGTGAATGGGATGGGGCAGCGCGATACGATGCTCCTGTATCAGGAGATGATTTTGATATTGAACAGTTTTTCATTGGTTATGATGCGTCAAAAGTATTCTTACGAGTCGATGCAAATACCCCGTCTGATTTTGAAACAAATTCACCACAAGGTAAAAATCCTGATCTAGCCATATATTTCATGCAACCTAATGCCGTGAATTTCAATGAAGCGGAAACAAACTTCAGAACTTATTATGGAAACCAAATCCTCGGATTCCCTGCCAAGTATATGGTTGCATTTGATTTCGATTCTCTAAGAGAAGATGGAAGAGCCAAGTGGAACCTATTTACTGCTAAGGGCAAATCTGGTGACCAAGAACAATGGGTTTTGTCTGGAAGTTCATCTCTAGGTTCTTGTGCAGCAAAAGATGTTTATGAATTTTCAATTCCATGGTCTGAAATTGGCTTGGCTCCTCGATATTCAACTAGAGTCAAGGTTGTTTCTTCTTGGGCTGAGTCATTGTCCTACGGAGACGGAGAAGATAAGGAAATTGCACCTCCTGCTCCATCTGAGTTAGTACTTCCCAACTTAGAGGAATGGGTCACATTATTAGAATTAGAAGACACTATTGGAGACGAAACTGGAGATGGAGATTATATCTATCCGTTATCAAGTGATTTCGCAACACCAAACGATGGAGGACTTTGGGATGCGCATAAGCTAACAATTCGTCAGAGTGCATGGAACGCCCAATTTATTATTGAAATGGGGGAAATGACTGATATTTGGGGTCTGAGTAACGGATTCAGCCACCAAATTGTTCAGATTTATGTTGACCAGGGTGAAACCAGTTACGGAAATACAGAGATGTTAGATGGTGCTAATGCAGAAATACATTCTGATTGGGCATGGGAAGTAGCAATAAGTGGCACTGGAGAACCTGGAGCAGTGAAATCTGTACAAGCAATAACTGGTAGTACATCTTCCAGAGGAGTTGACGTTTCAGGAGATTCTGATTCAAACACAATAACATTCACTGTAAGTAAGGACGTCATTGGAAATGAAATCCCCAATTATCGATATATCATTGTTGTTGGAAGCCAAGATGGATTTGGAACTGGAAAATGGAGAGATGTAGATGAGACTCCCTCGACATGGACACTAGGAGGAGGTTCAGATCCATCGGCTATAGACGGTATAGATTATGACCCAAATATAATCGACATTATACTCAAAGACGATACTCAACAAACCATGTTATCTTCATACGATGTTGATGGACAGATTTATGCTCAACTGACTGGTTTCGAGATACCTGACGTCTCTCAGCAAATATACGGAACCAAATTTATCAGTAGCACTTCCAACTCTGCTTTAATTGAATGGTCAACTACAAAACCAGGTAATGGCACCGTAATTTGCGATATTACAAACGGAACTGAGAACGTAGTTGAAATTCCATGGGAAAGCGAATCCCTAACGACTACTCTATCAATCACAAGTCTTGTGACTGCAACAGAATATGAATGCACAATATCTGTTGGAGACATACAATCTGAAGTATTAATTTTCCAAACCTCAAATGAAGTTGATACCACAGCTCCCGATTTGTTGAACCTGAATGTCGAGGTTTTGGAGGACGGTAGAGCGAGAATAAGTTGGTACACATCAGAAAGTTCTACCGAACAAATTTACTTGGATAATCAATTGATTCATAGTGATGAATTTGCTACGAAGAAAAATCACGAATTCATCACTCAAGTACTTCCGATTGGGGAGTGGGATATCGAAGTCAGGAGTTCAGATTCATCAGGTAATGAAAACACATCAACTGCTTCATTTATTGTTGACGTCGAAGGCGAAAATCCTTTGGAACTTGATGACAATAGACAAAATGACAAGGATGAAGACACAGAGGAAACTTCTGGTTTAGCTTCCTCTGATGTTGTTCAAATTGGAATTCTAGTAACCGTTCTTGTACTACTAATCGCTTTAATTAGGGTTAGAAAGAATGATGATTATGATGATAAGTGGTCGTAATCATAACCAGTTAGGGAAACCTTCAGCAGAATTTTCCAAACACCAAGCTAGCAATTCTGGATTTGCTTCCAATGGATGAGTGTGAGGCCAGCAAGGAAGACATGATACACTAGCAAATCCTTTGAGGTCTGCATCAACATCTCCTCTGTGAACGACATCTGTATAAATACGTGCCGCTCCTAATTTGAATGTAGAAGTGCCTTCAACAAATGAAATGGCGCTTCGATACCATCTCATACCTAGTCTCGTGGTCAAGAATTTTCCATTCCATGAAACTGGAACATTCAAATTTAGGAAAATCTCGCCATTCGAAAAACAATTTCGCAGAGCCGCTATTGGATTATCTTTCCAACCATGGGTTGGTGAATTTGGCCAATCAGACAAATGTGGTGCTGAAGCATCAATATGGGGTCTATTGAGATTATTGGGCTTCGATGGTAAAATCTTCATAACTCTTTCAATTAATTGTACGGTGGCATCCAAAGAAACCTCCATTCCCTCTGGATCAAATGAAGACCATGACGAGGCTATGGCTGGCATACCATACATCCCGGCTTCTCTAGCAGCAGCCATTGTACCACTATGATAGGCATCTTGGCTTAGATTCGGCCCTAAATTTATACCACTTGCTAATAATTTTGGAATTACACCTGGATGGAACTTTGCTAAACCCCCATCAAGGGCAGCGATAACGCAATCACAAGGAGTGCCACCAATCGAATATTGGAATACATTTTCTCTATCGTCAGGTACTGCTTCGATAGAAATCGCTTTACCCAATGTAATTTTCATACTTACAGCTGAATTATTCTCTTTTGGTGCAAATACAATTACTCCAAAACCCTTATTGTGAAGCTCCGAAACTAAATTCTGTAAACTAACTGCTTCTATTCCATCATCATTCGTCAGAAGTATCCAATCCAACTAAATCACCACCTTTTATCACCATCATAATTCCAGAAATAAGTATCATTCCGCCTATCCAAGTCCATTTTTGAGGAACACTTCCATCAAACAATAACCAACCGATAAAAGCACCAATTATTGGCTCCAATGTAACAGCAAAAGAAATTGTCAGTGGTTGCAACCATCGCAAACACGCATTTAATCCTGTGTGACCAACAATGCCTGCTAGGAAAGCCAATAGCAAGAACCATCCTAGTAAATCTGATGTTACCCATCCGGTTGCAGAAGTATTTTCACCAAATGAAACGGAAAATGGAATTAGAATAATTGCAGCAATAAGAGTTACTGGCACTGCATATACGAATACTGGCATCCATTCTCTTAATACTCGTCCTGCAACAATATATCCCACTACAGTAACTGCTCCCGCAAAAGCAAGTAAGTCGCCATAGATCGTTACTTCACCATCCGACTTTGCGTCGAGAAGAGTTAATCCAGCACCTAGTAATCCTACCATTGCGCCGTATATTTCCAATTTTCTGGGCGGTCTAACAAATAAACCAATTCCTATGACGATGATTATTGGATGACTTGTAACAAACAATAGTGAGTGAGCCAATGAAGTATGGTCAAGAGAGGTAACCCACGTCCCGAAATGAGCCGCAAGAGCAACTCCTGAACCAATTACAATGAGCACTGTTCGTCTTTCAAACATTCTTGCTCTGCTCTGGGTGTCCATTTCACTGTACTGCCATATCGCAAATGGTGCGAGCATTAGAACTGTAATCTGAAGTCTCCATGATGCACGCATCAATGGTGGAATATCATTTACATGTTGCAAGATAGCTCCTGCAAAAGATACACCAAGCACTCCTGCAACTAATAGCCCCCACACTAAGGGTGGAGTCCGAGACATCAAATCACGCCTCGACTAATTCGGCATCCTCAGCTTTAGGTTGTCCTAGAACACCTGCTCTCTTGAACAGAGCATAAATTCCCCAACCTGCCAGTACGTTAAGTAATACAAATCCACCAAGTCTCATGATGTGCCATTCAATACTAGTTCTGAAATCATCAGCCCAAAGTGAATCAATAAACGACAGTATGCTGCTTTCTGTTCCAAAGAATGCTTCTCCAGTCAATAAACCAGCCGCAACCATGAATGTTCCAAGTAGAATCAAAGCCCGCTGCTTTTCTGCGGCAACAGCACCTTCTTTTTCCTTAATTGCATCAATTCTTGGTTTTAGTTTCTTATCTTCCCACTTGTCTCTTGCAATACCACCTATCAACATAGGTAATGTGTGAGGTACATCCAAGTACATTCCAAGTCCGAATGAAGTACCCATACCTGTCGCCCACTCAACGAATACTCCAAGCATGAAACCAAGCAGAAGTAGCCAAAGGTCTCCTTGACCTTCAGCAAAGATAACTGAAAATGTTGCGAAAGCATTTGCTTGAGGTGCAATTAGATCGATTCTTCCTGCTGCTAATTCATTCGCAAGGAAGATTGCTACTCCCGCACCGATTACTGCGCCAGGAACAACACCCATTATGTTACCTTTGGAGATGTGATAAGGCCTGTTACCAATGTACAAACTGTTCTTGTAGTCACCGATTACAGTACCTGACATTGAAATCGCTGAACCGAATACAGTAGTTCCCACTAAACCTAACAAAACCGCTTCTTGTGTAGATAGTCCCAATGCATCTTCAAAATTCAAAAAGACTGCGAATAACATTAGCAGAACGATGAATGATGTACCTGAAACAGGTTCAATACCAGTTTCTCCCATTACTCTTACAGCGATTGCACCCAGCAAGAATGTCGTCATTAGTAGTATGACAGAGAAGACAATGCTAGCTATTATTGGGAAATCTCCCAACATGAATATAACAATCATTGCAAAGAATGTGAGCAGCATGAAAATCGGAATGTGAGATAGTGGCCACTCATACCATCCTTTCCCAGGCATATACTCTTTACCACCATCACCCTTGAATGCTCGTGCAATGTCTACGAAAATATTCGCAAATGTCTTCCACATTTTTAGCAATCCAAATATCCCTCCGCCAACAATTGCTCCAATAGCGATGAATCTAACTGATTTCATAAATGCGTATATTTGAACTGGACCTGTAGCACCTGCTCCACTTAGGGCAGCTGGTAAATCCTGTAATGGAATAATCGCATCTTTTGTACCCTCATATATTGGGAAGTTCAGTCCAACTGCAAGAGGTACTAGGAAGAACCAACCGACTATTGTACCAAGGTTAACCAAAAATGCCACTCGGGTTTTCATAAACCAGCCAATGGCAAACATGGAAGGTGTTAGTGCGACACCAATGTAAGTGTACATGAACGGATTATACCAAGTATCTGGGTTGTAATGTGCCGGACCTGCTGCTTCTCCACCTATGACTTCACCAGGTTGGTGTATCTTTGCTTTGGAATAGAATGAAGCCAAGCCAAAAGTGTCTCCACTGAGCAATTCTGCAACGTAATCCGTAAGTGCCTGTGATTTTTCTCTTCCGTAAACCAAAGGATATTCGATAATGAATAGAGCAATCATCGTAATACCTGTCCAAACTCCGATAGTTTTCAGAGAATCACGGGCGTGTTCTACTGCACCTGTGCTAACATCACTTGCTATGTCTAGCATTTTCAATGTGGCTTCAAAACCAGGCAAAGGCAATGGATCTTCAACTAGCCAAACTCGTCTAAAGATAATGAAATACATTACACCAAGGAAACCTGCGAACATTGATGCTACTATGCCAACGAATGCCAATCTGAGAGTTTCACCTTCTCCTAAAACAATCAGAGGTCCTTCAGATAACCAATAATCGGGGTTTGCAGCAAGTAAAAATATTGCAGGGAATGTGAAAATGAACCCTGTGGAGGCATGCGTTGCGCCTGTTGTAGCAGAAGTAGCAATATTAACTTCAGATGGCGACCATTTTAGTGCCATACCTAAAACATATGCGATATACCATGCAGCAGAAATGGCCAATCCCAACTTAAGTCCGATATATGCTGTGACTCCTGAAAAGATTGCACCAATTCCAATACCAATCATTA
>PAMN02000064.1 GCA_002707335.2 Methanobacteriota archaeon | reverse complement strand
TTAGGGAATGCATCAGCATTATCTCCCACTCCATCCATGTCTGAATCTAGAGTTTCATTAGCATCATTAGGGAATGCATCAGCATTATCCCCAACTCCATCCATGTCTGAATCTGTGGTTTCAGTAGAATCGTTCGGGAACACGTCTGCGTTGTCTCCTACTCCATCAAGGTCTGAATCTGTAGTTTCAGATGCATCGTCAGGGAATGCGTCAGCATTGTCTCCTACTCCATCAAGGTCTGAATCTGTAGTTTCAGATGCATCGTTAGGGAATGCGTCAGCATTATCTCCTACTCCATCAAGGTCTGAATCCGTGGTTTCAGATGCATCATTGGGGAAAGCGTCTCCATTATCTCCAACTCCATCACTGTCTGAGTCGACACTCTCATTGGGGTCATCAGGAAAGGCATCATCACTATCGAATACACCATCATTATCTGAATCAATGTCGATGATAGTTACTTCAATTGTAGTCTCAGTAGTCCCGAAATCAGCCCCATCTGATGGCGTTATTTCTGCTTTCCACTTTTGACCTACTGATGTTGATGCAGCAGAAATTACAGTTTGATCATCATATGCGGAGGATTTGACGCCGTCTATGAACCAATGAATGATTGTTCCACTTTCTGGGTCATTATTTGGGTCGCCAAACTGGTAGTTTAGAGTCAAATCTGAATTAACAGGGGCTGTTGATCCTGTACCAGTTGCTGATGTGATATTTATGTCATAGGCGACTGGCGGGTCATTTGGAGGTTGGAATTCGAAAATCGTGTGGGTTAAACTATCCCACGTATCTCCACCATTATTGCCATTTGCATTTGACTGTAGTACTGCTATGTTAACGACTACATTACCACTACCCGGTGCAGGTGCCTCCCAATCGAAACTCCATCCCAAGTTGTTGGTTCCACTGTGAGTGGCACTTGTTCCAGCTCCGTTTATACTCACAAATGAACCTGCATTGGTCATTATGCCCTTATTTACCATTACATTGAAACCTCCATTGAAAGATTGAGTGCCGCCGTTTACAGTTATGGAAATGCTGTAGATTTGACCTGGCATGTATTCAGCTGGGAAGGTGTGATTTGCAGTTATTGCAGCAACACTGTTATGGCACGAGCAACCACTACTGGCTTGATTGTGTACTCCAGATGAGTATCCGTTACTTGTTGGAACTGTAGTAATAACAAATGATAGAATAACTAGAATTGCCAACTTACTTCTGTTGTTCATACTTGTTGGTGGAATCATGACATCTTTTGATTGTTTGTGTTTCTTGTCAATAGATTAGGGGATAGTCCTGGTCGGAGTCGAACCGACGTCCCCGGGACCAAAACCCGAGATGATGGACCACTACACTACAGGACTGTGGTATTGGGGCGTGTATGATTTAGTTCAAGTTAGTTTCGCCTATTATCTTCCTTGCAGATACAATAAATTCGTTCAAATTTAATCCTTGTTCATTTTCATATAAACGTGCCATTAAGGCCATATCTAGTTTATCTAAATATTTGACAAACTTTGCTTCCTCAGTTTCGTTTTCTTCATATTCCTCAAAATATTCTAGCCATTGTGGAGCAATCTCTTTCATGGCTCTCACCTCGTCTTCGTGTTTATTTGAGGTATCATCGTGAGGCGTCAAGTCACCAACAATGATTTCGGGTAGATCATGTACTAAACACATTTCAATAACACGCATTTTATCGATATTTTCAGGACAGAGATGCATCGCTAGCAAAGCCATTCCCCATGCATGGGCAGCGACGCTTTCGGGATTATTGACTCCTGCCCGAACCCAACCTTCTCGCATTACAGATTTCAATTTCAGCCATTCCATCATGTTTGTGCGACAGTGTGATTCGTATTGAATTTCTTGATAGGTCATATCCCAATTATCATGAATGTGTTATTGTTGCCTTGTAACATGGGAATAGAGAAAATGGCTGTAATTGGTGCAGGACAGATGGGTAATGGTATTACACAGGTCGCTGCTTGTGCAGGAATTGAGGTTGTAATGATTGACATAAAAGAAGAATTTGTTAATCGAGGATTATCGACTATAGAATCATCCTTGAGTAAGTTGGTATCGAAAGATCGAATGACACAATCAGATGCAGATACTGCTCGCTCCAAAATCACAACCTCTACAGATAGAAATGTCTGTTCAGATGTTGATTTGGTCGTAGAAGCAGTACCTGAAATACTCGATTTGAAATTGTCACTATTTTCTGAACTAGATGAAATTTGCAAAACATCATGCATCTTAGCATCAAATACATCGTCTATCTCAATTACAAAAATAGCATCTGCTACTAGCAGGCCAGACAAAGTAATAGGAATGCATTTCATGAATCCAGTTCCATTAATGAAACTTGTAGAGGTAATAAACGGTGAATTAACAAGTGAGGAAACAAACTCATTGGTAGTAAATGCTGCGAAAGAAATGGGTAAAATACCTTTGACTAGCGAAGATTACCCCGGCTTCATATCAAACCGTATTTTATGCCCGATGTTGAATGAAGCAATTTTCTGTCTTCAAGAAGGTGTAGCTGAAAAGGAAGCAATAGATGGTATCATGAAACTCGGAATGAATCATCCGATGGGTCCCCTAGCTCTCGCTGACTATATCGGTTTAGATACAGTATTGCATATTATGGATGTGCTTTATGACGGCTTTGGTGATTCTAAATATAGGGCTGCGCCTCTTTTGAGACGTATGGTTGATGCAGGTTTGTACGGTAGAAAATCCGGAAAAGGATTTTACGAATATTGAATACATATTGAGGCACACAATCGCAAGTATTTACAAACTAATTGATTTCGACGTTATATGCGTAAAGCGGTGCTCCTTAGCGCTATGATGATTTCAATCGTGTTTGTACCAATGTTCAGTGCGACAGCCGTAGATGGTGATTTAGATGGTGTTCTGGACTCTGCGGATATGTGCCCCTTTGCCTATGGTAATGCTACGAGTTCCAATGGTTTAGGATGTCCAGACAGTGATGGGGATGGTTTTGCAGATTTTGAACAGCCATCTGTTTACAACTGGGATACTGCAATCAAAGAAGCAGAAGAACAGGGTCACCATTCTGGTGGAGTATCTGCTGTGACATGGGCTATTAATAACACTGGATATTTCACTGCAGATGTCGGTGGCAATAATCCTACTATTGGCGCAGTACACTTCTTTGACAAACTTGGGGTGCATGTTTCTATGGTGTACAATTCTAGTTCTAAGATAAATCAGTTAGCAATATCTCCTGATGGCTCAATGCTAGCAGTTGCAGGTGATTCTGGTGTGGCAATGATAATTAATTCGACAACTGGTGCTGAAATAACCAATCTTGTTACTACAAGTGAAAATGTTGACGCTATTGAATGGTCTAATTCAGGTCATCAAATTTTCACCTATTCTGGAAATGACACCATGACGGGATACAATACAACAACGTGGCACCCTGAATTAAATGTGTCAATTCCTCCTGTGGGGGGATGGGTAACTTTAGCAGGTATTGACACGACTCCTGATGATAGATTAATAGCAATGGGTGTAGGTCGAGAAGTTTTGGTTTACTGGTTAAACAATTTATCTTTTTATGGCAATCATTCCAGTCACGAAGAATCAATTATGGCTCTACAGATTAGTCCTGATGGAAGGTACATCGCAACAGGATCTTGGGACAACACTGCAAGGATATTTGATATTAAGAATCAAACTGTGATAAAAACAATAAATCCCTGTTGGGATATTGCCGATGTAGAATTTTCTAAAGATGGTGGGACAATTGTACTGGCTTGCGCATGGGACGCTCGTTTGAAAGTTTACGATGTTGAAACATGGAATGAAACAGGGCGAATGACAGGTTTCGGAAATCAGAATAACAACAGAGGGGTATGGTCAATTGCATTCGATGATTCTGGAATGAAATTAGCCGTAGGGTGGAGGCGAGGATATGTCTCTCTTCACATGGTACCTGATGCTTACATTCGTGTCCAGGGAGATTTTTATTCAGAACTGATGAATAGTTCATGGAAAAGTGGATATTATCACCCTGATAATTCATTGCTAGTAGAATCAAATGACAGAAACTCTGTCACGTTTGATATTTGTGATTCAAAGTCCAGAGTTGGTTCGTATACCGTTGGTGTCTCACCAGCATTCGCTACCAAAGACGTCAATTATTCATCAAATGGGATTTGGGATTGTAAATACACACAAGAGAAAATCCTAGAAATTCCTTATGGCAGAGCTGCAGGTGTTTTCATGGTAAAGGCTGGTGGCGATACACAAACCTGTGTTGAGACTTTGGGTGGATTGTCAATGGCACAAGTTAGATGGTTAACATCAGGTTCGAGTAAAAATCAATTAATCTCAAACGGAGAAATGCCAGGTTTAAAATGGAATTCAGTCGTTCCAAATGACGATTTAGACGGAATTCCGGAATGGTCTGATTTACACTCATCATGTCCAGATGATGAAATTGTTTTGTCTCATCGTATAGGAAATAGAACCGATATTACAATTCTTGAAGAAACCGTATTATGCACAAATTGCGCTAATCCAGATTCTTTTTATCAATCATCAGACCTACGGTATAGGGCAATAGCCGGAGAATACAGATCTGATGTAACACTAGGTGTCGCTGCGGGTTCAGGTGAGGGTAGCATTGGTTTCACAGAACTAATGTTTGCTGTAGAGGATCAACAGGGAATTTATCTTGTACCTCTAGTAGACAACTATACTCATGGAATTGTTGATGCTGTCGCAAATGGAGGCGTGATAATCAATGCATCAGAAAACGCCTCAATTTCAGGAGAGTGGCCTCTGCAAACTAATATGAGAGCATTTGTCGCAGGTTCTGAATTGGCTAGAAACTATGAGTTCTTATCTTTCCTATTAAGTGAAAATGGCCAGATGAAATGGGAACAAATGGGCTTCACAAGATTAGGTGTATACGACCTTTATCTTTCTTGGTTAAGACTTGGAGTGGACAAATCATATTTGTTACCAGATGCAGACCAAGATGGAGTTTGGGATGGTGCAGATCAATGCCCAGATTCTGACTTAAATTTCACAATAAACGAATATGGTTGTGCAGAAAATCAACTCGATAATGATGGTGATGGATATACAAATGATATTGATGATTGTGAGAATGTTACTGGAGGATCCATTTTTGGTAAAATCGGTTGCCCAGATGATGATGGTGATGGATGGCCTAATGATTTGGACTCACATCCAACAGATCAATCTGAATGGAATGATACCGATTTAGATGGGTTTGGAGATAACTCAGATGATTGTATTGATTCATACGGTAATTCTACACAAGATCGATTTGGTTGCCTAGATAGTGATGGTGACGGTTGGTCAGATGAAAATGATGCTTTCAGAAATGATTCTTCTGAATGGGTAGATTCTGATGGTGATTTGTATGGCGATAACGGTGACAAATTCCCGTATGAGATTACACAATGGAATGACACGGATATGGATGGTTTCGGTGACAATGAAACTGGAATTGAAGGGGATGATTGTATTGAAGTATACGGAGAGTCATTCAAAGATGGAATCTTTGGTTGCTTAGATACAGACAATGATGGCTGGGCTGATGAAATTGATGACCTACCTAATGACCCTCTTCAACATAAAGACAAAGATGGGGACGGGGTAGGCGATGATGCTATTGAGGGTGATTACGATTGGTGTCCTGAAACTCCAGTTGAAGAATTATCTATGATAAATTCGATTGGCTGTTCCCCATCTGAAAGAGATTCAGATTATGATACATTCAATGACGCTGAAGATATGTGTTTGGAAACTCCATTTTCGGAATCCGGTAAAATAGATACGCGTCGAACTATAGAGACAGAAAATGGTACAGTTGCGAACCCATATCTAGGATGTGCGCCGATCGAAGTTGATGCAGATAACGATGGATACAGTCTTCAAGATGATTGGAATGATAATGATGCAAGTCAATGGTTTGATACCGATGGAGATGGATTTGGTGATAATTCAGATGGTACGAACGGCGATGATTGTCCAACTAGTGAAGGAACCTCTTTCAAGGATAAATTTGGTTGTATTGATTTAGATAATGATGGTTGGTCGTATCAAAATGATTTCAATGATGCTGACCCAACACAGTGGAACGATAGTGATGGTGATGGATTTGGTGATAATTGGGATAATCCTGAATGGAATAGTACCCGAACCTTGGGTGAATTCGTAAAAGGTGCAACTCAGCCCGATAGATGTCCTGAAGAATATTCGAATTTTATCTACGATGACACTCAAGGTTGTCTTACAGCAGAACAAAATCCGTATGATAAAAATGAAGACTCCACATCTAGTTCTGGTGAAGGTGAATCAAATATTGGGCTGATCATTGGTATAGCTGCTACGGGAATAATAATGATATTGTTTGGTTCGATTGCAGTTCTAATGAAAAAGCAGCCAAAAGGCAAAAAGAAGGGTAAAAATAAGACGAATTCGAGAAATATTGAGCAAGAAGTAATAGATTCTATAGAAATTAATCAAGATAGCGATTTTGTGTCCTCATGGGAGGATTTGCCAGATGGCGAATGGTTG
>PAMN02000003.1 GCA_002707335.2 Methanobacteriota archaeon | reverse complement strand
GATTCGGAGGAATGAAATGTCACGTTCCATAGCTCAAGAGAACTCTATGCTGGGCGCATATAACTGGAAAATATCTCGTGGTGATGAATCAAATACAAAATTGCAAGGTTATTTGAGGCCTCAATATGCCAAGCCGGGTTACACAGTGTCATTTCATGCTTCAAGTGAGTTAGATAACTGCCAGTTTTTTTTGCGTATCTATCGCCTAGGTTGGTACAGGGGCGCTGGAGCAAGACAGGTTCATCGTTCAAAAATCCTCTCCGTAGGGAATCATGGCGTTTGGTCTAAAAGCAAAGGTTGGCAACATAAAGAAAAATGTGGAGATGCTATTCAAGGAATGGATTGGCCGCGTGTTTACCAATTGTACATTCCAGAAGATTGGTTATCTGGAAGTTATATTGCAAAATTCGAAACACTTGACGGGAAATCGTATATTCACCCTTTTTGGGTATCGACTATTGGAGAATCATCTGCTAAAATTGCGGTATTGGGAGCTGTAATTACTAGTCAATCTAGGAACTGGTGGGGTGGAGTAAGTGCAACCCAAGTAGTAAATGGTAGCGCCTTTACTTCAGAAGAATTGTATTACCCTATTGGTTCAGAAGTATTATCTTTCGAACGACCATATTTCAATTCAAGGGGTGGTGATGCATTACGTTGGGAATATCCACTAGTTAGGTGGATAGAGAAAAATCAACTAGATGTAGCATATCATACAGATTTAGAACTAGAAACCAATCCTAAATTGTTGTTAAACTATTCACATGTAATTACCGCAGGCCCGATGAGGTATTGGACAAATAAAACGGAATCAGCTTTGCAGAATTATGTGAATTGTGGAGGAAACATAATCCATCTTGGCTCAGAAGCAGGACAACATATAGTGAAACTACGAAATCATAATGATTATCATGATGGCCAAATAGTTTTGCAACCCACTGAAGATTACCCCAATCTCGGAGAAAGATTACACAATACCTTCTTTTCAGCAACGGTATCAGGCTCTCGAAAGAAAGCGCCATGGGGTGCATTAAAATTTAATTCAAACATTAAACTAATCAACTCCAATCTCAGATTACAAAATGGAAATATTGAAGGAATTGCCGGATTATCTTGGGATAAATCGATTAAAAAGAAAGGATTGAAAATTGTAGCAAGTAAAAAATTAAAACACCGAAAATGGACTTATCGAGTTGCGAACTCACATATTTTAAATTTTGAATCTGGAGGGTCAATATTCAATGCTGGAGTATCGAGTTGGACTTGGGCATTAGAAGAATTTGGAAATCACGGTAATACCGAGGTTAGCCAAGATTTACAACGAATAACACTTGGATTACTTAATTTAGATCCAAACATGGTAGTTGTAGAATTATCCAATTTAGATAGCGAAGAAACAGAAGAACGTGGAGATTTATTTTCTTTAGAAGATTTTAATGTTTTACTGCAAAACAACCCGAGAAATTTTGATGCATTAATTGGTGCAGGAATATTTCTTTGGGAGCAAGCGAAATTCAACGAAGCACACACTTATTTTGAGCGTGCATTGCAGATAAAGCCGGAATCCATAATTGCAAATTATCGAATCGCAAGAAATCATCACAAACTGAAACAATTTGAAGAAATGTTGCCAATCTATGATTTTTTGCTTAAACAAGCTCCGGATAAAAAGCATTATTTTGTACAATACGCAAATCTTTTAATCAATCTTGGTCAATTTGATGATGCAGAAAAACAGATATCTGAATTACAAATCCTCGAACCAAAAAACCCGACATTTCTCGCTATGAAAGCGCAATGTGCGAGGAGAAAGTTACGATTCAGAGATGCAGAGAAATATTGTCAAAAGGCGATGGTTATAGATCCTTCAAATAGTCGAACTTATTTACAATATGCATTAATTGCACATGATCAGAGATTGTACATTGAAGCAGAAGAGCGATGGGAAAGATTACTCAAAATTTCACCGAATAATTATTCGGCATTGATGGGTATAACTAGAGGCGCTTTCAAAAGAGGAGATTATGAGAAAGGCCAATCAATACTTGAAGATATGGTAAAAAGTCATGAACATAATCATCGTTTAGAACCGTATATTGAATTAATGAACCTTTCTTTCAACCATCTACTAGACTATAACTATACTATTTCAATTTGCGAGTCTATGATTGAAAATATCGGCCTTGGTATACAAGATTTCAAGAGACTGGAACATGTATTGATATCCCATCTTACTCTTTCTTTATCAAAAATAGGAAAATTTTCTGAAGCAGAGAAGATTGCAACACACTATAAAATGGAAAATCCTGAGAATAATGAATACAACCTTTGCTTGAGTCAAATAAGTCGTGACAGAGGCTCTAATCTTGATGCTTTCAATCACTTCCTCTCAATGTATGATAATTTTTCTACAGAGTTGACACCTATATCTACGAAAAGCAAAGAACATAGTATTTCAGTTGAATATCTACATCATTCTTCAAAGAAATTTGTTGACGATGGTCCTCTTGTATCAGTTATTATGACTGCATACCAGGCTACGGAATTAATTGAAATTGCAATAAACTCTATATTAAATCAATCATACAGAAATTTCGAATTAATTGTAGTTGATGATGCAAGTCCCGACAATACATTTCAATATATACAAAAGTTAGCTGAAAAAGACTCAAGAATTTTTCCTGTTCGTTTGGAAGAAAATGGTGGAACTTATGTTGCCAAAAACCAAGGAATACTAAGAGCAAAGGGCAAGTATGTAGCATTCCATGACTCCGATGATTGGTGTCATTGTGATAAACTCAAACTTCAAGTTGAACGTTTAGAAAATAGTGAAAATATCTTGGGCGTTAGCACATCTTATATTCGCGTTGACGAGAACAGCAATATTATTTATCGAGGAAAAGGTGCAATAAGGCACGCATGCATATCTTTGATGTTTAGGAGAGAACTTGTAGTTGGAAAAATAGGGTTTTTTGATAGCGTAAGGGTTTCTGCTGACTCTGAGTATGAAATGAGGATTAAGGCTGTATTTGGTGATGATGTAATACAACACATCCCTCTAACTTTAATCGTCGCTAGTGTTCGTTCTGAATCTCTTTCACAAGGTGGAAAATTTGCATTAGGTTGGGCTGGAATTAGTGGAGTTAGATTGGAGTATAGGCAATCTTTTGATGAGTATCACAACATGATTAGATCAGGAAAGGAAAATGGCTATCTAGATTTTCCTTTGAAGGAAAGAGTTTTCAAAGCACCAGAAGAAATTATCTCGTAACAATTCATGATTTAGGAAGTAGGACATGAAATTTTCTTTTAATCCCATCATTTGATTCTTCTCCGCAATCAAATACATGCATATCCATATCCCAAATCCTGCTGATTTCTTGAGCTAAATTTGATTCGGTTGGTCTGTGGGAGTCATCGACAATTACCGGTCTGTCGGGGCGAAATAAATGTAAATGAAGTAATATCCCGCTCCTGCCAATTCTACCATGAGGACCATCGATCAATAACAAATCATAATCCGATGGTAACTCCTTTTCAAGTATATTTGGATCATACCACCCCTTTTCACCGTGAAATGGTGAATCAAAGTATTCTATTATAGGCGCATATATGTACTTTGAATTTTCCAAATTTAGAAATTCATGATTATTTTCCACTGAAATCATATTAAATTTTTCAGATAAATATCCTGTTCCACTTCCACTACCAAGTTCTAGAATCAAATTCCCGGGCTCGATGATAGTTGAAATAAATTCAGCAACTTCAAAAGAAATCGCCCACCCTCCTAATCTTTCATCCGACGTCATTGTATTCACCCGTTAACAAGTTAGTTAATTGTTCTGCGCCATTTTCTTTTACTAATTTTGCCCCAGCAATTTTCATTGAATTTTGATTTTCATTGTCGAACATTTGATTTATTGCTAATTTAATACTTTTTTCATTGACTTGTTCAATAACCACCATTGCACCTACATCACTAGCAATTTTTGCCCTTGCTAATTGATCATCCATTCCTGTATTTTTATTTGGTATGCAAATAGTTGGTAAATTGAATGTTATTGCTTCATGATAAGAATTGTAACCCCCTGCCATAATTGCAAAGTCAAACGAATTAAAGTAAAGAGAATTCGGATAATCTCTCAATATTCTTACTCTCTCTCCAGTAATTTTAGTTGGACTGCCAATCATCGACTCACCAATTACAACAAATGTGTTCTTATGCTCTAAACATAATCTAACACTTAACTCTAAATCAGATTCTATTTCATTAATTTCACCTGCGCCCAACTGAATGTAAACTACAGTTGAATCAAGAGGAATTCCTAAACGATTACGAAGATGTTCTTTAGGATAAAGNTCGGAACTNTCTGCTAAAATTATCGGATCGCANTCAACTTTTTCGACATTAAAATCCTGTTCATTAGCNTAATCAATAGGTTTACTGTCNCCAGGCCTGACAAGAATATCGAAATGTTCAATGCTATCTACAGGNACATTGGTTGCGCCTTTACGAAACATTCCTCTTCNAACCCATACNTTAGTGAAATCTTTGTGNTCAATAGCTCTNAACATNCCTCTGTAAGGNAATGCTCCATCNAAAATAAATTGTTTTGGATTATGAGTATCAAAGCAAAGAGTTAGTTCTTCNTCTAACANTGTATTCCACTCANTNGNNGCTAAATTATCAAAGTATTTAGGTCCAGAAATATGATGTGCTGCTATTCCATAAGGTTTCAATAAATGTAAAGTCGGCATTGTAGTAAAGAATATAATTTCTAAAGAAGAATCTGCTTTTTTCATTCGTTTAGCAATTGCTAACATTCTNGTAAAGTGGCCAAAACCCACTCCATTAGTTGGAAACATAACGATGCAATTGCTTTTTTGTGTATTCTTAACTTCTGGATTTGGTACAAATGTGGCTGGAGGGGCTTTTCGACCAATTAACTCAAAACCTATAACCATCATCATAATTGGCAAAGTGATAATCAAAAAAGGAGCTTTCCAGGGTTTTTTGATAGCATTAGTGATATGAGAGCCTAGCCTTAATGACGGAGAGGTTCTCAATCTATGAACCTCTCTTTCCAGTCTAGATAATTTAGATTCTTCTAGACTCATACGACTCCCTACAAGGCTCTCACAATTACTATACATTATTGTCATATTGCCTATATGTTTCTTTATAAATTAAATTAAATGGTTGTGTATGACATATGGTAACCCCGAAGAATATGTAATGGCTTAATCTCTGCAATGCCCATGGGCAAGGTGCTAATTACCGGCGGAGCCGGATTTATAGGCAGCAATTTCGCCAAAAAGGCCAATCGACAAGGCTTGAATGTCACAATTTTGGATAACTTATCCACCGGCTCGCAAGCAACAGTTGATGAATTAGAACAACTCGGAATTAAGGTAATAATAGGTGATATTCTTGATCAGGAATTACTAAAAAAATCATTAACAGGAATTAGTGCAGTTGTTCATTTGGCAGCACAAGTTTCGGTACCAATTTCTATTGAAAATCCTGAAGAAACAATCGAAATAAATATTAAAGGCACTCAAAATGTGATAGATTCTTGTTTGGAAACAAATGTACAACGCTTAGTAATGGCTTCAAGCGCAGCAGTTTATGGCGATTTAAACAATCTTCCGTTGAAAGAAGAAGACGCCGGACAAGGTTTTTCTCCATATGCTAAGTCAAAATGGGCTAATGAACAGCAAATAATCGATGTTAGGAAACAAGGTTTACAAGCAACTGCATTAAGATTCTTCAATGTTTATGGTTCAGGGCAGAGTCCAGAAGGTACCTATGCAGCCGTGATCCCAAAATTCGCTGATTTGATGATAAAGGGAATTGCTCCAACGATTAATGGAGATGGACTAAACACGCGAGACTTTGTTCATGTTGAAGATGTATGCGAAGCCATAATGAAATTAATTGATGGTGAATGGAAGTCTAAGGATTATCATGTTTACAATGTTGCGACACAAAGTAAAGTAACTATACTAAATCTAGTTTCCGAAATTAATACTTGTCTAACTAATTTAGTACCTAATTTCAAACCACTTAATCCGATTCATGGTCCGGAGAGAATCGGCGATATTCGCCATTCTACGGCTAGTATCAAAAGAATCACCGAGAACCTTGATTGGTCTCCAAAAGTTGATTTCAAAAAAGGAATTAACGATATAGTAATTGAAAGATTAAATTTGATNTGATGAAAGTTATGAATGTTATTTGGTTTTCAGCTAGACATTTCGTTGATTTATGTGCAACTACACAGAAGTCACTTGCCGAAGGTTTAGTAGAAAAAGGACATACCCTTACATTTGTAAATCCAGATTCTAATAGTCATAGCGAAGATTATTCATGGATTCATAAAGGGCTAAATGTAAAATCAATGCCCGGATTAAAATCAATTACTATTGCAAGAAAGATGAGAAAATGGTTGATGAAAAACCTACCAGATAAAGATACAATCGTAATTTTAGATTGGCGAATAGCTTACAAGTTAATACCACTAATNGATAAATCTAGCATACCCTGGATCTTGATGGATAGGAGTCCACCAGCGGATGGTAATTTACTATCTAGATTACAATGGTATTTTTGGAAACGCAGTTGGAAGTTGGTAAATAATCACTCCACTGCTGTGGGTTGTGTTGTATCAGAAGCACATAAAGAATTCATCACTCAGAGGTTAGGCATTAATTCTGATAAAATCACCACAATCCCTGCAGGAGCGGACACACAACTATTCAAAATCGGGGAAAAAACCGATACACTTCAACTCACTTACCATGGAAGGTTAGACAAAAACAGAGGATTACAACAATTAATTTCAATACATTCACGATTAATTCAAGAAGGTCNNGANGTAAAACTTAATTTNCATGGNAAAGGAAANGCNAAATTGAGTTTAGAAAAGTATTCATCGGATAGAATAACCATTACAGGGCAGTTATCTAATCAAGACCTATCTGAAAAATCATCTGATTATGATATTGGTTTTCTGCCAATGCCAGACCAGAAAGTTTGGCGGCTTGCTAGTCCGTTAAAGAGGTCTGAGTATCTTGCATGCGGAATGATAGTTATCGGAGTTAATCATTCTGGTCACTTTATTGATGGCGCAGGAGATTGGCTTCAGTTATTTGACCAAGCAAAATTTGTTGATAAAACAGTAGAATTCATAAAAAATTTAGAATTAAATAGACTAAGAGAACTACAAAACCAAGCAAGACTTTTTGCAGAATCTAATATCGACTGGTCGGTTAGTGTGGATAGATTAAATCACTTAATACACAACAGTCTTGATTGATAGCGACTTAGCGTTGTATATGGCGAATGTTGCAATGGTGGTAACAAATGCTTGTGACCCAGATCCTCGGGTGATAAATTCAGCCAGATGGCTAGTCGAAGCCGGTCAT
>PAMN02000025.1 GCA_002707335.2 Methanobacteriota archaeon | reverse complement strand
CGCAACGAGTAATTACATCCCTTATGAGCATTGGGGTGCAAATCCTTTGAATTCAGGTTTTGTCACGGTGGAGTTTTGTGAATGTCCGAAATGACATATTCGACGTACTGAATAGATGAACACTAATATTTCAATATTGTTAAATTCCAAAAAAAAATCGGAAATTATGTTACAAATATACCTCCAATACCTCATTTAATTTACACCAGAACCTATATGTTGTAACGTGTCTAAAATGAAAATGATTTGAATAAATACGTTTTATTTAGTATAATTTTACAAAAAATAACATTTTTTTTACTACGATTTTATTTTCGAATCTGTTTGATTTTAATCGATTCGCCACATGCAGATACTAAAGAGTACAAGGATCTAGTATGAAGAGCAATCTGTGTGATAAAAAGAACCCACAAGATTACAATCAACTCGTGTAGGGTATTAAGAAAAAAAAAGGCCACGAAGGGCAGCGAACTACCCCTCGTGGCGAAATCGGCTTATGCCGTTATTCTTTGATGCATCAGGTCAAAGATCAGTAATCCCAATCTTTGTCGCCGTCACCATCTCCACCACGGGAGAGGATGAATGCACCTACTACAAACGCAACAACAACCAGACCGATGATTACTCCCCATGTCCAGGTAGGCACTTCTGCGCCCTTAGCTTCATCTGTACCGATTGTTTGACATTCTTCGCTGTTTGGATCCGCTTCACAAGGATCTGTTTGTGTGTTATCAATAGTTAACTGAATATCTGTCATACTTACATCTGTGTTCATGTTTCCTTTGTCATCGAAAGCAACTGCTGTGAAGTGGTACTTCTTTGAAGTTCCACCAGGCTTCATGATCTCAGCATCTCCTGCAGATAGTGCATCTGTACACTGAGTTGGCATGTCACCAGCAACAGTCCATGCATAGTCTGACCAGCAAACCTTCCAGCCTGCGACATCACTAGCATCACCGTCAACTACCCATGTAACTGTCCAAGTTGAGTCGTCCTTGTTTGCAACAGACATTGATGTTGCTTTTACGTCACCATCGACTTGCTTATCTGCAACAGCAGAACCGGTTGCGATTGTTGGATTACATCCGCCTAAGTTACAAACTTGTAGAGTAAAGGTGTATGTCTCACCGTGCGTAGTGTCTGTTTGTCCACTCATCATTGCACCGTTGACACTCACATTTTCTCTTGTTGTGTCACAGTTGTTTGCAGAATCACAAATTTCCATTGAAAGGTAATCGAAGTCAGGCACTGTGCTACCGCTGTAGCCCCAAGTTGCTTCGATGTTTCCACCCTTTGTTGCAACTACACTCAATCCTGATGGACTTGCAGTTGGAACTTCAATTATCTGAAGTTCTCCGCCCATCAAGACGATATTACCTGCTCCAAGTACATCCATACCAGGATCGATTTCAATTATACCACTACTAGATGATTCTGATAGAGTTGCATCTAGTTCAACCCAAACATTGCTTGGTGATACCCAGAAAATGCTGGTTGGTGTCAGGTGATCAGAGTTGTAAGAGATAGAGATATTCTGGCTGTAGACATCTCCACCTAGGTACCTTGTCAGAGGGTCATAGTCCAGAACTGCTTCTGAATTGTATTCTCCAGCGTAGCCAAATTCTGAAAGGTCTTTTGTTACAGATTCATCTGTTCCTGCTAATGTGAAGGTGAAGGCGTTTGCCCCATTGTAAACCAAATTGTATATCATGTCGATTTCAGTTACAACTGCGTTGTCCCCTTCGCCTACAGTGTGAGATGCAGTAGAATTCGCTTGTACAGCATTCCATGTGAATACATTGATGTAAGCTGTTGTGGATGAACCAAATTCATCAGTAACAGTTACGCCATAGTTTTGGATTCCTGCGAATATTTGCTCTCCTGCAAATAGTACACAGTTTGCGAATCCGCTACCCAATCCGTTACAAAGCGAAGGCAGTGGTGTGCCATCTTCCGCTAATTCCATGCCTGGGTGAGTCCATACGTAGTTCAGACCTTCACCGGTTTCATCGTCTGCATCATAAGCGTCTGCAGCGATGTCAATCATGGTTTCACCAATAATGATGTCTTCCGTGTTTTCTAGTGTTAGAGTAACTGTTGGTCTGTTATTCAAAGCAGATATTTCGTAAATTTCTGCATTGTTGTTTCTACCAGACATATCTGAGTACTTTCCAACCATTGTTCCAGTTCCATCATCCTCTGTAGGGATGTTGATCATTGAAACGCTTGCTGTGATGTTGTAAATCCCTGGTACAAAGTTGAACATTATACATGCTTCTCCAACCTCTGCAGCAGCCATTGGATCGGTCTCGTTGAATCCTAGCATCATGTGCATGTAGTCTGGGCCGGTTCCGAACATACAGCTGTCTGCATCTTCTGTGTGAAGTTCGCCAGTCTGTGTGTTCTCTATGTTGAAAGTGACTTTCCAATCATATTCGTTACCTGGATCACTACCCATGTGTTGGACAGTTGCTTGTACCTTTGACCAAGTAGGGTTTAGAGGGCCATTGGTAAGCCCTGGTAGGCTTGGTCCGCTAAATATTTCGAAGGTACCGTTTAGTTCGTCTTCTTCTCCTATATATCCTTGGTTTACAACCAGTTGTGTTATTCCAATATCATGGTAAGTTTGGATTTTACCCATGATTTCGTCTTCACTAGTGGAAGCGTCGTCATCCTGATACTTGAGCACTTCACAGTTGTGAATGTAAGTCATTGTCAAGTTAGGATCATTACGATTGTTAACAACTTCTTCACAATCAGGGAATTGACCATACATTACGAAACTTACAAGGTTTACTTGTACCTTGTAATCTCCGCTAATTGAAGAGGTATCTGGATCTAGATATCCTGTCCACGAAGTGGATTGTCCGAAGTCCATAACATATCTATCATCAAGAGTGAAGTTGTTATCCTCGTTCTCGTGTCTAAACACTTCTACATTGCTAAGGTTACCAAAGTCTGTGTGAGTAGTTGTACCTAGTATATCATTATTCAAGGAATCTGTTGCTGAATCAAGAAGGCCAGTAACTTGCAGTGCAACTGTTACATTTCTTGCTGACCATGATGTTGAACCATCTGTTGAAATCTCAAGAGTGAATGCCTTTTGATCAGAACCTGATTCTACTTCTTTCCCAGAATCCCAAGATAGGTCAAGAACAATGTCTTGCCAATCTGTTACCTTGACAATGATTTCCTTTTCATCATTCTCAATGCCTGTATCGTCAAGTGCATCGACTGAAATCACTACCATGTAGTCACCAGTATCTGGAGTCCAAACAACATTGCTGCCTTGGTAGTTCATTCGGTATTTTCCATTCGACAGAGTGTCGCCAGGCGCTAATGTTTGCCATGGACATACAAATGTGTCATCACAAACGACATCGCCATTAGTCCAAGACAGTTCATTTCCTGCTGAATCTGTAGCTACTCCTTGTCTGTTTCCGCCTTCTGCTATGTATACTGTAACAGTAACTGACATTTCAGTAATGTCAGCATCACCGCTGTTTGCAATGTAAATATCAAAGTTTACATTCTCACCTGCACGAAGTGTATTTCGTGTTTCACCGGTAACTGTGTCAGTCGTTGTGGCCATAGGCGCTATTATGCTCACGATGTCTGCGTCAGGACCAGCTCGGCCTTCAGTTTCCATCTTTTCTTCATTTTCCAGTTCAGCCCAATCTAGTGCTACTAGCGAAGTGCTAGCAAGCATTAGTAGTGCTAAAATCATGGGGGTTAACTTGCTCATTGTCATATCCTCCAAAGGGTCGGTTGCTCTCCCGACGCACTGTGAGGTATATATGGATTGGGAATGAGGAAATCAAAAATTAAGGAAATTAAGAGAAAAAATTACAAAAAATAAAAGGCTCTTAGTGTGTTGGTTTTCGCAAAAAAAATAACAAAATCGGTAAGAAAATAACATTTTAATTAGAGCATAATCTTTGTATTTTTTTGTTTGGAACTAATCGTTTGAACTCAAAGCTTCTGCAGGAGTAATTTTAGTGGCTTTGATTAAAGGAACCATTGTCGCCAATATTACAAATATCCAACCAAAGATAAGCAAAGATATAGAAATCCCCCATGGTAATATTAAATCAACACCTTGTTCTTTCCAGAATTCATCATATAGTGCCTTGTGGAAAAGAAGAGCAACAAATACTCCATTTGCCATTCCTAAGACCGATATCCAACTAATCTCAATTAACATGCTGGCCAGCAATCTTCTTTTTGTAAATCCGATTGCTCTAATCATACCAATCTCTGAAGTACGTTCAGAAACCGAACGATATGTAACCACTCCAATTCCTGCTATCCCTACAAATAATCCAAGGGCAAGATAGGATTGGAAGATTGCAAGTATTGCAAATATTAATCCCAGTAGAACTAGTATCTCATCCTCGATAACTGAAGAATATACTCCATCTTTTGCTAGTTGTTTTGAAATGGATTCTTCAACCACTTCTGAGGAAATTGTATCGTCATGAGATACATACATTCTAGTTACAACACCTCCAAATTGTTCATCCACGATTTCACCATTCATCCATACTCCCGCGCTGAATAACTGACTAGATTCTGAGAGAACTCCGCCCACCGTTACTGTTCGAGTGTTTCCTGGGTTTGAAATATCAACCAACAAAATCGATTTCCCGATTGGAAGATCTATTCCCATCAAAGATTCACCAGTACTTGGGTCTGTTAACGAAAATGAACTATCTACAAATATTNTATTTTGANTATCNTTAATTGAATCCCAAGCTTCTTTTTCAGTATCCCCTAANGACGGGTCCCAAGAATCGAGAGGTATTGCTCCATGATCGATNAAATTGTCATCAACTCCTCTTAGAATGTAACCNATTTTTTCNTCTCCATCNTCTAACCAAACTATTGCCCGATTTACTTTNCCAACAGCATCNATTTTGGAAGNTATTGACTCATTAAGCCCCCAATCTGAAACATTTCCAGACAANTCAAGTGGAGACTGCCTTGATGANGATAGNAATATCTCAAAATCACCACTAGCATCNGACACATAGCCTGATGAATGTTCNTCGAATTGAACNGAATATCCAGCCAGGACTATCACGCTGAAGACAGTAAGTGAAAACATTCCCATGATTACTGCAGTCTTTAGTGGGGTTGAGGCAGGATATGCGAGTCCGATTTTTGCAGATGAGCGAAGGCCTGTCGGGAAAACCCGCATGTCCATTAGTTTTGAAACCGCTCTAGGAGCTATGCTACTTAGAATCATAACTCCTGCAAAGACTTCGATTATTCCCATCACTGCAAATGTAATTTCATCTGCCTTCACGCCATCATCAACGGGTGCGAAATTTTCGGGGAGTATACCCCATATGAATAAACAGATACCAACAACAGCAACGGTATTTTGTCCCAGATTCCTCAATTTTAGCCCGATCAATTTGGGCAGAATAAATGTGAATATTGGTACGATTCCGATGATTAATAGAGATGCACTTAGGTTCCATGTAGCGTGACGTAAAGCCGAATTTGAACCAATAGTAAACGTAGATAATAAAGTTAGCAAACCTCCTCCTGTAAAAATTATGATGAATAGTAACAACCACCAAGGTATTCCCGTTTTATTTGTAGAAATTACTCCTTTGAGTGCTTCAACAATATTCAATCTACTAGTCCACAATGCCGTTACCCAGATTGTTGACATAGCGACAACAAATCCGGTAGAGATTCCAATTAGCATTGAATTCATACTGAAGGAATATTCGATACTATCTGCACCAACGCTATTGAATACACTACTAAAGCCTAGAGAAACTATCCAAGCCAATAGTAGCCCGATTATACCACCAAGTATAGATGCGATTGAAGAGGTAAGTACACCTTCGATTGTTGTTAAGGCTCTCATGTCTGATTTCTTCAAACCAATCGCTCTTAATGTTGCAAGATCTATTCTCCTCGTTTCTGATAACATCAATACTATCGTCAGTACAAGTAGTATACCTGCGCCGATTGTAAATGCACCAAATACAAGGAACATAGCAGATAGAAGGCCAGCACCTTCTTCTGCTGCTTGAAGGGCATTTTCTTTTGCAGTTACAATCTGAAGATTAAGTGTTGAAGCCCCTGATATATCATTCAACCATTCTATTATCTCTGATTGGTTACCATCATTTACTACCAAAATATTCCTTTCTCCATTTGTTGATGAAGATAGATTTTCACCATCGCTGATGTTTACGAAACCTAGGATCATTCCTTCAAGTTCTTCGAGACCTGGTATCTCCATCTCGGACATACCACCGTTTATCTTCAAACTAGTAGGAGTGATATCGCCATACGCATACGGAATTAGTCCGGTGAATAAGATACTTTGAGATTGATTCAATAGATCTAATCTCGAAGACGAAAATATCTTGCCCTCAGGTGGCGAGATGGAACTATTTGTAGCCAAGAGCAATTGGGGCATTTCCCCAAATGAACCAATATCAACAGATTTCGGTAATCTTGGAACGACTTCCAATCCTGAGATTAGAACACCAAAATCTGTTGAGCATATCAATTCAGTGTCAAATGCATACGATAAATCATTACACTGGGAATTGATTGAAGTTAATTCTGTAGTTTCTGCACCTACTCGGTAAAGAGTTCCATTATTGCTCATGAGGCCATTTCTGTGGCCTTTCCATCCTTGATCTGAAGCCTCGCCATCAGTATTAATCCAACCTTGTGGAGACCCAATAAATACTTCATCATTGAAGTGCAACCATTCTCCTGAAATATTTGATTCAACCCATTCTGAACCTGAGTAATAGAATACTTCGGAACCCAATAAATGTTTAACTGCAATCCAGTCAATCCCGTTAACCTGTAAATAATCTACAGAGAAAATCGTATCTGGCAAAGGTGGCAATTCTTGCTCAAACAAAGCTGCAACTAGTACTTCATCCCCATCTACATGTTCGATTGGGTCTGTTTTTGTATTTTCAAAAACCTGTACTAGGCCCTTACTATGTGCTATGAGTAATGAATCAGACAACAATGTGACATCATTAATCACTCCACCATCCGGAACTTGCCAGTCGTGCGCCTCACCGCTACGCTGTTTTTGGAATGAAACAGCACCTCCTGAAATATACCAATCTCCGTTTTCATTTGTGACAATCTCTTGTATCCTATCATCGGGTAAGACAACGATATTCGAATTCTGATAAATTTGTTATAGTGGAATCTGAAGTACCTCCATTGAGGAGCCATCTCCAATTAAGGTGGTGTAATTTTCCCTCCATGAATCCATAACTCCTGATTCTAAGCGTCCCATACCTTCTGAATTTGAAATCGATATAGACCCAGACTCTGTATTAATTTCAAAGCCAGAGTCCTCATACTGTACAATTTCATCGATTACATCGGTTACCTCATCAACAGCCTTTGTATTGGTACTTCCTGTTAACGACATACGCATCATGTTGATACTGAATTCTTTTGATTGCAATAATTGTGCTAACTCTAATGATGAAAACATAGCAGGTGATTTAGTGCCACTCATCGCACCAATACCGGTCATTGGGATTATACTTTCAACAGTCAGATTTGCAGAATCTCTTGATAAATCTCCATCATCGCTGTAACCTGACCAACTAATTTCGATTATATCTCCTGCTTTTACATCAATTTCTTCTGCTGCTATTTCGTTTAGAGAAATGCCTTGCCAAGAGTCGTAAGCATACCATTTCATTGAGGGAATTGCTTCTCCTTCTTCATTAGAAACAATGACTATGGTTTCTAGTCCATGATTCCATGAGTCTACATGACCCTTGTTGGATAATTCTTCTCCGATTTGTTGCGATAGGTTTTGATTGATATCGAACGAAAATCCTGTTCGTAAGTCTTGTCTATATACTAATAAATCAGTATCACCATACATAGCATTGACTTCTTTCGACATTGTTTTGTCTAAACTATCTCCAATTACTAAGGACGATGTTATTATTGATGAGGCTATCAATAAACCTCCCATCATCAAAGCCGCTTGCCTTTTGTGACGTACAATTTGTTGCCACGAAAGTCTGAACACGATCAATCTTCGAGGAGAAAGCATTGGTTGGAGTAAAAGGTTGGATAGCATACCCATAGCGATTGTGCATCCCCATACCGCAATGAATGTGAAATCAAACCAAGATAATAGCAAGAATACAACCAAGGCATCTATCGGTGGCCCGAAGAGTTGAATCCAGAAATAAATTTTTTTCTCGAAATCTTTGCGGATACCCCATGCTGTACTAACACTGATCGGTAAAATCAGTAGAAGTACAACTATGGATTCAAAAATCATTTTCATTCCTCTTCGCTGACAATAACTCCGTCATTCAGACGTATCGTTTCCGAACATCGTTTCGCTATTTCTTCATCATGCGTCACTATAATAATCGTTGTACCAGATTTATTTATCTCAACCAATAAGTCCATGACTTGATTAGATGTTAAAGAATCAAGGTTACCTGTTGGTTCATCACACAGTATAACAGAAGGAGAGTGAACAATCGCCCGGGCAATAGATACTCTTTGTTGTTGACCTCCTGATAATTCAGACAGTCGGTGTTTGCTCCTGTCTCCTAAGCCAACTTTTTCTAAAGCATCCATTGCCTTGTTTCTGGCTTCATAAGGCGATTCTCCCATTAGTAATAGTGGAACCTCTACATTTTCTAATGCAGTCATAACGTCTAAGAGATGAAACTTTTGAAAAATAAAGCCCATTTCTTTAGCTCTGATATTTGTTCTCTCATCATCGCTGATACCGAATAACGGCTTTTTTGCTATTGTTACTTGACCTGCAGAAGGCTCGTCAATTCCAGATAAGATGTTGAGCAAGGTGGTCTTACCGCAACCCGAAGGGCCCATTATTGCAACCATGTCACCCTTGGTAATTGATAGGTTAATTCCTCTTACGGCTTGGATTTTTTCTTCACCCATTTCGTATATTTTCCACAGGCCCTGACAATGAAGTGCGGTCGCCATAGTTACACACACGCAGCCTCGTCTTGATAAGTTGGTGCTTGTTGGCCTCAACATGCAAGTAAGAGTACTGGCTTTTGGACCACTTGCTGAGAGTCTTGGTGGAAGAACTCACGATGTAACAATACCTCCAAACTCATCGATAAGATTCCTTGTTGAGGAATTAGGTATTGATGAATGGCTAGGCCAATCAATATCAATTTCAGTTAATGACCAAATTGTCAATGAAGATTTTCCCCTAAATGACGGTGATGAAATTGCATTGCTTCCACCAGTTTCAGGAGGATAACCTCCGATTACTTCACAAGGAAAGACACAATCGGATTGGATAAGAGGGAGCGGCATGAGATTCGGACCTTTTGAAATAATGATACTACTTGCAATCTTTTTCTTGCTATTTGGAGCAGAAAGATTGCCTAAACTAGCAAGGGCTGCCGGGCAATCCAAAGGAGAATTCCAAAAAGGATTGAACGAGGTCACTAGTATACCATCAACAAGCAATACAGAGGCTGACTTAGAAAACGACGGAAAAACCGAAGCCGTAGATATTGCTCAGAAGGCTGAAGCGGCTGGAATTGATCCATCGGGTAAAACTACTGAAGAAGTTAAAGAAGAAATCAAGGCATCTGAAGAATAATTATCTTCGAGCCTTCTTTACTTTCATTGGAGAACCACATATTTCACAAGTCTCTTCTTTTTCAATTTCAATTTCTTTAGTCGCTCGACAACCAATGCATTTCAATTGCCAAAACCACTGTTTTTTGCTCTTTTGATTGAAAACTGGCTGAAATTCCAAACCTAGGAACCTACAGACATTTTGCATAGAGTAATCATCAGTATACAATATTTCATTGGAATTAATTGCAATAGCAATTACATCCAAATCAACAGGACTTAACCTTGGCAAGTCACCCGTTTTTGCAGCTGCGATTTCAGCATCTTTTGTATCAGGAGACTCCCATCTAAGATCTAGTGCTTCCACCAACATAGCCCTCTCTGGAGATAAATTTTCCAATTCAGTCATCTGGCTATTGGCGACTAGGTTACCAGCGATTTTCTCCACCGGCCAGTGAAGTAAAGCGGCGGTATCCAATACTGGCATTGGTTATACCCCCGCAATATCCACCAATCAAGACTTCCCTCACAAAAGGGTTCATTCATGTGGTTGTATTGCCCCAGCATAATGTCGTGGAAGGAGACCATCATCGATTGGTTCGATGGTTTCGGATGGTTGAGCCTCGCTGCGCTTTCATTTACTGAAGCGATTATACAGCCTGTACCACCTGATTTGCTGTACCTCCCAATGCTAGTCGGAGCAGATGAATCAACATCGCTTATTGTTTGGTTATGGATTGTAGTTACTGTTAGTAGTGTTCTTGGAAGTTTAGTGGGTTATTGGATCGGTAAGAAATGGGGCAGAAGTCTATTTGTAAAGTTCAAAGCAGAAAAACATCTAGAGAAAATAGAGGTTTTGACAATTCGTTATGGAACTCTTGGTATATTCATTGCCGCATTCTCTCCAATACCATACAAGGTACTAGGTTGGGCTGCTGGAATGGGAGAGATGAAACTTAGACCATTCGTCATAGCAGGAATACTTGGAAGGGGGTTGAGATTTGGTCTTGAAGCTATTTTGATTGGTATTTATGGCAAAAAAGCCCTTGATTCCATAACTTGGTTACTGGATAATGAGATGTTTATAGGAATAATACTCATAGTAGGAATTGGACTTGCATACCTCGGTTTCAGATGGTGGAATGGTTTATCTCTTGACAATAACATTCATGAACATTAATCCCTCGGGTGGGTTTGCTGCTTGTGTGGTGTAGTGGTCCATCATTTCGGGTTTTCATTCCGGCGACCCGGGTTCAAATCCCGGCACGAGCACTCTACTTTTGATTTCACTCAAACGGGGCGCAGACAGGCATATTTTTTACTCAAAAAAAATTTTATTTTGTTCTAAAGCTAAATTACCGATTTATTCATGGACCTATCATCAATCCATTTGGCCAATGTCAATTCAAGACGAATTCCCTCCAGTTGGAGAAAAGGATATTGGAGAATCTCAAAAATTCGTCATTGAGTTGTTAGGAGTGGTCTTGTTTTCTACATTAATATGGGCTTTTTTCCGATTTATCACGCAGGATATTATCGGTGATGTCGAGTCAATATCCTTTAGCATATTTTACATGATTTTTGCACCCGTTATTTTCCTAGGTCCAATGATGCTTTATTGGGTAAAACATAGAGGAGAAGAGGGTCTTCCTGTTAGATTGTTTGCTTACAATTCACCGCAAGCAACCTTCACTGAAAGAATGGTAAAATGCGTGTTAGTGATCGGTTTTTCCCTTACTATTGTGAATTTTTTGTTAGAATTAATTTTGGATTATATGGTCCTCAATTCGGGAATGTATGGAGAAATAGAATTTAATTTCTTGTGGATGGAGGGCTTTGATTCAATATTCGCTTACTTTATCCTAATTGTCACACATTTAGCAGTAGTTGCAACTGTTGAAGAGTTTTTCTTCAGAGGTTTCGTTCAAGACCAGTTATCTAGGGTTGTTAAATTCTGGCAGTCCATACTAATATCTGCAACTATTTTTGCAATGACACACATACCGATTGCCATTTTTATCTATGAGATTGAAGGTTTATGGTTAACTACATCCCTGATTAATTGGTTTGGTTTTGGCCTTGCAGCTGGTTATCTATATCACATTACTAGAAACATATGGGCTGTAGTAGTATGGCATGGCATCTGGAATGTGACTGTTTCTACAATTACTTGGAGTGTTTACGTTTACGAGATTCCAAGTCCTGGATTAGAAAAATTTGTTTGGATATCTCAAACCATTTTGATAAATGCATTATTATTGACATGTATTTACTTCGCTAGAAATTATCTAGCTGAATTTGGTCGTTTCGAAAAATTCCCTACTGCACCTGAATCCATCGAGGTTAAATTGTGACTTTCGACTCTGATTATGAACCGTTTTTCGAGCCACCAGGATGGATCATTGGACCCATTTGGAGTTGCCTTTACCTTATGTTAGCTCTAAGTTTCTATACTACAGTTACTAAGCGAAACAAAATCAAATACGCTAACCTCGCTCTCGTATTATTCATAATCCAAATGCTTGCTAATCTTGAATGGCCAGGGGTTTTCAATGATGCAAAGTATCTTCAATCACTGTTAATGATAGTGTTAATGGTCGTATTGACAGCAATTTATTCCTACACTATACATGATGAAAACCCAACGGGATCTATGTTGGTTTGGCCTTACATTGCGTGGGTTAGTTTTGCAGGAATTATCAATGCTGCGTATTATCTCAACGCATAATCAGAAATTACTTGAGATACCTTTGAGTCTCGTTAAATCCTCCAATATACATTGGATTTTCACCACGATTATCGATAACGACGGGGACTGTTCGATGGCCTGTTTCGGCTACGACTTCGTATCTTGCACCAGGGTCATGATCGAAATTTATCTCATCATAGGTCAGATTTTTTGAATCGAGTAAACGCTTTACTGCAACACAGTAAGGACAGACGGTCGTGGAGTATACTACAAAATCAGCATCAGAAGCGGCTGCGTCTGAAACAACTCTTCCCATGATTGACCCTCCTGAATGTCATCCTTGAATCTGTGTGTTCAATCATCTGTAAGAGTTAATCCAACTTTGTCTATTTGCCACTCCAATACATCCCAAGGTATTGCTTCTTTTGTTGCTTCAGGATCTTTTGATATGATGCCAACAAATCCACCGGCAGCTGCACCCATTCCTTTCCATGCCAATACTTCAGGCATATCCTTCAGCATTTGATATGGTTCGTTAAGAATCGGGTCAAGGCGGCCTACTGCATCAGTATATGCATTCATCGCAGCACATACATTGTATCGGTCATCTCTTTGAACAGCAGCAGCCATATCTCTTCCACTTTGGCGAATATCCATCAAATGTGGAAGTACTTCCTCATAGCGTTCCCAAACGCCACTGTGTAAATCGCCAGAGGTGTGTCTTATTCCCGTATCTGCTAGAATTAGGTGTTTCTCTATCCATCGATTAAACGAGGGCGGTGGAACTAGATGGACTCTCTCAACATCGTTCCCTATGAATTTCAGATGCTGAATTCCTCCATAACGTGCAGCCCACTGGTCTTGGCGTCCTCCATGATTACCAAGTAATCTCTCAAATTGATATGCCAACTCTTCAGAATTTTCATCCCCTTTTATTGCTGCCATCAAAGCAACATTGATTGCACCTGTAGTTCCCAAACCACTTCCGATAGGAACATCACAAGTGTATGAAACACTCAACTTGCCATCATTATCAACATCCAATTTTGCATGGGCATAATGGTTGATTGCAATGTTCACAACGTCACCACCAACCTGCTCACAG
>PAMN02000037.1 GCA_002707335.2 Methanobacteriota archaeon | reverse complement strand
TTCCCAACCAACTGGTGCGGATATCATTAGCGAACCATTTCCTGTTCCGTTACCTGTTGTGCCATTGCCACCTGTGCTGTTGCCAGTAGTGCTATTGTCACCAGTGCTGTTACCGGTTGTTGTATTGCCCCCCGTATCGTTGCCACCTGTGCTGTTACCAGTAGTGCTATTGTCACCAGTGCTGTTACCGGTTGTTGTATTGCCTCCAGTATCGTTGCCCCCTGTGCTATTATTTCCGTTTCCTCCAGATGTCCAATTTGTCCAAAAACCGATTAGGTCAGGACTTTGCTCGATTGATAGAAGGATGGTGTCGTTAACATTTCCAGAATTTTGAACCATAATTGAAACATTGACTTCTCCTCCTGGGTCCATTTCTACAAGACCATTGTCTCCAGCGGTTGAGGAGTCAATCGATGGAAGGTATATTGCTTGGACAGAAAGAAGTACTGTTATTGATGAAGAAATGTTTGCATCCGGTTCAGTAACTGTAATCGTCATAGAACCGGAATTCGAAGGTAATGCATTAGTTGCTAATCGTACTGCTATTGTGGTGGATGATGAAGTGGTAGGTATTACTCCAGATAGAGTAGTTGATGTGGGTATTACTTCCCATACTGAATCATATCCGCTAACGTTGATTTCGTAAGATTCAATTGATTCGCCATCGTTGTCAACTGTTAGCGTGATGTTCGTAGTTTCCCCCGGTGATAAAATCACATGACTAACATCGGTCGAGACGCCAATATTTGGGTGCGCACTAGCCATGTTTGCAAACGGGGCGAGAGCAAGAATTACTATCAGTAAAACTGAGTTTACCCTACGCGACATAGTATATGCGAATCGATGCTGCCATTTCATCCAATCGGATAACTAACAATCAAATCTACGAATTTAATTGTTTGATTTTATCATCATCAAGAATTTCCCAAGGGAATTCTCCATCTATTCCAGGAGTCCTACCAAAATGCCCTCCTGCTGCTGTAGCAGAGTAAATCGGCCTTAGAAGATCTAGTGCATTTGCAATTGCTTTTGGAGTAAAATCAAATATTGCATTGACCTTAGTTGTTAGTTCTTTATCTGTTAATTCAGAACTTCCAAAGGATTCGACTCTTACGCTGACTGGTTCAGCAATTCCAATAACGTATGCTAACTGAATTTCACATCGTTCTGCAATACCTGCTGCAACTACATGTTTAGCAGCCCATCTTGCAGCATATGCAGCAGAACGGTCTACCTTCGATGGGTCTTTTCCGGAAAACGCCCCACCTCCGTGTCTACCCATTCCTCCATATGTGTCAACGATTATTTTTCTTCCAGTCAGTCCCGCATCAGCGTACGGTCCGCCTGGGTCAGCAAACCTGCCAGTTCCGTTTACTACGAGCCTGTAACCATCTTGAATAAGCGATTTAGGTATTGCGTGTTCAACAACATGCTTTTTAATTTGAGCAGTGATGTAATCTCTCTCTTTTACTTCATCGTTGTCAAATTGCTCCTTCAATTTATCATCATGTTGGATGGCGATAACTATTGTATGTATTTTGTTTGGCTTCCCATCTATGTATTCGACAGTGACTTGACTTTTGGCATCAGGTCTAGCCCAGGGTAATGTTCCATCTTTTCTTGCATTGGTCATCCTACGAGTTAATCTTTGAGATAAAGCTGCAGCAAGAGGAAAGAATCTTCCGTTTAATTCATCAAAATGTTCGGTTTCATTACAAGCATATCCGAACATTAGTCCTTGATCACCTGCGCCTTGTTCTTCGTTGTTCACGCCTTGGCTAATATTTGCAGCCTGCGCAGTGATTTTCTGAATAACCTCACACCTATCTTCCGATGTTGCGTCGAACCCTATCGAGTGATTATTGTAACCAATGGATTCTGCGGTTTTCCTTGCGATTGATTCGTAATCTGGGTGTTGTCCTGCAAGAGTTACTTCACCCGCTAAGAGTATGATGCCTTTGTTAGTGCCTCCCTTGACACTAGTTTCAACGGCAACTCTTGCATTCTTGTCGACGCTTAAACAGGCATCTACAATTGCATCACTAATTGCGTCACACAATTTGTCTGGGTGACCAGAGGCCACACTTTCAGATGTGAATAGGTCTTCTCCCATGTTTTACCGCCACTACTAATCCTCTATCAAGACTATGTTTTGAGCAGCGATGACTTCATGTCATATTTACTGCCGCATCCCAACATGGCGGACGACATTACTTGGCACCCAACGGCTTACAGGACACACACGCTCGGTGAAATACAGAGCAACGATGGTAACTTGGTAGGCGAAGAGGTAAAGATTTGCGGATTTATGGAAGCTAATCGAGGAAAAGGTAAGATTTGTTTTATCGATTTGCGTGATGGAACTGGTAAGATCCAAGTTTTTCTAAAGCAAGGATTGGTTTCTGATGAAGAATTAGATGTGGCTCAGAACCTTTCTCGAGAGTCGACTATTCAAGTAGAGGGAGAAGTTGCAGAAAAAAGACCACCAAAAGTTCCAGATGGTGAGCCACTTCCTCCGCCAACTTACGAAGTCGTGGCAAAGAAATTCACAGTCTTGTCCAAGGCTAAAACCCCGCTTCCTTTGGGAGTTACAGACACTGTTTCAATCGGTCTAGATACTAGATTAGACAACCGGTTCCTTGACCTGAGAAGAGAGCATGTAAATTCAATGTTCACTCTTAGAGCTAAAGTTCTACAATATGGTAGAGAGCATTTGATAACAGAGGGATTCAAAGAGATAAATTCACCTAAGATTATTGCATCTGCCTCAGAGGGTGGGACTAACTTATTCCCAATGATGTACTTTGATACACCAGCATTTTTGTCCCAAAGTCCTCAATTGTACAAGCAACTATCAGTTCTCGGAGGAATGGAAAGAGTATTCGAGATTGGCCCTGCCTTCAGAGCCGAAAAACATGACACATATCGCCATCTCAACGAGTTTATTTCCTTCGATATAGAGGGGGCTTGGATGAGTGATGAAGATGTAATGTGCGTTCAGGAAAGGATGATTCATCACATCTGGAAGATGGTTGCAGAAAACGACCAAGAGCACATCGATGCAATCAATAGGTACCGTGAATCACAAGGCGATGAACCAATAACTGTAGATGTTCCATCATTACCGTTCCCTAGAATTGCGTATTGCGATGCAATCAAGATGATTCAAGATGCGGGTGAAGATATTTCTTGGGGCGATGATATTGATTCTTCACACTGTGACATTATTGCAGAAAAGTACCCAGGCTTCCACTTCATTCCTCGATGGCCGATGGAAATGAAACCTTTCTACATACACCATGTTGAAGGCGAGAATGGCACAACAGGTGAACAACTGTCCAGAGGTTTTGACCTGAATTATGGCCGAGATGAAATGACAAGTGGTGGCCAAAGAGAGCATAATGTCGATGAACTTGAGCAAAACTTACGCAACAAAGGACTCGACCCTGAAGGGTTTACATTCTATACAGATGGATTCCGATATGGCGCTCCACCTCACGCAGGATGGGGATTGGGTGTTGCAAGATTACTGATGGTTCTAACCGGTTCAAGAAACGTACGTGAAACGGTATTGTTCCCAAGAGATAGAAGTAGAGTAACTCCTTGAGTTGATATTTTTGCCAGTCGACCGCATGCAATGGGGTGCAGAAACATGGCAATTTGCAGATTTATACATGCCAGATGAACCATCTGAATATCAGAAGGACGAGGGTGTTCCTTGTGTCATGCTGATTCATGGAGGATTTTGGAAAGAGAAATTTGGGCTTGAATTAATGGCTCCTATCGCGGAAGAACTTGCTGCTAATGGTATTGCGGCATGGAATATTGAATACAAAAGATGGAGTGAAGGCGATGAAGGGATTTGGCAAGATACTCTTTCTGATGTCATGAGAGCGTGGGGGCAACTTGCTTTATTGCCAGGAATCGATATTGTAAGATCGATGATAATGGGGCATTCTGCAGGCGGTCATCTTTCACTGCTCATGGCAGCAGTTGCCGAAAGAAAACCCTGGTTATCGATAGCACAATCCCCCATTACAGACTTAGTGGCTGCGGATCATTCAAAACTCTCAGATGAGGGTGATGCAGTAAGAAAATGGATTGGATTTCCACCAGAGGATAACGAACTGATGTGGAGAAAAATAAATCCAATTGATAATCCTGCAACAACATCAGTTCTTTTGATTCATGGTAAAACCGATGTAGATGTTCCATGGACTCAATCAGAATCCTATGTTCGGGCAATGAAAGCAAAAGGTGTAGATGTTCAAACACTATGGCTTCCAGGCGACCACTATTCTATAATCGATGTTGCAAGTGATGACTGGCTGTCACAGATTGAGGCAATCAAGGATTGGCTGTGAAGATTCAAGACCTTGATGCATCTAGGGTATACATGGACTGGCTAGGAAACGACTTCCCGTTCTCAGAAAATGCACTATCTGGTAAACATGCAATTGTTTGTGGAGCCTCAAAAGGAATCGGAAAAGCCACAGCTCAAATGCTCGCAAAAGCCGGAGCTCAAATTACAGCAATCAGTAGAAATCCAAACGGTGTTTCTTCAGAGTTAAACGGTGATAATCACACCGAAATCAGCCTAAATTTGGAAGATGAAATTTCAATTAGCAATTTTATTTCTACAATTGAAAAATGTGACATTCTAATCAATAATGCAGCAGGTCCTCCAGGGGGTCCTCTGTTGGATAATTCTACAGACGATTTCATCGCTCCATTCAAGCGACATTTACATGCATCTCATACCTTGACAAAAGGTGTGGTTCCCCTAATGGAAAAAGCAGGAAGTGGAAGAATTGTAAACATTATTTCTACCTCGGTAAAAGAACCAATTCCAAATATAGGACTATCAAATACATTACGTGGAGCTATGGCCTCTTGGGCAAAATCTCTCTCAAGAGAATTACCAGAATGTGTTACAATCAACAACGTCCTTCCAGGATTTACCGATACTGACCGTCTAGGTTCACTTGCAAGTTCAATCAATGCAAGAACTGGAAAAACAATCGATGAAATCCATGAAGGTTGGATTTCGCAGGTTCCGATTGGAAGATTGATTGATCCACTTGAGACCGCTGCAGCAATAACATATCTCTGCCTCCCAATCTCTGGTGCCATCAGAGGTGTATCTCTTGCCGTTGATGGTGGAAGACTGCGCTCAATTTGAGGTGATAATTTGACAGAAATGCGCCAAGAAAAAGCAGAGGAATTGCTTGAAATGTTTGCAGAGGGCGACGGCGTTGAAGCATTGAATACAAGCCTCGCTTTACACTTATCAGAGCTAGCAAAAGAACTTGGTAGGGATTCTCTGGTAACAAGATTGTTAGATCATGCTGTTAAGGTTGCATCAGATGCTGAAGAGCAGGGTTGGTGTCAATTTGAACTGATGAAGCATAAAGGCGCTTCAAAGGAAGAAATAATTGGATTAGGAATCGCCAGTGAAAGCGAGGGTCTCAACGGACTTGCTGCCGGAATCTTTCATCATGCAGCATTATTGTCTCTTGGTACAGAACAGGCTATGACATTTGCAAATCGTTCAATGAGACTAAGGGAAGAAGTAGGAGACCTTGAAGGAATGATTTACGGTCATGCATTATTAGCCCATATCTCAAAGGAGGAGGGTGAATTCGAAACAAGTAAAATGCATCTAAAAAAGCGATTGGGTATCATTCCCGATTCAGAAACACTTGAAAAAATGGAGGCTCTTGCGGACTTGGCACATATTCATGCCACAGTCGGAGAATTGGAAGATGCTCAAAATCTTTTGATTGAATCCCTGGATTTGGCCTTACAGATTAACGATTTATCAGGTGTACTGGTTGCTAAATGGGGACTTGCAGATCTTGCAGAAATTTCTGACCAGCCTGATGAAGCAATGGTGCAACTTTCAGATATAATGACCAAATTTATGGAAGAAGGTGAAATAGTTCCAGATTTGGTTAAAGAGCGTGTCGCTAAATTAACAGAAGCACAGTGATATTGATACATCGAGTCAGATTACAGGGAAAAGGGGGATAGTATGGAGTTCGATATTTTCTTTTCCATATCCCAAACTCCAGACCACAATGGATATACCCCAACTGAATCAGAGATGTTTGCAAATTATTTTGCACAGTTAGAAGCAGCAGACCGACTTGGTTTTGGTGTTGCCTGGGTTGCTCAAGCACATTTGTCTACCGAAACTCAACAACAGAATACTAATCCTGTTGTTCCGCATTGGAAAGGAGAAGTTGGCCTTTGCACTGATTTTTGTCAACTAGCTATGGAATCCTTCAGAAGGACAAATAGAATTGATGTTGGTTCGGCTGTAGTCAGTATTTTAGCGGGTGGCGGTCCTATTGCTCTTGCAGAGAGACTGGCAAACACGGTACAATTTCTATCGTTTATTGATGAGAAAAGAAAATTACATGTTGGATTCAGTGCAGGTAGATTCGAATTTATGGCTAAACCATATGGTGTAGTTCCTAGAAATGAAATCGAAAAAGCAGCTTGGCCAACATTACGGGGTCAGATTTTCATGGAGGCTAGCGAAATATTCCTTAGACTTCTTAGAGGCGATACAATCAAATCTGGAGATATTCGTGAAACTCATCTTGCTCGGGATAATTTTCGGAGTGATGAGGATTGGGAAAAAGTCAAACATGCTGCAGGCGTTGAATCAGATTCATACAGAATAGAAAGAAGATATGAATTTGAGGAGATATCAATAGTCCCCAAAAACTGGCCTAGAAATCGATTGGAGTTAGTTGCTGGAACTCACGACCCTAAAGCACAAGAGTTCGTGAACAATTTCTTGCCGGTGAAAGTTTTCAATCTTTCAATAACCTCTCCTGAAGTAATTGATTCAACCCACGAAAGAATGAACAAGATATTCCATCCAGATGGCGGTAAATGGATGAGAAGGGACATGCCTCGAACTACATTTGTATTCCTTAATGCAGAAAGCGGTTTGTCTCCAGAAGAACAATCAAAGGCTGCTAAAGAAGAGGCAAGGTTAGCACTTGGTGAATACTGGAAAGCATTAGAAGGCACACTTGATCCTTCTAAAGTCGAAAGAGCAGCAAATAATGCTCTAATTGGTAATCCACAAGAGGTTGCAGACCAAGTAAAGGAAAGATTTCATCCAGATGACCGGCTTATGTGTTGGTTTGATTTTTTTAATCACGATAATGAACGTGTAATTCGAAATATGGAAGCCTGGTACAGGGAAGTTGTGCCCCTTTTGGAGTGATAATTGTGGATCTTAAACACGATGAAAATTCAGCAGTAGCACCAGGAAGGCCGGGTTCTAAGGTTTATCCAGATTCACCTTTGGGCGAAGATATCGAAGGTATTCCTACTGGCAGAGATGTAGAATGGGAACCATTGGTGGACTACAGAAGAAACGGAGTTTCAGAAACTACTATTCACGGCGCTGTTGCCTGGTGTCATGGTGATGAAGTGATTCATTCATTTGGTGGTAATGTCCTATGTTACGGCCGTTCAATGATGAAACCATTTATGATTAAAGAGTTCACAGAAGAATTGAAGTATTGCTCATGGGAACAAAAAGCGATTTCAGTTGCTAGTCATAATGGAGATACCGAACACGTTGCTGCAGCACAATCTCTTCTGGCAGAAGCAGAATGGCCACTTATGCTTACTCCACTAGATGTTCCATTAATCCAATTCGGAAGACAAGTAAGAAGGCCAAGAAGATGGTATCATACCTGCAGTGGAGAACATGCCGCAATTTTAGCGGGTTGCAGAGCTAAAGGTTGGAATCGTGCAGGATATACACTTCCAACGCATGAAGTTTTCAAAGCCTACATGAGGCAACTTCGACGTTTCTTAGGCGAGGATTGGACTCCTTCGAGAATTGCTAAAGATGGATGTGGTTTGCCTACAGTTTCCAATACTGTTGCAGAATTGGCAAAGATATACGCAGGTTTAGTTCAAGACAAAGATTCAGATTGGATATGGGAAGCTATGTGTAAAAATCCCGATCTTGTTGGAGGATTCAATAGATTAGATTCAACTATTTTGAAAATTGGAAAAGGCAAAGTAATTGCGAAAGAAGGTGCAGATGGGCTACTTGGTATGGCTATCGAACACCCAGATTATCCAAATGGATTAGGTGTCGTAATAAAAATCGCACACGGCTGGAATTCTCAAGCAACATGGTATGTCGCTAGGGCGATTTTAGGCTGTCTTGGTATAGAACTAAGAAATCCATATCCTTTGAATCGACAAAAGGCCTTTGTCGTGCCAGGTATAGTGCCAGAAAATTTGCATTCGATTCTCAAAACAATTCCTACTTGGGATGAATGGGACCCTGACCAAGATAGATGGTTGTATGAGGTGGATTTATGATTGAAGTCCACAATTTAGTGGGTGGAAAATTTGTAAAACTTCAGGAAACATTTGATGATGTTTCCCCGCTTAACGACGAAATAATTGCTACTGTGCCACGAACCAAAGATGTAGATGATGCAGTGAATGCAGCGGAATCAGCATTGGATTCATGGTCAAAATTATCATTGATTGAACGCTGTGATTGGTTAGATAAAATTGCGGATGAATTGGAGAACCAAATTGACGAAGTAGCAAGATTAGAATCTCTAGACACAGGTAAACCTCATGATGTTGCATTAAATGTAGATGCGAGTAGATCAGTGTATAATTTCAGATTTTTCGCAGATTTTGGAAGGAAAATAACTTCACAAACATTCGAAATGGAAGATGCGATGAATTTTGTTATGAGGAAACCTGTTGGAATTGTAGGATTAATTTCTCCNTGGAACCTGCCTTTGTACCTTCTATCTTGGAAAGTAGCACCAGCATTGTTGATGGGAAATACNATTATTGCCAAACCAAGTGAATTAACCCCACTCACAGCACATTTCTTGGGNCAAGTTTCAGTCAAAGTTGGCCTACCAGATGGCGTTTTGAATATCGTTCAAGGATATGGGCCTGAAGTAGGGCAAGCTATCGTAGAACATCCAAAAATAAAGGCAATATCATTCACAGGTGGCACTTCTACAGGAAAAATAGTCGCGGCAACTGCAGCACCTATGTTCAAAAAATTGAGTCTAGAACTTGGGGGCAAAAATGCAGCCATAGTTATGGAGGATGCTGACTTAAATTTGGCAGTTCCAGGGGTTGTTCGCTCATCATTTTTGAATTCAGGTCAGATTTGCCTTTGCGGCTCTAGGGTTTTAATTCATGATTCAATATATGACGATTTCATGGATGCTTATTTGCAACAGGTACAGGATTTCAAAATCGGACCGGTAATTAGCAATCAGCATTTAGAGAAGGTTTTGTCATACATCAAACTTGCAAAAGATGAGGGCGGTGAGATTTTATTTGGAGGTAATACTATCGACAAACCTGGTGCTTGGATTCAGCCAACCGTTGTAGGTAATATCTCTCATATGTCAAGAACTGCAACAGAGGAAATATTCGGTCCGGTGGTAACGATTCATCGATTCAAAACAGATGCGGAGGCGATTTCTATTGCTAATTGTACAGAATACGGATTGTCGGCCTCGGTCTGGTCAAAAAGTCGAGGAAAAGATATAGCAGAAAATTTGGAATCTGGTGTTATTTGGGTTAACACTTGGTTACACAGGGATTTGAGAACTCCATTTGGTGGTGTCAAAAATTCAGGTGTAGGAAGGGAAGGTGGACAATGGTCTGTTGACTTCTTTTCCGAGTTCAGTAATATTTGTGTGAAGAACGATTGAACACATCTTCAAAAGTAATCTGTCCTAGTTATGGACATGGCAGAAGAATTACCGCTCTTTGTTTTACCAATGATTCTTCTTCCAGGAGAAGTCCAACACTTGAGAATATTCGAACCAAGATACAAACAAATGCTTGACGATTGTTTACTGGATGAGAAGAATTTTGGTCTTGTACTAAATGATGATTTTTCAAAAGTAAACGGCTGGGATAGCCCTCGTAAATATGGTTGTGAAGCGGAAATTCTACATCATGATACAAAAGGCTCCAATCATTTTATTGAGATTATTGGCAAGAGAAGATTCGAGATCGATGAAATAATTGAACCATCTTTACCTCCGTTTAGCGACGAATCTATGTCTGATTTGATACCCGAAGAAGGAATCTTTCCTGACCTGGAATCAATTATTGCAAAAATTCCAAGTGAAAGCGACAACATGAAATTATACATCTCAGCCAAGGTTAACTTCATTGAAGAAGAAATAGAATTTTCAGAGAATAAATTAGACGAACTGGAGAATATTTTCCGAAAAATTTTGGCTAAAATTGGTGTACTTCTGAGATTAGACGAACATGTATTTGACGATTGGATAGAAACTCAAATTTCACAGATAATGTACAATAATCCATACTCTGCATATACCATCGCTGCGATGACTGTTAGTGACCCCGAAACAAGGTACCAAATGCTTGAGTGTAATGAAGGACAAACACTTTACGACATGCTATTGGAACAGTTAGATGTAATTGAAATTTGAAGATTCACTTACTAGCGAGGGATTCAAAACCGCTTCACAAGTGGAATAACTATGTCCGTGCATGGGCAAGCCAAGAAAGTGACAACTCACACGCTTCAAGAAATGAAGCGTGCTGGTGAGAAAATCACCATGCTAACGGCTTACGATTACAGCCTAGCCAAACTCGTGGATAGGGGAGGAGTTGACGTCATCCTTGTGGGCGACTCAGCATCCAATGTAATGGCTGGTAGAGATACTACCGTTCCAATGAGCCTCGACCATATGATCTATCATGCACAGTGTGTAGAAAGAGCGGTTGATAGAGCTCTGATAGTTGTCGACATGCCATTCGGAACCTACCAGGGAAATTCTGCGATAGCATTAGAAAGTGCGATTAGAATCATGAAAGAATCGAGTGGCCATGCTGTTAAACTTGAGGGTGGTTCTGAAATTGTGGGCAGTATTGAAAGAATACTTACTGCAGGTATACCAGTAATGGGTCATCTTGGATTGACTCCACAATCAATATACAAATTTGGCACATACACAGTTAGAGCAAAAGAAAACGATGAAGCTGAGAAGTTGATTTCTGATGCGAAAATTTTGGAGGAGGCTGGTTGTTTTGCTATCGTTCTAGAAAAGATCCCGGCACATTTAGCTAAACAAGTTAGTGAATCCATATCGATTCCTACAATAGGAATCGGTGCTGGAGCAGAATGTGATGGCCAAGTTTTAGTTTTACACGATATGTTAGGTATTACAACAGACTTTAGTCCAAGATTCCTAAGAAGGTACCTAGATTTAGAAACTCAAATCACAAACGCAGTACAACAATATTGTTCAGATGTTCGTTCAAAAGATTTCCCAAATGATGAGGAATCATACTAGAATAAATTCTCGAAGAGCATTGCTCCAGGAATTATTGAGAAAGCTATACCAAATCCATGCCAAACACCGTATTTAATCGGTGGCTGATTTGACTTGGACCATGAAGCAGATTGCCAAACCCATACCATAAATGGTATTGCTATATTCCAATAACTTGAACCAATTGACCAAAATATTGCCATTGGAATACAGACTAATGCAAGCCCTATAGCGTGTTCCTTAATATCTCCTGACCTTGTTAACTTACAGAGTACAGGTGAGAACAAATTGGCAACGACTAGGCACAGAATCATAGGTGGAAATCTATGATATTCTAAACTAGCAGCACATGCTGAAATTAAAACAATTCCAAAGGTTGTTGGCCAGATTACATGCCTGAACTTCAGGTCTAACACATCTCCCATATTTCCCCCCAACAGGAAGCGAATGATAGAAGGTGCGGAACTTTGTGGGTAACTCATGGCGAAAGGTAGTATTGTGGCAGCATGCCTTGCACCCCATCCTCCGCACCTCGTTTATGCAGATAATCCTCCTCAGAATGAACCCAATTCTGAAGGTGGTTGGGAACAACTAAGATGGGGTTATGAAAGATT
>PAMN02000008.1 GCA_002707335.2 Methanobacteriota archaeon | reverse complement strand
GGCGATAATGCAGATATCGATGATGATAATGATGGCACTCCTGACGACGAAGATTCTGAAACTGATTTTGTTGAAGTAATCGCAGATATGGATGGAGATGGTGTTTCAGATGCTGAGGACTCTGATATCGATGGAGATGGAGTTCTAAATTCAGATGATGCATTTCCTAATGACCCTCAAGAACAGTATAATTTCGACGGTGATTCTAAGGGAGATAATGCAGATATCGATGATGATAATGATGGTGTCATAGACGCTCTCGACGCTTTCCAGTTTAATGCAGCAGAGTGGTTAGATCACGATGGTGATGGAATAGGAAATAATGCAGATACCGATGATGACAATGACGGAATCCTTGATACTGAAGACGCTTTTCCGTATAATTCAACATACATTTCAGATATAGATAATGATGGACTTCCAGACTCTATTGATCTAGACATAGACGGGGATGGATACAAAAATTCTGAAGATGATTTCCCAGAAGATTTTACAGAATGGAAAGATACTGACGGTGATGGAGTTGGTAACAATAGAGATGGAGACGATGATGGTGATGGCGTAATTGATATCCTAGACACCAAACCTCTGGATGCCGGACAAAGTTTCGAGGAATCAGGTAATCAAAATGTAGATTCAGCCGATTCCAAAGATAGCGGAGTCATTACCATAAGCATTCAAGATATTCTAATCCTGCTAGCAATTTCTTCTGCAATAACAATAACATTCCTTTGGAGGGTTAAGAAAAGCCAATCCAAGAAAGAAAAGGAGGCCTGAGCATGGGTGATAAGATTGAACGAATTTTGAAGACTGATTTGAAGAGTTTATTGAATCCAAATATTTGGTTATTGATTGTCGCAATTCCACACACACTGTTTGGAGCACTAGTTCCAATGTATCAGACCACATACGGTTCGAATGAATTTAGCGCAGCGTCATATGGACTAGTAACAGCAGTAATGTTGTTGAGCATTTACCTATTCAGTAATGGTAAATCTCTGGCTAGAATGACTGCCTTCTTGGGAACTAGTGTTTTCTTGTGGATCATACTGGTACAAATGCTAGCTGAAGGTGGAGGCTTTCAAATTGAAGCGGAATTGACTCCACCGTTCATATACAGTATTTCTCTCAATGTTGAACTGGCTCCACCTCTACTACTATGGGGGATGCTTGGACTGAGCGGTTTCTTGAATTGGAACATGGAACACGAGGAAGTTTCCACAAAGGAAGATAATGACTCCAATGAGGATGATGACTCACTAGATGAAATCATGCAATTGAATGAACTATCTAGCGATTCTTGAGGTATTTTGAGGTGAAACTATGTCAGAAGCGATCTCCTACCATGAAGATCTTATCGAACAAGGCTATTCTGAAGAAGAAGCGCTCGAACACACAATGAGATATTTTCCTGATTTCTCTCTAGATGGTAGAAAACCAGATCCTGCCCCTCCGCCTGGTTTCGAATACATCCCGTCTGAGAAAATTAATTCCGAAGAAAGTCCGGAAATGTCATTCAATCTCGATAAAATAATTTTCAAGGCTGGTGTATTGTTTGATAATTCCAAAATCATGCTCAAAGATAACAAAAAAATCGTCTACTCGATTTGCGGGATTTTAGTTGGCCTGTTAGTAATCTACATGGTTCTACAAATACCTGCATCAACTCATCCATTAGAAGGTTCTTGGACTAAATCCGATGGCCAGGTATTCACTTTCAATATGGACGGTACATTTGAAGATGGAACTGGGAATGATGCTACATGGGAAATCGATGGGGATATGTTGACAATAAAATCAACAATTGGGACTGGTGACGATTCTGTTGAAGTTGTTCAGGTACTAAAGCAAGGATTTTCCAGTGATGAGGACGCTATTTGGCTAAAATGGACCGAACTGACAATTGATGGCCAAGATGAAACATCAGAGGTTGAAAATTCATGCATTCTCTTAATCAAAGACTCAAATTCTTATTCCGAGGATGCAAGTGAATATATCTCAAAAACGCCTAGTTGGTGTGAATAGATGGTGATTTGGAATGTCGGATGAAGATTTCACAGAAAAAAATAATGTGAAATCAAAATTTGATCAGTCATTTGAGAATATCAAATCTGGAGCAGTAAAAACAAGCAAAGTCGTTGCTGAAAATTCAAAGATAGCGATGGATTCAGCAGCAAGATTTGCTTCTGAAATGGGTGGCAAAATTGCTGAAAAAAAGGAGCAGATGATTGAAACTCGCAAGAAACAGAAAACTGAATTTATTGAATCACTAAAAGAAGATGAGAAGTATAAACAAATTATAGTGAATGATGAGAAACTCCCAAAAATGGTCTCTCTTCCTGTGACTGAACATCAGGAATTACTTACTAAAATCGAGACGCTAGAAAAAGAAGTTAATCGATTAGAATCATTAGTAGAAGATGACAAAATCAATGTAGGGAAAACCGAAGAAAGTGACATAGAATCTCCTGATGAAGAACCTAAAAAAATCGGAGAAAATGGATTGTCTGGTGAAGTAAATAAGTCGATAAATCAGATTTTGATTACGCTCGGTTTTTCGGTAGTTTGGGCTATTGTGTTGATCGTTACCAGTTTCCAATTAGAACAAAACAACATCACATTTAGCGGATTAGGATCTAAAGCTATTGTTTGGCCAATTGGCACTGCAATTTGGACTATGTTTTTACTCACAAGCCAATCCAAAGTAGGAACTATTCTTTCAATGGATATGAAAAATAGAGCAAAGACATCAATTGGAGTTGGACTTGCAACTATTCTCTCATTGATGCTTACAGATGGTGAGATGAGAGCGATAACAAACATTTGGGGCTGGGCAATGACTCTTGCTTTGTGTGCGTTCTTACTCAGTGGTTTCATCCGAGGGGTTATCTCCTCATTTCGAAACATATCGAATAAAATGTCATTTTCGAATTGATATTAATTAGTGATTATATCTCAAATCCAAACGTCATTATCGGCGGTTAATTTGCTGTCAGATTCACCTGTGTTAACAACACCTTTCGGCTCTACAAGTAGAACCTTACATTCCTCATCTGCAAACGGTTTGTGTTGTACTCCTTTGGGAACAACATACATTTCTCCTTCATTGAGTTGTATAGTCTCATCATCAAATTCTATTTTCATTGAGCCTTCAATTACGATGAATACTTCATCGGTATTTGAATGATTATGCCAAACAAATTCACCCTGGATTTTTACCAACTTGAATTGATAATCATTCATTTCAGCGATTACTTTTGGAGTCCAGTGCTCACTAAATTTTCCTAACTTTTCTTGAAAATTTATCTTGGTCATCTAATCATCCTCAATCTTCTGTGGTGGGGTCCCATCCAGAGATATATCCACATTCCATTGCCTTTATTGCATCCATTTCTCCTGATATATCAACATCAAGAGAGGCAAGGTTTTCTCTAATCCTGTCTGGATTACTCGACTTTGGAATTGTTATACATCCACTATCATAACAGAATTTAATCGCTACCTGTGCGGGCGTGCAGCCAATTCTTTCTGCAATCGCTGCCAATTCAGGGTCGTCTACTTTGTGACCTCTAGCAAGTGGAGAATATGCCATCACTTTAGCACCGACATCTGCAGTAGCTGCCATCAAATTTGGTCTTTGCAACCAGGGATTAAATTCAACTTGATTGACGGAAGGAAGATATGTTGCATATTCTTTCATCGCTTCAAGATGTGCGATTCCGTAATTTGATACACCAATCGATTTTACCCATCCTTGTTCCAAACAGTATTCCATTCCTTTCCACACAGGTATCCTGTGTTCAGGGTTTTCTGGTGGTGCGTGAACAAGGTAAAGATCGATATAATCTGTGTCTAGAAGTTCGAGAGACTTCTTGCAATGCTCGATTGTGTCTACATACCCTGTTGCGTGTGTTCTTCGGAGTTTTGTTGTAATGAATACCGATTCTCGGTCTACTCCTGCTTCTTTGAGTGCTTGACCAACTTCTTGCTCGTTATTGTATGCCCTTGCTGTATCTATGTGAGTATAACCGCATTCTAGAGCCGTTAGAACTGAATTTTTACATTCTCCCCCTTCAGACATTAGGAATACTCCTAGTCCAAATTGAGGAACTTCGTGAACGTATAATTCTCCTTCTGATGTATTGTGACTAATACGCATATATCTCGCAATAGTTCACACTTGATGAATCCATCGTAATTATCTGACAAATGTCTAATGTACTAATTCAAACAGCAGAGCCTATGACAAGTTGGATATTCCAAGGTAATCCTGGGACTTTTCGAATTAATGATGCGGTGAAAAATTTAGAAAAAACGACATGGTTGGTAAAGGTAAATCAACGAAAAATGCGACCTGGTGACATTGTATATCTATGGCGCTCAGAGCATCAAAACAATCCGGCAGGAATTATCGCTAAATCAAAGATGGTGGGCGTCGTAACTCCAATGTTCAGTCCAACAGAAGTTATACAGTATTGGGTAGACCCTAACGCAGACAATACAAGAGAAGACAGGGTTCGGTTAGAAATATTAGAATTCTGTGAAAACGATGAGTCAATGATTGAAAGGAGTGAATTTTTATCAAGTGAAATTCTATCCTCTTCATTGATTATTCGTCAGCCCAATGGAACAAACTACATTCTTTCTGACCTTGAAGCTGAAATTATTGATGACATGTGGGCATCGAGATAGAGACATCTTCTAATCTTTTGACCAGGTTTTGCGCATGGCAAGGCCTGCGGATTCGCCAGCTTCCATCGCTTCCATGTTATGTTCAACCATCATGTGTTTAACCAATTCATGTTGGACAATTGATTTGTTGCAGACCAAACATTCTACAGTTCTAGGTGGCCTGTGACCTGCAAAATATGCTCGACCATCCTTTGTAGAAAGCATTCTACCAGTCTTGAATAATACTGAAATTCCCATCAATCCAAATAGAAGCAAACAACATCCCAATGCAAAAGACATAGCGCTAGTGGATGGTTTTTGTTCCAATTTTATGTCTTGATACATCCTACCATCTGGTGATTGCTCCTTTGCTCCTAAGTCAATCGTGTGCGGGAAATCTTCTCCCAAAATCGATAGTAAGACAACAGTATTGTTTTCCTCAGAGTCCACTTCTAGAATTATAGTGTAAACCCCATTAATATCAGTCATTGCGGAGATTCCTTTGTATTGCGAGCAATAATACTGATCGCTAGTGCAGTCAATAGCGATGTCTCGGGCACCGACTGGGGAGTTGTCAGAATAGGTTACCTGACCGGTTATGATGTAGGATTCAGCGCTGACACTAGTTGAAAATAATGCTAACAATAGCAGAACTAGAATCCTCTTCATGTAAGCAAACGATACTGATTGACTTTTAGATTCTTGATTAATTCCATGAAATTTTATTCTTTGTCAACCTAAGTTTTGCGACCCTTTTGGCCTTGTGCAAATTAGTTGTAGGGGAATACAATAAATTCACTCAGGATTATATTGCCCATCAGGTGCAATTTGAGGTATCATATACTGAGGGTCGGTAATTAGAGCGTAAATTAGCGCATCCATACTTTCCAACAATTCCTTCGAGCATGGCTGCCATTCATCATCAATACCATCGCAAGTCTCGGTATCATTCAGTAAGCCCATATTTGCGACTTGAGCCCAGTAGAGGTATTCGATAGCCATGCAATCATATTCGCACGTTACATCGTCGTAATGGTACCATGCATCCTCAGGATATTCGCCAGGATGCTCAACGAATTGACCACCTCTTGCTTCGTCCATTGCATCAGTTAGCAGAGATGAATTAGGCTCTAAACCAAAAGCATCGGGATACAAATGAACATGACCGATATGATTGATTGTGTGCATTATCTCCTCGATGGTTGCATCTGCGCCCCATAGCCCTGGATTTTCAGGATCTACTTCGTTTGCAAATAATACAGCACCCACGCCATTGCCATTGTAATTCTCCTCGAAATCCAAAAGGGCAGGAGATTCATCAATTTCTTCAGAATTGAACATCGGAACAAGAGCATTCATGTCTTGCAGCCTTGAAAGCAAGGCTTGGTCATCAGCAACCCCGTNNTCNTCATTGTCTAGCAATTCTGCTAATACATCAGCAGCGTGCAGTACTTGTTCGTCACTAAGTCCNGATTCAGCNTATANNCCTAATCCAAACACTTCTACATATTTGGTGAAGCAGGTCATTCCAGATTGATTGACATGTGGGTTGTCTTGGATTGAGAATATAGATGAGTTTGTTGTTTGAGAAGTTGTTTCATCTCCACTTTCACTACACTCTATTGGCTCAGGTTGATGTGTTCCGTTTATGTGACCTAATCCTCCACCTGCAATGTTGAATTCTGTAGATAAGTCAAATGATTCCTGTCCGTAGTCCTGAGCATTTGTGTCAACCCAATTTTGAGCGAATCCCAATGCATCCGAAGAGGAGAAATCGCCCTCCAATTCATAGGCTATATCACCGTAGGTTTGGTCAGCATAATCATCGAAGAAACAACCGACTGAAGAACCATAGTGTAGTTCATACTCTGCAATGAAGGAATATATTGCTGCCTTGAAAGGATCTTCAGGCCATATCAATTCACATCTAGGATAAATGTTCTCATCATCTTCATCTATTGGATCCTCAAAACCGTATAATAGTGTCAGACACCCAATTTCTTCTGCTGCATCCTCTGAGTCCCTAACAAAATCTGCAAACTCCTCGTGCCACTCTTCATCATCTACTAAGAGGCCGGATGTGGTTTCGTATTCCCCACTTGGCTCTCTTATGTCGCTTGATTGAGGTACACATTCGCCAGTATCATCATAATAACGAATTATGCCGCCGTCGATTAGGTATATGTCATAGCACGAATTTTCCTCACCCTCGTCTCCTACAATACAAATCTCAAAATAATCTCCAGTGTAAGTTGATATATGCTTTTCATCTCTAGCTGAGTCAAAACAAACATCACCTATAGGACTACCTTCTTCAGCTTTGAATTTATCCCAATCAATTTCATCATCCAAGATGACATTCCACTCATCACAACCCCCATCGATTTTTGGTAGTCCATAGTACAACCACTCATCAACCCAAATCAATGCTACACCGTTTTCTAGCCAGTATACTTCACCAAAAAATTCTGGTTCTTCAACATCATCGTCATCATCAAAGTTCAGGCATCCTGCAAGCGCTCCAGAAACGACTAGAAGTATGGAAAGGAAGACGGCTTTCATGTTCCAGACTCAAAGATGTAGGTGTTAAACTAATCGTAGGAAATGGTTCTGTTGGACACACCGTGCTCTATGATTTCAAAAATGATTATGATTACATCAAGATTCTCAATTAATCATTCGTTTTTTTCTAAACTTGAATCATATTCTCTTTCTAACTCGATGACTCTTTGTTCTGAAATACCGAACGTTTTTGCTTGAATTTCCAACATCTTTCGCTCGTCATCAGTGATAATCAGGTCGTTCATAGCAACCTTATACATTTCAAGATAGGTCTCTTCCTTACTGATTTTCAAAACTTCGGATTCAGTTACCTGCGCTTGGATTCTAAATTCGTCATATTGAATTACGCCGTCATTGTTTAAATCGATTTCATTAAACAATTCTTCACGTGATTCTTCGGGAAGTTTGGAAACTTCTGATGCTTTCGAAAACTCATCTTGTGAAATCACATTGTCACGGTTTTGGTCCATCTGAGTAAACGCTTCTTTGATTTCCCTTTCATCGATGGGAGCTTCTCCCGTCGTACCAAATACGCTCATCATATTGATTCCACTTTTCCCATACTTTTTTGCAAGGTAATCATTGTCTCCGGCCTGTTCCAGGATTTCTTCATACCATTTCTCAAGGTACGCTTTACGTTCATCTGTGAGTCCATAAGTCCTAGCTTGCAGATCCAACATCGACCGCTCTTTATCCGTAATTTTTTGATCCTTCTTAGCTAGATAGTACATTTCTAGATAACCTAACTCTTCTTTTGTGTGCGATTCCGGAATGAGTTTCGATGAAACATTTCCTAACGCCGAGATAATGGGTTTTCTCATCATCAGAAATGTCATTCCAATGAATACTCCACCAATCCAACCTTGGTCGAAAAGAGATTCCATAAGTTCGGTGCTTACCAGGAATAGAATGGCACCGGAACCAGCAAAAATTGTCGTTGTGAACGTCTTTCGTAGTTGTTCATCGATTCCGAACATATCGTTCTTGATTACTGCATAAGTGAACACTATTCCTTCAAATAAAGCAGCCAAGACGACTGCTGTAGGCATCAATGGTGGCAAAAACAAAAGCAAGTTCAAATTGGACGCCTGTAAATCCGGATTAAACACATTGGTCTCTAAATTGGGCGACTCTCCGAGCGTAAAAATCATCCAAAAAAGAATGAGGGTGGTTGTAATTTGCATAGCGGTCTTGCCAATGAATCCTACGCGAACTGCCCTAACTTCCCCGTATAGGTTGGAATCTTCTTCTTCATTGATTCTTTTTCGAGAACTTGTGAGAGCGACAGTTGCCACAATTGCGCCGATAAGTGGGATAAACAGGAGGATTCGAGTAAGCGGCCCCAGCGCTACATTTGACATTGTCAATGGATACACAGATTCGTATTCTTCCGTGCATATGACATCAAAGCCCAATGGTTCTCCAGATGCAGTTTTGCCCTCTCCTGGACCAACGCCTTCACAATAAACCCAACTAACATCTCCAATAGCAACGCTTGTTCCACCTGCGAGGTAACTAACGATAAGGACAAAACTCAAACAGAAAATTGGGAGCAAATACAAACTGTGCAGTCTAAATGATTCGGAAATTTTTTTGGCCCATTTTTTCTCACTGTAGAATGTGGCTGCGGCCATGTACAGGAAAAACAATTGAAGTGACATGGTGTAATATATTACGCGCGCCGGCTTCAA
>PAMN02000007.1 GCA_002707335.2 Methanobacteriota archaeon | reverse complement strand
GAGCCACCGGAGCCATCTCCAACATTTGTTGTAGATTCAATTCCAAGTTGTCCAAAGTCATTCAATCCCCAGCAGAATGCTTCAATCCAGTTCCAACCGATTTCAACGATAGCACAAGTGAATCCATCACCCGCAGTGATTGCACTAGCATTCCCAGGTAGGTCTATGAAATCCAGATTGTCTCCCATCTCTCCTGCACCGTCTCCGATGTCGGTTGTTGAATCCAATCCAAGTTGTCCATTGTCATTGCCACCCCAGCAGGATACGCTGTAGTTGTCCCAAACAACACAGGTGTGGTCCCAGCCCAGTGCCATGCTGTCGATAGTGCGGCCAGTAGGCACGCTTGTGACTGCGAAGTTATTTCCGATTTCACTAGAAGCATCTCCTCGATGGTCTGTGTCGCCAAGACCAAGTTGTCCCTTTGAGTTGTCTCCCCAGCAGATTAAGTCATCGTTGTCCATAACTGCACAGGTGTGACTCTTTCCAGCTTCAATCATTGTAGCATTTCTGCCAGTTGGGAACTGCAAGAACGGCAATGTGTCTCCAGTTTCCAAGTATCCATCACCAAATCCACCATCGCTTGTTGAGTATCCCAGTCCAAGTACTGAAGATTCTCCCCAGCATTTGACTGAGCCGTTGGTGAATAATGCACAAGAATGCTTGTCGCCCATGACAATCTTGTCCACCGATGCATTTGTTCCCAGGTCAACAAATGGCAAATCAGTTCCAGTTTCATCTGTGCTGTCCCCGATGTTCTGGGTGTTACCCAAACCGAGTTGTCCATCACCACCACTACCCCAGCATTTGATGTTGCCAGAAACACCAATCGCACATCCGGACTGTGTGCCGAATGCTATAGAGTCAGCGTCACCTGTGGTTCCAGCATTCATGACAATTTCTTCATTGAATACTTCTGGAGCTGTTTCAGTGCCGGAGTCGGCTGATTTGAAATCTTGGTCTGCAAATGGGGTCATCGGCATTAAGACCATAATCACGGTCAAAACTAGGGCAGACGTTCGTAGGGATACAGGGCGCATGGTAATGGGTCACCTTACAAAGTATATTCTTTGCTCCCTATCATGATAGTGTTTTTGATTAAAAAATCCAAAACTTTTTTCTAAAAAGCATTATATTCTTGATATCTACAAATCTAAATTGTCCATGAAGTTATCATAGAGATACTTTCACGAGAGTTTGAGGGAGTCAATTGGCAGACCGCTGGGTTCAGAATCATCAACAAGATTCTTGGCGTCGCCAAGCCAAGGCAAGTGGTTACAGAGCACGTTCGGCTTTCAAACTCAAGCAAATTCAAGAAAAACACAAACTAGTGAGCCCCGGTGACAGTGTTTTGGATGTAGGGTGCCACCCTGGAGGATGGGCTCAAGTTGCCGTAGAACTGGTAGGTGAAAGCGGAAAAGTCGTAGGAGTCGATTTACAATCTTGTGTTCCAGTTGAAGGTGCGAATCTTATTGTTGGCGACATAACTGACGCTCACACCCAATCAGCAGTACTAGAAAGCATAGAAACGGAAGTGATTGATGTAGTTGTATCTGATATTTCACCTCACATTACTGGAAAATGGGATATTGACCAAGCAGTATCATTGATGCTTGTAGCAGAAGTATTCGACTTCTCTCTTCCAATTTTGAAATATGGTGGGCATTTTGTCACAAAAATATTCCAAGGTGTTGGAGTTGAGGAGATGATTGATTTGGTAAAACCACATTTCAAATTCGTGAAAAGATTTTCACCAATGGCTAGCAGAAATTCATCTTCTGAAGTTTATTTGGTCTGTAAATATCATACGCCTAAGAAAGGACCTGATTGGAAAATCAAACCAGCATTTGAAAGGGCATTGGAAGAAAGAGAGGGCGGCCTTATGCCTGATGAAGAAGTAGAACCAGCGAAATCTACATTTGTTGTTAAACGTAAATCTAAGGAATAATTTCACATTTATCTGACCCAAGAATGGTTTGATAATCTTTGGATTCTTTCGATTTAGATATGCCGAATAGCACGAGCAACAATAGCAAGAAATCTATTCTCGCACAAATAAGGAACGAGAATGACAAAGAAAAAATGAACACAAGACAAAAGGTTGAGTCGCTTAGACCTAACATGATTGTTAAGCACTTAGAACTGGTAATCTTGAGAATATATCCTCGAAGATTAATTTCTACTTCAAACTATACAGGGCCTGTCGCTGCCGCATGTGGCAGAGATGAAACTGGTATTGTAGGTCTTGTTTTATGGGACGATCAAATAGAAACAACAAGAGTAGGAGACATAATCAAAATAGAAAATGGCTGGTGTCGCCAAAGGGACGGAGAGCTAGTAGTATCGACTGGTAAATCAGGAAAAATCAGAATTTTAGATAGGTAAAATCTCGCGCAAGGATAAAGAGGGAGAGGTTGTGCCGAGCATGCACAGAGGTGTAGATATGGCAGAAAGAGCAACCGTTTGTACCGCTTCAGGAGTCCCACTCGTAGAGAAGGGTTCGACAACATTCCCTTGCCCCGCTTGTGGCGAGCCTATCGGAAGAAGTCCTAGATGTAGAAATCAAGGCGTGCCGTATATTTGTTCATGTGGTTTCCAAGGACCTTAAGGAGTGTGTAAATATGGGTATGGTAGCAATAACTTACAAAGTAATGCCTGATTCAGATGTTGAAGATGTTTCAGCAGAGGAAATTTCAGAACAAATCAAGTCACTTAACGATGATGTTTACAATGTACAATTGTGTGAAATTAAACCTCTGGCTTTCGGATTAAAATTCATTCAAGTTCATGTTGTAATGAACGATGGTTCTGGACTATCAGATATTTTTGAAGAAAACATGAGAGTAATCCGTGGAACAGGAGAAATTGAAGTTCTGTCCATGGGTCTTCTTTGAATCATAATTGGTTCAAAGGCACACGCATAAATTCTCTAAGAAGTGTAGTTGCGTAGCTTCCTGATGGGAGAGTGAATCTAAATCTAATGCATGCTCCTTCAGGATGCCACATTTCTCCATCCTTAGGGCCTTCTAACCATTTTCCTTCTAACATGTCGAGAGAAGCGATTGGCACAGATTCATACTGGAAATCACTGAATCTGGATATTGTTGGCCTTCTTGTGCCTTTTGTTGTCAACCTACTAATGTCATTTATGACCCAATCGGATTTATGAAGATCCATGTCTTTGATTACCTCTTTTTCTAGTTTAGCAATTTTCCCTTTTGCCAGCGAAGATTCTGAACCAGGTAATTGTGAAGTTACAGCGAGTCTACCTAATTTACAATTTCTTTCGATTCGATTAAGTGTTCTTTCTTGAACCCCAACTATTGATGATGTTTCTAGTTGACCATTGTCATCTATTCGACCAACTAAATCTCCTTCAATCGGAATAGCAATTGGTATTTTCTTTTCTAAACGTTTTTTCAACGTGTTATTGAATACCACAGACTGAAGAGAATGTACCGTCATCAATTGGAGATTGTTTGGAAGTTTTTTGGACGCTCCAATCCAATCCTCAGTGTTATTACTCAAATGAGTTAGAATGTCTCTCTCATATCCAAGCCAGTTTGGGATGGAATCTATGTCGATACTATCTATGCCCTCTTCTCTAATTTGTTTTCGAAATGCCTGAACTTCATCATTTTCTTCGCCTTCCATAGAAAGATAGTCCATCACAGCAGACTTCCAATTTCCATTTACAACATGTCTTCCAACTATTGGTGTGACAGGTCTTCCTGAGCCAAATCTTTGAGGCCCAATCCAATTAGGAAAAATACCTTCTCCTAATTCATCTTTCATTTTGTCTTCAATTTGTTGAATCCTTGCAATTGCTTCACTTTCGCTCATCGGAGAACCGTCTTCATTGCAGCATCCTCTGACAATTATAGTGAATCTGTTTCCTTTGTGGTTTCCGAATCCTAGTTTTTGGTGAGTTCTACCAATAATCTCAATTTCAACATCCGAAAGGCTAACATTAGCAACTCTTTTTTGTGGTGCATCTATAATGAATACTTGCTTTGTGACGGCTCTTTTGTCTTTTGTTCCGGCGAAGAAAACTCTATTTCTTGATATGCCACATGCTCTAGCAAGTTTTGAAATGAATCTATTTGTCTCCCAGTTAGTTAGAGTTACATTAGCTGCCGTAAATCTGCCTTTTTGATCAAGGCTTATTTTCGAAGATATCTCATCAACCCTGAAATCAGAAACTCTTGCTTTTAGTATTCCTCCAATTCCTTTGGAATCTACTGCGTAACCAGTTAAACCAATTGCTTCAGCAATTTTGTCATCACTGGACATTCAAGAACACATCTCAAATTTTCATCTTGGTGAAATCACCGGTGATGTCACCAATTAGTTTCTTTAACAAATCAGCGGGGTCAACGCCCTTATTTGTTCTGATGAAAAATTCTGGCTCATCCAAATCAGGGTGACCAGGGAAGTAGTTAGCATAGTCAACACCTTTGTCAGTGTTTAGTCTCTCTCTTAATATCTGAAGAGATGTGTGTGATTCTCCAATGAAGCGAACTCTTAGTTCAGAGTCTGATTTTGCAAGCACCTTAACCGGCATAGCGACCAAACTGCCGTCCAACCTCATATTGAAGAACCTTTGGCTTGACAAAAACTTCCAGATTCGTTATTTTTGATTAAATTTAGAGCATTTTTTTATCAATACAACCTTCTCTCTTTTTTAGTGAATTGTATCAGCGAGAACTGTGAGTGGCTCTGCTATTGATGATAAATTGCGCGGCCAGTCTGCGAATTTTAAAAAATATTCTTGGCCTATTTTGATAGTTTCAATGTTAGTTACCGTGGCTATGGTAGTTGATTTAACCGTACTCAACACTCCTACCTTCCACACGGATTTAGCTGATTTCGCGCCGGACTCCGAATCAGCAGATGCACACGAAAGAATAAGTGAACACTTTTCAAATGAAACAAGACCATTATTTGTCCACGTAACTTCTGATGACGGAAGTAATATTTTAGACATTGACGATATAATATTGATGGATAAACACTTGAGTGAAGTGGAGAATCTAAGTGATAAGTTAGATTCTGCGGTCTTGAATTTTATTACAGCGCCTTCCATTCTTCAATTAGCATTAGATGAAGAGGCAAACAAAACCAAACTTTCAGATGTTGCATCATGGGAAGAAATGTTGAATTTAGTTCTAGATTTGAATGAAACTGATTGCCCAGGTGATATTTCAAAGCAAAGAGAAGTTGCAGAGTTCATTCTTGATGGAATGCTAAACAAAGACTTCGATGGGGATGACATCTGCCTTTGGATATCAACCAACGGTGATGAAGGTTCACCTATTGTTTCCGCTACATCGACATTGTGGATTCTAGAAATTGACCCAAGTCTTAGTAATGATGAAAGAAAAACAAAGCAAAACCAACTGCGAGAATTATTCAATGAATTGAGTGATGAATCCGAGCTGAATTACGGTGTAGCATCACTAGATCTAATTTCATATGATATAGATGAAGGTACGTTCGATAACTTAGCAACGTTGATTCTAATTGCTTTACTAGTTGTTGTTGCATTATTGGCGATAGCCTTCAGAAGCACGAGAGGCGTTGTGTTCCCACTAGTCGGTTTATCCTTCGCATTGATTTGGACTTATGGAATTCTTAATTTCATGGGTGCAAGATTTACTGCATTAGAAGTAGCAGTAGCCCCATTAGTTCTCGGGTTAGGAATTGATTATTCTATTCACCTTCAAAGAAGATATAATTCACTTCGCTCAGAAATTGAGGATAGTTCAGAGGCTTGGTTGGCTGCATGTGCTAAGTTGTCAACACCCCTAGGGCTTGCTGTTATAACCACGGTAGCAGCATTCATGGCGAATATAATCTCACCTCTGCCGCCTCTAATAACTTTTGGAGTAGCACTTTCAGTGGGTGTTGTTTCAGCATTCATTAATTCAACAGTAGTTGTTGGAGCACTTCATGTTGTCCTTGATAATCCCGGCAAATTCAAGAAATCAGAGCCAATTAGGATGCCTAAGTTGTCTAAAAAATTAGTTGATGTTCAACGCACGCAACAAGCAGGAGTATTCATTGTTGCATTGATAATATCCGGAATGTCAATCGTAGGTGCAATTGGATTAGAAACCGAATTTGACCTGTCAGATTTCCTTAATAACGACATGGAGATAATGCACGTACGTGGAGAATTAGAAGACAATTATGAAAGTGCAGGTTGGAAATTAGTATACGTTCTAATGGAGCCTGCCGAGGGTGAATCTGATATCAATGATGATTCTACATTGTTGAACGAATTAAGAGGATTCCACAAAGATTTAGCAACTAATCATGATGTAGTGGGAGGAGGTTCCTATGATTCTTCTCCTTCGTATGAGGGACCATACAAGGTACTGTACGATGCTGTTGATAATAACACATCATTTGGTGAAAAATATGGCTTAGTAATTGTAGGTGAAGACCTCAGAAGTTCAGGCGGACAGTCACTTGATCTTAGTGGCGCCTTTTCCGAGTTATCTACTGAAACAACAGTTGCAGATCCATTTTCGGGTCTATCTTGGGCTGACAGAGTCTCAAACACAGTACATTTGGATGACGGAAAAATAATCCATCTGAGAAATGAAATTAAAGTTGATGCATCTACTTCTTCCGAAAGTAGTCGTGTAGTGAAATGGTTCGAAAATGAGTTAGGTGATGAATCGGTTAACGATGGTAAAATGCGAGGTGAAATGTCTGGTATTGCAGTTATTCACGTGACCGGTGATCTTGTATCCCTGCAGACAGTTCTTGACGGGCTAAATTCCTCACAATTGTCAACAACAGCGATTTCATTCGTGGTCTCTCTCCTTGTATTGTTCATACTAACTAGGCGAATGGTTCCAGCACTAGTAGTCCTTACTCCTGTTGTCTTAGCAACATTGTGGGTAGTAGGGTCAATGGTTTTGCTATCACTAAAGTGGAATGTTCTAACAATCATGGTTACAGCATTGTCATTAGGAATAGGAATAGATTATGCTATTCATATGTGGAGGAGATTTGAATCTGAACGGAGTAAAACCGATGATATTTGGAAAGCTTTGGAAGAGACTATCTCAACAACTGGGGTTGCACTTATTCTTTCAGCAGGAACAACTGCACTAGGGTTCTTGGTTCTACTACTATCTCCAATGCCAGTTGTACAACAGTTTGGGTTAGTCACAGCACTTACTGTAACTTATTCTCTTGTTCTATCCATTATTGTGCTTCCAATATTGTTACTTATGGCTGAGAGCAGTTCAACTAGCGGACAGAGAATCGATGATTGAATTCATTTCTAAATTCTGTTCTCTACTTACTAAGCATAACGCCATCCATGTAGTGCAATAATTCAATGCTTTTACTTTTCTTTCAGCCCTTCTTTCAACTTCATCACGTTCAATCCCAGATTGCTTTGAAATGTATTTGATTAATCTCTTTTCAAGACGACTTCGAGGGTCTTTATTGACTGGTTTCGATGTATTGTCGTCCTCAACGACAGTTGTTTTATCGATTATCTTGACAGGAATTCCTGGCGATTGATTTACGACAGGTTCAATCAATCTAGATGGCCTTGGTTGCCATCCTAAAGGAGCATTGATTCCTTTCAGTTCACAATTTGGAGATAAATTTCCATCATTGTTCACAATCCACCCTGCAATAATTAGTGAATTAATTGCTTGATGTGCCGAATCTGTGTCCATCCACCCCATGTCAAAGGAAAGTATCCTTTCTAAATCATCAATTGTTTGTGTAGAACCATCTCTGAAGCAAATTGCTAATACTCTCTTAACATCATCAACTTCAACTGACATTTTATCACTCCACCCTTGTAAAAGAACCATCTTCTTCTAATTTCCAAGTACCTATATCTGGTCCAGTGTAATAAGTCCCTTCTGATTTGTACTCATAGTCACCACCGGCTGGAAGAGATTCGTAACTAGGAACCTTTTCATGTTGTTTATTTCCAGGAAGAGTGTCTAAACTTAATTTTGCCATAGCTTCTGTGATGCTAGGATTATTTGTCGGCTGAATTTCTGTAAAGTTCTTTTTTGGAGGAGGGCCTCTCTTTGGCTTGCTTTTCATATTGGTTGGTTTGGTTATTTCCCGGGGTTCTTTCTCATTATTCATATCGATTTCCGGCATTGATTTTGATGCCGCAGTCATTTCCGAATCTCCTCGTTTTCTTATAATTAAGAAGATTAAAATTATCGATAAGCCAAATATTGATCCACCTATGATCAATCCAGAATCAATGGATTCTGAAGATTTGAAATCCTTCTGAAATGTATTGTCATCTTCATTCAATTCCCAAATTTTGGAATCATCATCTACTATTACTTTCAAGGTCCAATCTCCATCAGGAACAGTAACTGAAAGTCTCTTTACAATTGTTTGTCCCGAATAAATTTCTGATTGGGTATGCATTGCTGACAAAGTTTCTTCACCATCCAATACAGTGTATACAGATATGTTGAAAGGTGTGTCTAATGTTTCTCCGTCATTAAAAATAGTTACATCTAAACGAAGTTTTGTACCTGCTTTAACATCACCATTTATCTTTACATCTTTCAATTTGAGATTTGGGCCGATATCATTCAGTGGGAATGACAACCAGACATCTGTGATTGGTGCATCATCTTCTCTTACCAATTCCCAGCCAGAATCGTCCTTACCATAAGCCCAACAATCAATACGCGCTTCTGGTGAAAGCAGTGATGGGTTCCCCTGAGAAGAGAAATCAAAGTCGAAAGAGAATAGTGTCTTTCCTTGAAATACACTGGATGGAGTTTGTTTAATTTGGACTTCTGGCCATTCTAATTCAGTTGAAACCACTTTGCATCTCAATGTTAGATTATCTGTCCAGGCATAGTTCTCTTCAATATTCACCCCAATAGTGACCGATTCCAAATCGTACCTAGAAAATGTCTCGATTGAGGATTGTAAAATTACTGGTGGGCTATCATCAATGAAAAATTCACCGACATTTGCATTTGCGATTGTCCGTGTTGACCAAGGATCGAGAAATGCTAGACTCATGTCAAGATTACCACCAGATATTGGCATAGTAATTGTCGTATTTACCAGACCGTCAATTACCTGAATTGAGTTCCCACCCAACCACGATTGACCTTGCAATGTCCCCCACCAATTTATTGCCATATCACCGTTGTAATCTTCACCTGAAAATTTGTGATGTATGGTGCCTGTAATTCTTATTTTATCATTAGTTGCAAGAATACTGCTACTAGTGATATCTCCAGTTGTGTTCCCTGTAATATCTTGTATCGTTAAGATTTGGAAGTCGAATTCATCTGAAAACGTCCACATATTTTGGTATGTGGTTAAAGCAACTCCATCTATGTCTTTGATTCTAACTTTAATCTCACCTTCATTCAAAACGGATAAATCAATATCCCAATTGGCATATAATTCGAACTCGAATACCAAAATGTTAGATTCTATAGAATGAGAGCATTGGCTTCTATCGGAGTCAATACGACTATCTAGAACTGAACATATTTGTGTGGCTACATCATACTTGATTCCAAAATCAGAATCATAACCGAATTCGACCCATATTTCTTGGATATCTGAAATAGAATTTGCATCTGAAATGTTTAATTGCCATTTTTTACTTCTGGAAACTTCCCACACTATTGAATCATCAAGATTTTCAAAAGATTCTATGACTCCATTTCTAGCATCTCTTGTTATCCACCATATTGTATTGTTTTCTAGTAGCGAGTCAACCTTGTCTTTACCAATTATACGAACATGAACTTCTTCTTGATCTGTATTTGAATCGTCTGATAATGTGAGGTTAAACCACCACAAAGACCCATCATTTTCTAATGTGAAATTTATCGGTTGGTATTCAGTAAATTGAGGCACTCCGTCAGGGAAAGAGCCATCTGAACCATCATCTAAAGACTGAATCCAATGTTCAACAATTAAGTTTGAAACATCGAATCCAGAATTATCAGCAACCAATATCGAAACCTCCCGGTTCGATTTAGTATCAATATAACTTCCATAATTAGGGTCGCTGCTTATGATTACAGGTTTTTCATTATCTAGAATAAGCCAAGTTGAATTTGAATTAGCGAACATATTGAAAGACTGGTCACTTCTTGATTCAACGGTTATATTTACAATTCCAGAAACATTTTCTGACAGATTATATTGTATTTTCTTAACTTGTCCAGGTGTAATATCATACCACTGGGTTGTATCATTTAGCCAACCAGTATATTGATTGTTCAAAGAATCAATTATTCTAATGTCAAAAGAAAGCCTAGCTTGTATGTCACCACTTGACAGAGTCTTATTTGTAGACTCAAATAAATGGATTAAATTGAACTCTATCGGTACCCCTCCAGTAACAGGAGATCCGCTTTGAAGTGTTTCAATACCATCGATTACAACCGTTAGATCTTTATTGATTTCAATTAAATCTGAATGTATATATTGAGATATTGTTGTGGCATTTGAACCTACCTTACTACACAGGTGTGTAATGCCTATTAACTCACCAAAATCAAGGTTCCAATCAATGCTTATTCCATGGTTTGCGGATGAATTAAGTGTGCCATAAGCGTTCAATAGCATTCCTTGATTATCATCAAGGTAGTTGGAAATACCATCGAAGTAGACGGTACTCCAATCTCCAATTATACTTCCTAGGGAATTACAAGGAGCGAATCCAACATACATTTGTCCTGACCCTAAAATCTCATGATTTGTTTGAAGTACAAGTGTTTCAGAGAGAGGGTTTACGATTTGAGGTAACATGGTAGAGAATGAAGAATGCTCTGCCAAGATGGAAACGTTGTCCAAGTCCGGCTCATCCCAATTTTCCATATCAGTTACTTTCATTTCAACTCGATATTGAAGATAATTTGCGGGGTCATTTAGATTCAAATCATTAATTCCTAATGGGTATGTTGTATTCTTTGTACCATCAGATCCAATCCATTCAGAATTCCCAACCAATGTTTGGCTTGAGCCTGCTCTATATTGAACACCTAATGTGCCTCCAGGGGAATTGGTGCCATTCAATGTTATTTGGACAGGAGTAGCAGTTGAATGTATATTCGGCCTTAAGTCCATAATTGGTGAATTAATCCAACCTGAATGAGAACCTGAGAATTGATGATATTCAGAATCATCAGAAAATGATTGTCCCCATGTCGAGTAAGCATATGTTGACATATCCCCTGATGCCCATACCACATCGCCGTTTATCTCTTGTACTTCTATATCAAAAAGCCCTGCAGTGACTATGTTTTTTCCTTTTGACCAAGTATCTTGCACTGGGTTGTAATGATAAACGGTTTTCTTAGGACTTCCATCATTTCCTCCCACTAATATTATTTCATCATTAACAACGGTGGCACCCCAACCAAAATGACCAACAGGTAGTGAAGATAGGTTTGTCCAGATATTTGTAGATGGGTCATATCTTTCGACATAATTTAGAATCTGCCTATTCCATGTTGAGGTTCCTTGATATCCCCCTATTGCATATAGTTGGCCATGGAAATTCACTAATTCGAATGATGCTCTTGGCTGGTGCATGTCCGCCATTCTATCCCAACTGTCATTCACTGGGTCATACCGATATGTTCGATTTGATTGGTCGTTACCTGCTTGATTTCTTACCCCTCCGGCGTAGTAAAGGTAGCCTCCTGATTCAGCCATTCCACCGTTCCCTCTCTCATTCAATGGGAGCATACTGCTACCGCTGAACCATGTGTTGTTTGAGATATTGTAAATCTGAACTACACCTGACGAAATTTGTGGCGGATTAGAACTACCTCTTGGCCATTCACCGACTACGAAAATTTTGTCACCAATGATTTCTGCCTCACAATACATTTGCGGGCTGGGGAGAATCATTGGAGATGGCTCCCAGGTATTGTTTACATTATCATAGACTTCGATTAGTGAAACAGCAGTTTCATCTCCACTTTGGGATGGGTTTGGATCCATGAACCCACCGATTAACCAAACTTCATCAGCGCTATCAATAGCAACGGAACAAGCACCAGTCCTCTGAGACATTAGACCAGGGCTAATTATACTCCAACTGATTTCTGGCCTATTTACATGAGTTTCATTATCAGGTGTTGTGTAAGTTGCTATTTGATTGAACCCAGTACCATTGAATATTTGGTCATTGAAATATGAATTATTTGTGTCATCACTTTTGAGATTTAATACTGGTAGAGTGAAAGATTGAAGACACATTAGTGAAACCAATATCAGAGATATTGCGAGTCTTCGCATATCTATCCGTGTGTGATTTAGGGTTTGATTATTGCTACTAATTGTAATTTCGAAAGATACGAGGGTTCATGAGCATCTACCCTCTCGCAACGTCGCTATGGCAAGGGACTATATCGCTCGTGATCCAAAAACAGGGAAACCAATTAATGTTGGTTCTGGTTACAAAAAGCGTAAGAAATCTAAAGTTGAGACAGGGCCATGGATGGCCTTGCCATCAGATGCAGTCATTCCGTTAGCAAGTGGAGAAATTGAGTCTTACCGAGTCTCATGGAAGGATAAAGTTCACCATCTTTCAAGAATTGATGCAATAAAAGCACTATCGAAACTATCTGGAGTATTGGCTCACAAAGGGCACGGATTACTGATTGAATTATTGATGGATAATGACCCAAATCTACGTTCTTCTGCTCTTTTTGCACTACCATCTGTTGCTGAAACTAAGCCTGATGAATTATTCGATCATCTATCTGTATTACTTGATGATGCTGATTTGCAGGTTAGGAGAGCCGCTAGTAAATGTCTAGAGAAAGTAGCACCTACCTTTCCATCTGCAACAGAAAGTACTCTTGCGTACGAACTTCGACACGAAAATAGTGCTCGTAGAGAATCTGCTTTCAGAGGACTCGGCGAATTATGCCACTCTTGGCCAGAGGTTGCATGTGACCATCTTGATGAATTATTACAAGAAGAGAAACTAATTTTGAGAAGGTCTGCTGCAAAGCTTTTGAGAAAAGTTTTACAAAAAGGCGGTGCTGCTTCGTGGGATTTGATTGGTTGGGCTATAGAAGATGAGGATGTAATAACTAGAAGGGAGGCAGCCAAATGCTTGACCACTCTTGCTAGAAGAGAACAAAGAATAGCAACTATTTTGGCAGAAAAAGCAATTCTAGATTCAGATTCAGATGTTATGGTTGCCGCTATCAAATGCATAGAAATGTTGGATACTGATAATAACCGAGCAAGAGATTTGGTATTGTCCGGTTGTTCGCACAAGCAAGCAAGCGTTCGACTGGCATGTGTCAAGATTTTGCCACGGCTAATGGGTGATGAAATATTAAGAAATCACTGTAACGCATTGTTGCGAGAAGAAAAAGATCCAAGAATAAGAAAAGAACTAGAAGAAATGGCATTCGATATGCAAATGGAAGGAACTGAAGAACAGAAAAATAGATTCCTTGCTCCGGCACCAAAGGTGCCACAAATCGATAGAGAAATCGCAGAAAGTCAAGGAAAAACCGTAGGTTTGGAAGACTTGCCTGAGCCAGATAAGAAAACAGATAATCCTCGACACGGTTAAGAAGGGTGCGTAGGTCGGGAAAACGCTCAAGGAGTGACTAATGTGTCAGAAGAACCATTCAATGACAAAGAAAAACAATTCAATGACCTATGGGATGGACTTACACCGAAGGGTGTAAATCGTGTCAAGGCTCTGAAGTTCAGACAGTACATCCTAGAGCATGTTCGTCAGATGAGACGCCCTCTGAACAGGGATAATGCGTTCAAATATTGGATGGGCGAACTAAAAGCTGATTCAAACGACGCTGAAAATTTCTAATCGTGATGTTGGGGTCACCACCGTTCCGGTGACCCAATATTCCCCAGGAACGGAACAGGTGAGAAAATGTTCACAAAAACGAAATTTGCTTCNTTTAACTTANTCGATNATTTNCAAAAAGGAATTGATAATTTAGGGTGGGAATATGTCACCCAAGTNCAAAAAGAAACTATTCCATTNGCACTTGCAGGCCGAGACGTNATNGGACAAGCCNGAACAGGNTCTGGAAAAACCGCCTCATTNGGNATACCAATCNTGAATGATTGNAANCCNACAGGTGANTTGCAAGCGCTGATTATTGCTCCTACCAGAGAACTCGCTGGACAAGTTGCAGANGAATTAAACAANCTNCAAGGAGACTGTGGNCTAAAAATAATCACNGTATATGGTGGAACTGATTTGGAAAAGCAGGCTAAACAACTNCAATCTGGAGTTGATATTGTAGTTGGAACTCCTGGTAGAGTAATGGATATGACAAAACGGTCATTCTTGAATGTTGAAAATGCATCTTACTTTGTACTTGATGAAGCAGATAGAATGCTAGATATGGGATTCTTCCCTGACGTAATGTGGATTGTTGAGAGAATGACAAATCGCAAACAAAACCTTCTATTTTCTGCAACATTTCCGCAAGAAGTTATCGACGCCGCAAATGAATTTACCAACGAACCAGAATATGTACTAACGAGTGAGGAAAAATTAGACATACCTCCAATTGAACAATTTAGTGTTAGAATTGGTAGGTCAAACAAACTTTGGGTTCTGGGTAGATTATTGGTTAGAATGGATGATGATGATCAAACAATTATTTTCACAAACACGAAGCGTATGGTTGACTTACTAGTCCAGCGATTAAAGAAACATCGCTTCAAAGTTGATGGGATTCACGGCGATATGACTCAAAATCAACGTGAAAGAATTATTTCAAACCTCAAGGATGGTAATATGAACATTGTAGTTGCTACAGATGTCGCTGCTAGAGGTATCGATGTAGATGGAATTACATTAGTTGTAAATTACGATGTTCCAGATGATGTTGACAGTTACATTCACCGCATAGGCCGGACTGGAAGAATTGGAAGAAAAGGAGAAGCATGGGCATTGGTTAGCAGAGATGATGTCCCTCAACTTAGTAAAATAATTGCCACACATTCGTTAACAGTAATCGAGACATCTGCACCAGAATTACCAGATGGAGTCGATAAAGATCCAGTTTCTAAACAAGAAGATTTAGCCGAATTTTCAGATGTATATGGAATGGTAAAGATAGGTCTTGAAACAGAAATGTCTCTAGTCAAGTTGTCTAATTTCATAATCGAAGGAATTAATTGCCCGGAACTTGCAGTCGGTGATATCAAATCAAATGGTAATTCAAAATCTGTGGAAGTTCACAGTAAGTTTTCATCTTTGGCAGTTAGGTACCTGAATTCAAAAGGCATTGCAACTGAATTATTAGAGTGATTATTCTTCTTCACTATCTTTTGGTTTGTCTATCGTTACAACAGTAGTAGCAATGCCAAGTAGTCCTAAAGTCGCCATTGACCAAGCGACCTGAATTTCTTGTGCCCATGTATCTCTTGCGTCTCCACAAGCTCCTGTAACGCTGTCTTGGAAGTCACAAAAGTCTACATTTTCTTTTGCCTGCATTGCTTCTTCGTCTAGCAAGACACTGGTAAAAGAACCAATGAGTAGGAGGATGGAAATTACAATAACTGATTTTTGCAGCGTCTTCCATCTTTTTCTGTAAATAAATTTCCACTTACTTTTGCCACTTTCATTCTCTTTGCGAATCAAATCACTGGCGTTAACCCATTTGAACCAAATTAGCCACATTAGAACAAGTATGAGGAGGAATCCCCACTGATACACAAATGAATGAAATTCATGCATGGGTTGCTCACAACCTAACATGTTTGGGTTTTCAGCACAACCTGATAACGCTATAGGGTATAGAACTAGAAGTCTAATTATGTTCAAAACGAAGACGATTCCACATGCAATTGCAGCACTCTTCATTCGCAATCTTTGTGGCACCCCTGTAGTCATCATGATGAGTACAGTAATGAATATCATTTCATGGACTCCTGCACATTCATCAGAAACATACAGGTAAATGTT
>PAMN02000049.1 GCA_002707335.2 Methanobacteriota archaeon | reverse complement strand
AGTAATTCTTGAGAATCTAAAATGATCCCAGAGTCAGGCATAGAAATATAATTTTCAGCCATATATCCGGCCACAAATGAATGATTATCTATGGTGAAAATCTCTTGTGAAATAGAGTTCATATTATCTCCAGAAAGTCCATTGAGACAGAGTTCGTTTTCTCCTTTTGCGACAGAAAGATTTCCATCAGAATCAACATCCTTCCAACTTGTATATTGAGGTGGAGAATCAAGCGCAATAGTATTGTTTTTTGAATTAACTTTAACATTTAGGCAAACCTTAGGATCGTCATAATCTCCATTAAAAGACCACATACCAACAGGATAGATTTTCAAATCTGGAACTACTTTATTGGTAAAAAATCCATGATTGGTTTTCCATATCAAATCAAAGGATGCAGTGTTCCAATCTTCTAACCATTCAAAATTAAATTCTATTTCTATCGTAGATAATGGCTCAATAACACCATTGCAAGAAATATTAGAGTCTTTTGTACCCGAGGAACAATCGACCATAGTTAAGTTAGAATCCCCATATGACCCCTTGTAGTACTCGATTTCCCAAGATTGTTCGATAAATGAAGGATTGGAGATTATGACAGTTTGATTGTACCAACCATCCTTTATCTCTAATATATCATCCTCGAATGAGAAACTAATTTCCTCATCCCAAAGATTATCTTCACTGAATGGTAACTGAGAAGGTAAAGCAAACATGAATATCATAAACAGAATTATTCCTAATCGACGGTGGTCTTTTTCGGGAAGCCCCTTGAAATCATCCAAAACAATGGGCAGAGTAGGGTCGCTTCCTTTTGTTATTAGCAAAGATGCACACAGGGCAACGATTGGAACCCACATATTCCACTCTGAGAATGCTTCGAACAAGAATGCGAATAGTAGGACCACCAATAGCAGCATTACCTGCGACGAACCTGATCTAGCCTCTGGAATTCCCATTCTAGCAATCAAAATTCTACCTCCAGGCAGTGTTGGAATGGGGAGCAGTGCTATCCATCCAAAGAATGTCAAAGTCATGCCGGCTCTTGTGAATGGGTGTGCCCATGTAGTTTTCAATAGCAACAATCTTTCTCCTTCCGATAAGATTGCGATTATATTAGCTAAAAATGGTAAATCTAGGATAAATGGGGTAGAATCTAACGATACTAGTTCAGGAGTCAATGCTAGACCTAAGAATATCAATATCATTCCAGACAAAACCATCACTAGGGGCGCAGAAAGGGCAGTTTTACCCATTGACGACCTATCTGGCCACAACCTAGCATCACTCCTTGGTAATGACGCGAATCCGATCATTCCAAATGGCCACCAGAGCATTGCAGGGCCAGGTATTGGGAAAAGGTGTGGAAGATGGACTCCATTTTTACTAGCCATTGACTTTTGAATAAACGAGGCTAGAATTAGAGTGAAGAAAATAGGCATGGAATATCCTATCATAGCGTCCAAGGATGCATTATTCACAAACCAACCACCGTCTGGACGACCTGAATTCATCCATTTTTCTGCTGCGTAAATTGTTGTAATCAACGAAAACAGCCACATAGCAATTATGAATCTAGGTGATGGCCATTGATATCTTGGGTCTGGAATTAATTGTAAAATCCAAGGATCATCTGGAAACAGTCTGGCACTAAAACCCAACTTTTCCAAATGTTGATTGATATCATCGAGGACTTCATGGATGTCTTGATCTTTCTTCTCAGCGACTAAGAATGTTGGGCTGCGCCCCCCTAGGTCTTCTAACACGACACAATATCGTGACAGAATAGATTCAAACAGTTCCCGTTGATTCCATGATTTGTCATGGACTGGAATCGATTCGGAATCAGACATAAACTACCCCCGTTAATTCGTGGGGGTTACCCGTCCGCAATGAATCAATCGGGTAAAGTATCACTTGTTCTTGAAACGCTTGAGACGGAATGTTTCCTCTCTTTCCATTTCTTCAAGTCTCAATTGGATGAATACTCTTGCTTCTTCTAATTCTGGAATTACCTTGAACTCAAGAGCGTTTACACGCCTTTTAGTTGCTTCAATTTCTGCAAGAAGTCTCTTCAATGTTGCTTCCATTTCTGCGGCTTTGACCATTCTCTCAATCAGATTTCCGAAAGAATCTGCTGCTTCATCAATGTATGGTGATGAACCTGTAAATCCTATTGACCTCTCTCCAAATGCTTGTTTCAAGTTTGTTCCAGAGACAGAAGGCACTACTACTCCCATAATGTTCCGCCTTTCAACTTCGACTTCTGGAGAAGAAGAGTTTGCTATTGCTGCGGACTTTACTTTTAGTCCACCTTCAATCGCATTTGCTAAATCGATTCTTGATTTAGCTAGTACATAGGATTCAGTCAACTCCTTCTTTGCTTGAATCATATCTGAAAGAAGAGTCCTAAATTCGTGGAATAATCCATCTCTTTTCATCTTAAGCAACTTGTAACCATTCTTAGTTTGCTTAATTCTACGCTTGAGATTAATCAACTCGCTTCGGGTTGGTTTGATATCCAGTGCCATTTGATTTACCTCCTAGAATTTCACAAGTGTTTCAAGACCTATTGTCAGGGTGATATTTCTCGATCCACTTTTGGTCAAGTCTTACCAAATATTTGGTGTCAATCTCTGACATTAGAGTCCAGCACAGGTCAAGTGTTTCGTCTATAGAACGGTCTTCGTCCCGGGATTGCCTCAGGAATTTATCTTCGAAGACACCGGAGAAATCAAGCAATTGCTTGTCACGCTCATTCAATGCATCTTCACCAACAATCGCAACTAATCCTCTAAGTTCTCTTCCTTGAGCATATGCAGCGTACATCTGGTCAGATACAGATTTGTGATCTTCACGAGTTGTCTTTGCACCGATACACGAACCCATCAGCCTTGACAGAGATGGTAAAACGTTGATTGGTGGATAAATACCAGCTTGGTGTAATTCACGAGAGATAACGATCTGGCCTTCTGTAATATATCCGGAAAGGTCAGGAATTGGGTGTGTAATATCGTCACCAGGCATTGTTAGAATAGGGAATTGAGTAATACTTCCTTTCTTGCCCTTTACAATTCCAGCACGCTCGTAAAGCATAGCCAAATCAGTGTACATGTAACCAGGATAACCACGTCGTCCAGGTACTTCTTCACGAGCAGCACCAATTTGACGCAGAGCATCACAATAGTTTGTCATGTCAGTATAGATGACCAGTACGTGGTAATCTTTCTCGAAAGCAAGGTATTCAGCCGCAGTCAAAGCAAGACGAGGGGTAATGATTCTTTCAACCGCTGGGTCGTCTGCTAAGTTTACGAATAGTACAGCATTTTCTAATGCTCCAGTCCTCTCAAGGTCACTTCTAAAGAAATTGAATTCTTCAGCAGTAATTCCCATTGCGCAGAATACTACAATAAATTCTTCATCAGAATCCTTTAGTTTAGCTTGTCTTGCAATTTGTAGAGCGATATCATTGTGTGGAAGACCAGATGCACTGAAAATTGGTAACTTCTGTCCTCTAACTAGTGTAGTACAACAATCGATAGCGCTGATTCCAGTTTGAATGAAATCGTGAGGGCTTTGTCGAGAGTAAGGGTTGATAGCAGCACCGATAATATCTGCATTTTCCTCTGCAACAATATCCGGTCCTCCGTCACGAGGTCTACCTGCTCCGTCCAGAATTCTTCCGATTAAATCATCAGAAACTGGTAATTTGAATACATCTCCCATGAACTTTACACCTGTGTTTAGATCAACTCCTGCTGTTCCTTCAAACACCTGTACTACCACTAAATCTTCAGAGGTATCTAGAACCTGACCGTTCTTCATTGAACCGTCGGTTAGCCTTAGTTGTACAATCTCACCAAATGCAACTGGTTCTGTCTTGTCAAGGAATACAAGAGGCCCCTTAACATCAGTAATTGTTCGATATTCTTTTCCAGACATTCATATTCCTCCTTAGTTTTCTCCTATTGCATCGGCAATTTCATTGTTCATCTTATCGACTAATGCATCGATTTCATCCATGTAAGTAGATTCAAACCTACCACGCATCAAATCAGTTCTTGCTGGTACGTTTACGACATCTTGTAAATCCGCTCCAGCAGCCATTGCTGATTTTGCTGATTCTTGGAAGGTTAGGATGGCCTTAGCCATCTTGTAATGCAAGTCTACAGTACAGAATGCATCAACTTCGTGGAATCCATTTTGTTGTAGGAAATATTCACGAATCATTCTTGCTACTTCCAATGTTAATTGTTGGTCAACAGGAAGTGCGTCAGAACCGACTAACTGTACAATTTCTTGTAATTCGGCTTCAATCTGTAGAAGTCCACTGATAGCAGTTCTAATTTCTGGATAATCTTGTGCGATATTATCTCTGAACCACTGATCTAAAGATGGCGGGTACAGACTATAAGAACTCAACCAGTTGATAGCTGGGAAGTGCCTTTGTCTAGCCAATCCTGCATCTAATCCCCAGAATACCTTTACAATACGAAGTGTACCCTGAGAAACCGGTTCTGAAATGTCACCACCAGGTGGAGATACAGCACCGATTACGGTTACTGAGCCATCGTCACCGTTCAGTGTTTGAACACGTCCAGCGCGCTCATAGAATTCCGCAATTCTGCTTGATAGATAAGCAGGATAACCTTCTTCACCAGGCATTTCTTCCAAACGAGAAGAAATTTCACGCATTGCTTCAGCCCAACGACTTGTTGAGTCAGCCATCAATGCTACATCGTAACCCATGTCACGGAAATATTCCGCGATTGTTATTCCTGTGTATACAGAAGCCTCACGTGCTGCTACAGGCATGTTTGAAGTATTTGCAATCATCACAGTTCTGTTCATCAGAGGCTTTCCTGTGTTTGGATCGATAAGATGAGGGAACTCATCTAATACTTCTGTCATCTCATTTCCACGCTCTCCACAACCGATGTAAACAACGATTTGAGCGTCTGAATACTTAGCAAGTGATTGCTGTGTAACTGTTTTACCTGAACCGAATGGACCAGGAATACCTGCTGCACCACCCTTAGCTAGAGGGAAGAGGAAATCTAGGATGCGCATACCGGTAATAAGTGGTGTATCTGGAGCATACTTCTGCTGATATGGTCTTGGTGTCCTAACAGGCCACTTTTGCATCATCTGCATTGTAGTTCCATCATCTAGTGTACAAACATCTTCTGTTACATTGAATTCACCAGAAGATATTGATTTTACCTTTCCACCTTTTCCAGGTGGAACCATAATTTTGTGAACGATAGTTTCAGTCTCTTGAACTGTACCGATTACTTGACCACTGACTACCTCATCACCGTTAGAAACTGTAGCATCAAATTGCCACTTCCTTTCCATATCGAATCCGTCTGCATCAACACCTCTTGTGATGAATACACCCATTACTTCTTCCAGTGTTGCCAATGGTCTTTGGATACCATCGTAAATTTGTGTCAAAAGACCTGGACCCAAAGCAACTGACAGTGTTTCACGTGTGTTAAGAACAGGTTCACCAGGTCTGATACCGCTGGTATCTTCGTAAACCTGGATAACTGCCTTATCTCCGTGTAATTCAATTACTTCTCCCATTAATCCTTCGTGGCCTACTCTGACCACGTCATACATTCCCGCTTCCATTCCCGTAGCTGTTACTACCGGTCCTGAAATTCGGTAAATTACTCCTTCATTGCTCATTTATCTTCCTCCTTTTTGTTGAATCACTTCCACAAATCGACTCCTATTGCTTTGCGAATAGTTTCACGAAGCGTGTTGTCCTCCTCGGTTCCAATTCCTAGAACTGTTGGAGTGACGCTTTCAGAGAGCCTATCACGTAGGCGCTCCGGTAGGGATGCTAGAACTGCGGAGTCGACAACCACAATTCCTATCCCTTTTGTTGTTAATAAATCCCTGAATACTTTCGAAGTTTCATCTTCGGTTTCAGGGTTGTGTAAATTGCTAATACCAGCCAATTGGAATCCTAATGTGAATTCCGGGCTTCCAACTACTGCTATTTCCATAATACCACCTCAGAGAACGTGTGCCTCCAGAACCTCAGTTGACAAGCCTGCTAAGCGGCCTCGAACGATTAGGCGCAAATCTTCTATTTCTTGCACTTTAGCCGAAACATAGTGAATAATCGGTAGTGCTGAAATCGGATGGAGGTAACTCATTCGTTGCATTTGCGTGTTTTCGCGTTCTCGCAACCAAGTAACTACTGGATCTAATGTCCTTTCTTTTTCAGAAATTGACATGGTATTTTGGAAAGCGTCGAAATCAAAGTTAGATGCTTGACGAAGAACGTCCATCAACCCATCTTTGCTAGCAGATGCTTGCGAGAAATTCTTCTCACTTACCATTCTGCCACCCTTGATTAATGACTGTGTTATTTCCTCTGAGTTCAAACCGAAAGAATGCCCCTCGAGGATATTGATGATATTTCTATGGTCGATTTCGGTCGCAAGATAATTTCTCAAGAAACGAACATCAGGACTACCTCCTCGTAATTTCTTCATTGAATTACTGAAGTAATGTGTGTCCAATTCGTCTTCATAAGTCTGGAGACTTTTATCCTCGGATAGCGCCATTAGCGCTTTGCCGAATGGAAGTCTTCTCATCTGACTTGCAGCTTCTTGAATCGTTGTAGATTCTTCGATTATCTTTAGCCAAGGCACATTCACTTCACTTTCTTCAGGAAGGATTGAATTTGCCACCTTTTCGACGCTGACTTCATTGTCTACTGCTCTAAGAACTACCTTTGCATTGTGATATTGATGCCTATTTGTGTATATTTCAACAAGACCTCTCACCTTACCATTGCATAATTTAATTATGCTGTTTAGTTCATTTTGCAGATTATGTGTTAACGCAGCCTCTACTAGGTCTCCACCAGTGAATCGTCCTGCATAAAGGTCGATTTCTGCCCTGTAACCACTGTCAGCCACTGCTACAGTAAGTTGATCAGGGGATTGCTGGATTAACTGTCTTAATCGTGTTCTGTCCATTAGATTGGACTTTCTCGCTTTAGCACGAGATGCCACGTAAGCAGTATTGTTTCCTAGTATTGACATCGTTTTACAACTCCATCATCCAAATAGTGTTTGGTTTACTGCTGCTCTTTGATCGTTCCATGCGTTTTCGAGTAGTGTATCGAAACGGAAATCAAAGGACAGTGTTCCATCTTCAGCTTCTAAAATGAATCCACCAAGACCATCGACTTGAGTTCCCATTTTGAAACTCTTTCCAGCATCTTCTAATGCTGCTTTATCGATTTTTGTTGGTCGTAGTACCATCTTTCCAGTTGCCATACCTTCTGCTTTCTTAACAAGGCTCTTGAGTAGGCTTGCTCTTCCTGAAAGGCTTGCATCACCTAGTTTATCTCTTGCACTTGCTAAAGTGGCGTCTAGTTCAGCTCTCCTGGCGACGAGAATCTCTTTTTGGTTTGCTTGGCGAGCGGATGCAACCAATTCCTTAGAAAGTTGGCTTGCATCTTTCGCTGCTTTTCCTACTGCATCGCTCTTGATAGAGTCTGCTCGAGATTTGGCCTCGTCGATAATAGCTTTTGCTTCATCTTTTGCTGCCTTGATAGTAGCTTTAGCATCTGCTTCTGCTGAAGCAGAAATATCATTCTTCAATTGTTCTAGCGTCATTAGTTCACCTCCGGTTCAATCATGGAGCAGTTGTGCTCCAAGACGAACAAAACTGCTCATAGGAACAGTGGTAGCGCACCTAGAATAACGATAGATTCTGGCAATGCAGTAAAGATTAGAGCAGGACCGAATTTGCTTCCGTCTTCTGCTAGCATTCCGACTGCAGCGCTTCCGATACTACCTTGGGAGTATCCAGCACCAATAGCCGCTAGACCCAGTGCAATACCGGATCCCATGTATTTACCCCATCCATCATACGGGTCAGCTGCTGCTAGTACTCCTTGCGCTAGCATAGTGATACCCATTAGGATGATCAATGCTCTTAGGCTCATCTTCACAATTTTTGCGTTCATATTTTTTTACCTCCTGTTTGTCCAATTTGGGACTGTGATATTAGTAACCCTCCACATGTAGAGGACGGCCACCCAATGGTTTGAACTCCTCGCCGGAGCCGTCATGGAACTTGCCCATCCACTCAACGAAGTGTAGACGGACTGCGTGAATACTTGGCGATAGAAGTCCAAGAGCCAATGCGAATACCTGAACTCCTATCCATAGAATGAACAGTGGCAGAACTAGTAAGTAATCTCCTGCAGTGATTGCGTCAGCCATGCCATGGAAGCCCATTTCGTTACCTATTTCTGCAATCTTGACACCTGCAACACCTACAGCCATTATTCTGAGGTAGGAGAGCGTGTTAGCAAGTAGACCGAATGTTTCGATTGGACCCATAATTAGTCCGCCAAGCCATCCAAATCCTTCGTATACTGCTAATCCAATGATTAGACAAATTACACCTACTATTACAGTAATAGACCAACCAGATAATTCGAATGTGCCGTAACTGTCGTCGGTAATAAATCTCAGAATGTGCGCTGAGCCTCCGATTAGAATAAGTAACCAAGAGCCCTTTTCGAAGAATGCTGCTACAAATCCATGGTTCTTTAGTACGTTAACAAATCCGATTATGAATCCTAGAAGCAGGTGGCCACATCCAAGATAGATTGAGAGTAATATGTAATCTGCCAAAGCGCCACCAGCTCTATGGAATGGCAAGTATGTATGAGATAGGCCAAACCATTCTACGAATACAGTTCCTTTTAGAGCATACTTTGTCCCATCATACATAGGCTCATACAGCCAAGTGAAAATAGCCCATTTTTCTATGACGAAACCGAAGGCCTCAGCGGTTAGTACACCCACTATGAAGGTTGCAATTCCCATGTTCATCAAAATTCTTGATGCCACTTTACCAGATGGATCGTGTCCAATCTTAGATTTCAAGAATAGAGCGAGAAGCATGATGACTAAACCATATCCAGCGTCTCCTAAAATCAAACCGTAGAAGATAGGGAATGTGTATGCCATGATACTTGTTGGGTCTATTGTACCATATTTTGGCCTGCCAACCAGGTTTGTTAAGAGCGATGCGTGCCTTGTAGAAGGCAGAGTATCATACTCAATTGGAGGATATTCTGTGTGATGATGGTCGTCATCATGGTGGCCGTGGTGGTCATCAACAAATGCTTCTATGGTGATGTGAGAGGCATGTTTTGACAAGATGCTTCTTGCTTCTTCTGCTTTGGATGCAGGAAGCCATGCCTCCATTGCGTAAGCATGGTCACTTGTTGCACATAGTGTGTGTCCTGTTAGAATCTCAACTTCTCTTTCGAGATACTCTTGCACAGCAAGAAGTGTCCTGCCGTGCCTTGATCCCCAATCGTCGCACTTGCCTTTGCATTCTTCTATTTTCGATTCTGCTATGTCGATGTCCTTCCTGGCTTGAGCATACAAGGAACTTGGCTTGCCTTTTCCTGTTGGAATTTGAATAGGTTTAACTCCGAGTTCGCCGAGTGCCATTTGGACTTCTGCTGCATCTTTTCCGGTACAAGCAACAGCGATTAGGTTCTTCACAACGTGGATTTCAACCCTGTTAGCCAACTCTCCAAAAATGTTCTTCACTTTGTCGCTCTTTGTTGTTTCACCGAGATAGACCTCGATTGACTCGATGGAGGTCAATAACTCAAGAGGCATATCAAGCGGTGATATCTTCTCTAGAATTGATGCTCTTTCTGATAATCTAATGATTGAAGCGTCGGCCTCGTTCATTTCTGCGATTACTGTGGCAATTGATTCTACTTTTTCTGCAAATCCTGCGTCAAGAGCCTTTTCTGTTTCTCCTTTTGTCAAAGGTCCGCTTTTGTTGGAACATTTGAGAACAGAATTTACAGACCTTACCTTGGAAAGCAGATTTGATTTTGAATCCGCATCTGAGTGAGGAACACCTACAGTTATTCCTTCAGTATCCCCTGAGTAAGGAGTAATGTGTATGTATCCTAAATCTCCTGAAACTCTCAATACAGAGTCTAAGTTATCACTAGATCCGGCCATTGTTAAACGAACCATCTCAACAGTGCTAAGCATGATAATCACCTCAGTTAGACATTAATGAATCGATAATCAGTTGGACTGCTTCATCTCTTTTGGTTCCAGCCGAAGACTGAATTGCTGCAACTGCCTTTGTACCTTCAGCCTGGACGCCTTCGGCTTCCTTGCCGGCTTCTTGCCTTGCTGAGTCAATAGTAGCAACTGTTGAACTCACAGCGCCATCTTGAGCTCCTTGTAGAATCTCTGATGCTTCTTTTCGTGCATCTGCGACTATTTTCGTTGCTTGTTCTTTGGCATCAGCCAAGGTTTGTTTTGCAGAATCTTCTGCATTTTTTATGTGTTGAAGTACATCAGACATACCCACAGAAATCACCCTATTATCCCTGCCCAAATTAAACGGGTTCATAACCCTCGTGGTCTGTTTGGGAATTTATGAAAAACGAAATAATGAGAATGTACCCCAAATTGTCAAAACTACAATCACAGCCGAGAGACCATGGCTGACCGCTCTGGGACAGGAGGATTCGACCCCTCGGGCATCGACGATGATGCTTGGACAGAGCTTGAACGACAATTAGAAGCCACCATACCAGTATACGACCGTGTCAACAAAATAATGACACTAGGTTTCGACAAAGGAATGAGAAAACACGTTAGAAATCATGCCAAACCTGGAATGAATGTACTCGAAATCGGGTGTGGGCCTGGTTCTTTTGCAGTCGACTTACAAGGAACTGAATTAACTTGCTTAGACCCTAGCGCAGAGATGCTCAAAGTATGTAAGAAGAGAGTCGATGCTGCAAGAGAAGAAAGAGGAGATACAAAGGCAGAATATGTTGAAGCAATTGCAGAAAGCATTCCTTTGCCAGATAACACATTTGACAGAGTGTTTTGCTTGTTTTCATTCAGAGATTTTAAAGATAAAAAGAAGGGACTCGAAGAGATTCATCGAGTTTTGAAACCTGGTGGACAATTAGTAATTTGTGACGCTGGTAAAGCAAATTGGCTTCACGGTATATTCGGCAGAATATACATGGCTACCTTTGTCCAGTGGGTCGCAAGATATGTTACAAAAGATCCAAACCATCCTTGGAAATGGTTGGCAAGAACCTACACGCACTACGGAACTCATTCGTACTACAAAAAAATCATGAAAGAAATTGGATTTGAGAATGTGAAAGCAAGGCTTCTGTTCCCTGGCATGTCTAGTCGTTTCAAAGCAAATAAAGCGAAGTAATATCTTAGATTTGCTTAGCTAGAGCAAGAAAGCATTGAACAACCAACTCTATTTCTCGCCCATTCAGGACGTTTTTGAAACCATTTTTCTTCGAAATCTGGTTGATCATCATATGGATTTTCTAACAATTTACACAATTCCTCGGCTATTGTGTAATCTTCTTCCTCTGCTGCATCAATTGCTAATTGAGCCATCCAATTACGCAGCACATATTTTGGATTTGCTTTGTTCATTTTTGTTTTATCAGGATTAGAATCAACCCTTTTCCACCATTTATTTAGCCAATTATTCCATTGTTCAACCGGAATTTCGTCAACCTTGTAGAATGCGTATTTTAAATGTTTAATATCTGGTGTATCTATTGATGATAAGAGTCTGAAAAATATTGTCATATCGGTTTCTGTTGACTGAAGTAATGATGTCATTTCTTCAATTAATTCATCATCTGATTTCTCTAGAACCTCTATGCCTAACTTATCTGCCCACATTGAATTACTATGTATTTCATATGATTCATAGAAGAAATCTAATGCCTGATATAACATTTCAGGGTCTGACATTATAGGACCTATGGATTCCAATAATCTTGCAAAATTCCAAGCCCCGATTTGGGCTTGATTACCGAATCTATACCGCTTCCGGCCTGCATCAGTAGTGTTAGGTGTCCAACCTAAATCATAATCCTCTATCCAACCATATGGCCCGTAATCTATGGTTAATCCATGGATTGACATATTGTCTGTATTCATTACTCCGTGGACGAAACCAACTCGCATCCAGTGAGCAATCATCAATGCTGTTTCATCAGCTATTTGTTTGAGCCATTCTATGATAGATTCATCTGTAGCAATATTGTGTTTAGGGAAATGGTGCTTTACTGTATATTCAACTAGAGACCTCAGGGTTTCAGTGTCTCCTGTAATGGCATGGATTTGGAAACTTCCAAAACGAATGAAACTTTCTGCTACCCTGCAAACGATAGCCCCCGGTTCAGGCGCAGGATTTCCGTTGTACAATACATCCCTAACAACATCTTCGCCAGTGGTAACCATAGACAAAACTCTAGTTGTTGGAATCCCCAAGTAATACATTGCTTCGCTACAAATAAACTCTCTTATCGAGGATCTAAGTACAGCCTTTCCATCTGCAAAACGGGAATACGGTGTTACGCCAGAACCTTTCAGTTGTATATCGAAAACTTTTGCACCCGTATCGACTTCTCCTAGCGTAATTGCTCGGCCATCTCCTAATTGTCCAGCCCAATTCCCAAATTGATGACCACCATACCTTTGAGCATAGCAATCCATGCCATCTAAGATGTCTTTGCCTCCTAGGAATTCATCCCCACCGTAATTGACACCTAACTCCTCTGCCATTTTGTAAGACCATAATCTTAGCACGGGTTTGGGAGTAGGTGTGGGTTTAACTCTAGACCAGCAAGCACCTAGAACCTGTCTTGGCTTACCGCCTACTTCAGAATCACCAGGAGTTTCATCAAGGAAACGACTTACCCAGTTTAGAGACTTCATACGGTTATACCACTGTTATTGGTTACACAATGTTGCCCAGATTTTAATCTCTAGTAACTAAAGTGTATTTTCAGTCGCAGCAGCTCTTTTCTAGAGCGTCTTGCGCACAGAAACAAGTTTTTGCTGGCACGATGTCTGCCCTTGAACTTCTTTCGTTGAATAGGGCGGTGACTGTTGCGAGTTCTTCTGATGAATCTCCTTTCGCCTCTAAACAGAGTTTAAGTCCCAATAGACCCCACATATTGTCTTTCCACAATTTGATGTCTTCGCGATATACTTGCTCTGCTTCATCAACATGACCCTGTTCAAGAAGTAGTGCTCCAAGAATGTGGCGAACTGGCTGCATTTGACCCCAAGGTTCGTTGTATGCTAAGTTCAGAGATAGATCGACCCCTCTTCTCAATTCATCAAAAGCCGCTGTGAAATCATATGAGTTTCCATTTGCTTTTGCAAGGAATTGTCTTCTATATTCGATTTCAGCCTCTAGAATTGCGGCATTTACGTTTAGTATAGAAGGACCTTCTTCTGGGTCCTGATACATGAAGTTGTTATGCATCATTCTTCCTGCTAATGCTGGATTTTGAAGTGCTTCCTTGAATAATGCTTGTTCTGCTTCCGCTTCTGGAACCATTCCCTTTGATGCGTATGCAACACCTCGTGCGTAATGCTGGGTAGCAATTGTTGCAGGGAATACTTCCTTATCATCGTACATTGGTTCTGCTAGAATTTCATCCCACTTTCCGAATCTAATCATTACATGCCATGGCATGGTAACATATGATTCCAAGAAGATAGCGCCCATTGGGATTATACCTGCTAACATGAACTGAACACCACCATTTGCATCACCTGCAGGCAACGTATCTACTGCCTTTCTTGCGTATTTCAGTGCGGTTTCATATTGACCATCGAACATAGCACACCAAACAACGAAGTGATGGTTGTGCATTCTGTAGAATTTGTAAAATTGGGATTCATTTCCTGTCAATTCTACATATCTGTCATCTGCATCTACTGCTGCCATATTACAGTCGATTGCTTCTTTCCACTGACCAACCCACGCATCTATGTGAGATGGCATGTGAACCAAGTGACCTAAACCTGGCATTCTTGTCCTCAAAACGTCTGCAGCAGGTAGCGCCCTCTCAGGGAAAGGTGATAATTCAAGTGCGTGACAGTACAAGTGGCACAATGCAGGGTGTACTTTAGCTTCATCACTACTTTCAAATGCATCTTCCATTATCTTTACTAGAAGTAGAGTATTATCATCAGCAGGAGTTATCTCTCCAGTAGCTGTATTCTTGTCCCAAAGTTGCCATGCTTTCAAATTCATTAAAGCCTCGACGTAAATCGCTGTAACATCTAAGTTACCAGCATATTTCTCATAAAGTGGAGCCATAGCTTCTGCGAATGCTACATTTAGCTCAGGACTGTTGCCCATGTTGAGTACAGATGGGTCTGCAGCGTCACGTGCTTCAGCAGAGTGTCTTGTTGACAATGCTCTAATCAGATCTTGTTCTAATTCTGAACAGTGACCCATTACTGAAAGTGCCTGTTGAATTGCATCGTGCCCTGAACCTAATCCAGGAGCCCAGTTGTAGTTTGATGATACACAGTATGCAATACCCCACCACGCCATGGCGCAATTTGGGTCTAGTTCTGTACATTTTGTAAAACATGCAATAGCTTGTTCGTGATTGTAGTTCAGCATGTGGCCAAAGGCTTCTACATACATTTTTCTTGCTTCTTCTCCTTCACAAGTTATCGTTGTTGCAAAAAAGTAGTTTGTTTCATCTCCAAAATCATAATCCATAGGTGCAATAGTCATGTCTATCCGTCATACATTTCTATTATAATATGTTGTCAAAATAGTTTAAAATATAAGCAAAAAATCAAAAAAAAAAGTCACACATACTCAAAAGAATTAAACAAAATTTACATAATTCCCTCAAGGGTTATGAGTGAAGTAGTTTTAGAACTAGCATGGTAGTGATTCAATGTCCGCATTGTTACAAAGACGTTGAATTGGAAAATGGGATTTCAGGTTTGTTTGATTGCCCTTATTGTAACAACGAATTTGAATATGAGCCAAAACAGACAACGATTCAGAATTATACAAGTGCAGAACCAAAGTTAAGTAAAAGTGCAAAAACTGGTCTTGTTTTGTTAATTTTCTCTCTTTTGTTTCTGTATTTTGGATCAAGTTATCTCAATAAAGCAACTGGTGATTACAATGATTCGGGAGTTGAATGTGAGGATAGTAAAAGTAGTACTGGAGGCGGAGATTCTGTTCCTGGGAATCCCTTCAGTTTAGAATTCTGGGGAATTGGTAATTGTTCTAGTGAGGGAGATTATGGAATCACATCAGTTTGTTGCAGCATAATTCTAATATTGCTCGGATTTAGTTTCGCTGTAAGTGGAATAATTACTTTGATCTCTGGGAAGAAAAAATATCAAAAAGTAATTATTGTCCAACAACAAAAATAGTCAGAAAAATTGAGCAATCTTCGCAAAGATACACAAGCAATATCGCTCGATATCAAGCGATACGCTCTACTGTCTCTGGCGTTATTCCTTCTTCTGGTGTAACTCTGTAAACCATAATTGAGAGGTTTTCAGGAGCGTTTCTAAATTTGGTCACTGTCATTGAAGTTTCGAAATCTGAACCTATTGTTCTTACCTTGAAGTCACATACCATGTCTGCAATTGCAGCCATTTCCTGTTTAATTGCAGGTGTAATTGTATCCTTGGAAACAGTGATGAAAAGAATCCCACGGTGCAATTGAGTATGTGCTTGCATCATTCTCAGCATAGCAACTACTCTGCTAGGATCTTCTCTCTGCATAAAGAAATCTAGAGAATCAATAACTGCTCTAAAATATGGCCCCATTGCCATAATCTCGTTAGTCATTTCAGTCAAGAAATCCTGTGTATCATCATCTACGAATCTTGTTTGAGCAAGCCTTTGGATATCTGGCAGTTTGAAACCTTCAAGCCTGTAGCGGCTTGCAAGAAGTTCTTTCTCCAAAACTCTGGCATTGTATTCTTCACCCAATGTTCGAACACCAATATCTGTAGGCCATCTATATTTATTGTAAACACGAGCAATTTCTAACTCGCTTTCATTTGTTGAAATTAAAATTGTGTTGTCAGGTTCCTCAGCTGGTGAGGTGAATTGCTTAGCAAACAATTCCGAACCGGAACCCACGTCGGTGAATCCAACCACTAGGAAACCTCTAGGCACACCGCCATGCATTGCATTATCGAACTTTGGAACTCCAAAACTTCCGACAGAACCGAAGAATTCTTCATCTTCCTTACTAAATTGCACTTGTTTATCCATAATAATCACAACCTAGTGAATGACCACCTGTCCACGGTCAATTAAATCTGTACAATATAAGTCAAGATTTGACAATACTGCTGGTGGAACTTGATCAGGAATGTTCAATATAATTGACAAAACCTCTCTTTGCCTAAAAGTGTTGATGAATGTGTGAAGGTACTCTGCAAGCATCCTCTCTTCGTTGTAAATTGCTAATGCATTAACAGAATCGATCAAGACAAAATTTCTCTCACTCGATATGATTCTTAGAGTGTATAATGTTCTTAGTAAGACACTTTCTAGCATAATTGGACTGTCGACGAAAGTTATGTTATCGTATGGGACGTCAGTACCACCCAGAATACCAGATGATACGAGGTCGATGAACTGGATATTAGAGACATCAACTCCTATTGAATTGAATGCTTCAATAATTTCTACTGCTCCTCTGGTCGCACATATGTAGACACCCCCCATCTCGAACATCTGCATCAACGGAATTAGCGTCGATGCTGTTACCATGAAAGCGTTCGAATTTCCACATCGAACCTGCACGGATGATGAAAGGCTGACTTCAGTAAGTTGTTCAGCAATTCTTTGATCGAGTTCATACATATTTACTGCCCCCACTTGCTGGTTTTGTCGCTAACTGCACCCCATTTCAACATCGGTGTCAGCATCACACCCAAAGGTGTCAATTCAATTGCATGTTTAGCTCTACTGTGAGCAGTACCTCTCATCTTTACTACTTGAAGGAATCTTAGAAGGTGACCCATTCTTTCGACGTCCCCCATTACGATGATTCCATCTGCAATCGCTTCTTCAACACCAAATGAAGACCAGTGTGCATTTTCAGTTGCAGAGGTGATTTCTGAGATAAGAATAGTTGTACAACCTAGTGTCGCCAATTTCTTACCAAGAGTAAACAAGAAATCTCTGATTAACTGCTCACTCTTAATTTTGTAACACAGAGTTGTAACTGAATCAATAACCAGCCTTGTAACACCAATGGTGTTTACGATATCTACGATTGCTTTAATCAATGCGTGAACGTCATCCAAGTCAAAAGATGCTTTATCTAGACCAAGCCAGGAATACAGAACATCCATATCAAATACGTTGATCAAACCTGAGTCAATCATATTCATGTCGAAGAATGCATATTGGCGGATGTTCTCTAGCAACTTAACGCTGGGTTCTGTTGCTGTAAAGTGAGCGCAGGCTTCTCCTGCCAATGCTCCTCTTACTAGGAATTCCATGCCCATAGTAGTCTTTCCAGAACCACAGGTACCTGCTGCCAAAACTGTGGAACCATAAGGTATCCCGCCTCTGAGAATTTCATCCATCCCATGTATTCCAGTAATACATCGGTCGCGACTGTAAACTGTTGATGGTTGCATGGCGAACAAACATCCGTGAACATTGAACTAAATGAACGATACGCTGTAAATATCAAACATCACCAGGTGTGGGAGTAGAAGAAACATACCAAGAAGATGAAGAGGAAGGTGACCCACCATTCCACACCACTGTGCTATTGGCAACTATGCCTGTGCTTGGATTCCATTGCATTTGTGAGACGATTGAGCCCGCTCCTTCATCTTCTTCCGCAAACAACAATCTCAATCGCCCGGTGGTGTCATCTAATCCATCAACTGAGCCTACTCCCAAGAAACCAGTACTTCCTAAGTCATAAACTACTGATGCATTTCCAGTTACTTGAGTCGATGGATCTCCGGAGAATAGGCCTATTTGCCCTCCAGGAATGACTCCCTCTTTGTACAGATAGTCTGTAGTCCCAGAGGTTCCACTTCTTTCAAATGACCAGCCTTTCATTGAAAGAGCAAATCCGTTTTGATTCTGAATCTCTATCCACTCTGGACCACCGTTTACCGGTCTTGGCGAGAATTCAGTAACACGCAATAACTTGGGCGTAGATGCACCGTCATGTACTTCTAGACTTACTGAAATTATATCTTCGCCATTGATGAACTTTCTATTGGCAACGCTTGAAGTACCCGATGTTGACCTATCTGAGCCACCTTCAAACAATACTTCTCCGATTTTTGATGAATTAGATGATGATTCAATAACAATTAGTAATCTTAATTGCAAACCTTTTGCCAAACCTAAACCGTTAGACATAGCCTCAATTGTCACATTTGGCAGAGCATTTATTCTTTCAAAGTCGAGAACTCCATTGTCTACAATCCCTGGTTGGAGTAGACCGTTATACAAATCTATAACAGGCACTTGGTGCCATTCTGTTGTTGCATTGTTTTGGTCTCTCACCCCGTCAATATACGGCACATAATAGCCGTTGGAACTTGTCAACCTATCCAAGCCATCTATTGCTGAACGATCGATTAAATCGGTGTATGGATCATTACTCCCCAGTTCTAATTGAGCTAAAGACATGAATGCAGTTAGAATCATCAAAAACAATGTAAATGCCGACAAAAATTCTACGACTGCAACAACTGCTTCATCCCCAGGCGCCTCTTTTCTAATATTGACACCTCCTTGCATATTTACCCCCAAGAAGGATTGTTTGATGAGGGTGTCGCCTCGTTTTCATTATTATACTCAAATTAGGCGATTTTAGACTTACATCACCGATTGGTATTTGAGGGAGCGGACGCTACGATTGTCTGATGTCCAGAGCGTATGCCGTCGCTGAGACCGTTTCTGTCAAGAAAAGTCTAGGTTTGGCTACATTGATGATAGTATCAATTTTTGCTGGCATTACATACACTCCAACGGTNACTGCCACAGTAAGTGGAGACCTTGAAATTACAACTTCAATCAATCCTAGGCCTGATGATTACAANACCTCGTGGGATTCGGTTTTATTGACAGTACAAATAACAAATACAGGATTTTTCTANAATACNGATCAAAGATTAATTGAATGGTTCATATGTGAAGGAGTTCAAGATGTAACTCCTTGCTACAACAATAGAGAAGACAGAGGCCAAGGCTCNTTAGACCCAATACCAATCGGACAAACTCTCAATTATACATTCACCCAAGGATTTAATCCAAACGGCGACGAGGGGGAGTTCACTCTCATTTACAGGTTTTTGGAAATGGATGGGAATTCATCAAATGACTACAAATCTTTTACAATAAATTTTACTCGATCACTTGTTGATATAAAGTTTGAACCACAGAATTTATTGACGCAATTAACAGATGTTCCAACTTACAATAACGAAGTTATAATGAATACAAATACTGATTACCAAATGGAAGTCAGTGGAATGATTACATCTTGTAACAGTTGTGGATTAATTGCAGGTTTGGGCTGGACATTATATGACACCAGTGGCATACAAGTTGCAACCGCCGAGACAAATTATTCCGACTTGCCAACATGGTCAGATGCTAGTTTTACTAGATATCTGCCACCACTTAATTACTCAACAGAAGGAAGGTATACAATGGAATTTGGAGTGATGTCGTCTTCAGGAACCCCTAATGGAGACCTAAATTCGTACAATAATCTACAATCTATAGAAGTTGTTTTTGATGACACAATAGACCTTGAGATATCGTCCATGGAACCCGCATTCAGGCTAAATGAAAGCGATCCAACATATTATTTCGGTAACGATAGTTTAGTTGTCCACATAGCAAACAACGGTAATTTGAGTGTTGCAAATCCAACTGTCACATTCCTCATTCTAGATGCATTTGATGTTACAGAATATGAGGAAACCTGCTCTCCTAACATAATTAAGGCAGGGGAAGAAGTTACTTGTGATTTCAACATCAGAAAGTTAGGAGATAAGAAATTCAAGGTATACGTAGATCAAAATCTAAACGAAGGTTTTGATGCAAAACCATCAGACAATATGATTGACCAAAATGTAAATGTTCAGCGAGGAGTGATGAATCCGATTATTGATCAGACAAACTATAACGGAACATACAACACAGATGATACAATCACTTTCTCAGCTAGAGTGATGGGTAACGCAGCTGAACCGGTTAGTTATTCATGGGCCTTGTATGGATTGAAAGATTATGGAAATGGAAGCCAGATTCAAGTTAATGCCTCTGAAATTGGCTTAGGAGATCACTACATGAATGTCATTGCTGAAGATTCAATGATACCATATTCAATCAGCGAAACTGCATACATTAACTTTACAATATTCAATAGCACAGATGTTGTCAAAGAAGATTGGATGAGTGGCACTGCAGTTACTAGGACTCATGCAGAAAGTATTGTTGATCTTGACTATCCAATGCCGGGATTCAATTACAGAGTAGGAAACGATTTATCCCCATTATTGAGATTATCTGTGGACGTACTACCAACTGGCGGTGAAACTGATGCAGGAATGGATTGGATGGACTTTGATTTGAATTTATCAAAAATAATTCCTAACACAATACCCAGAGAATCGATTAAAGTTTACCAATTAGAAAATTACAATTCAACTTCTTGGACACAGTTATTTGGAGATGATTCTTACAACTTGGTAGATAATGATACTCTCAACATACGCTTAATGCAGAACAGCGACGTTTTAATTGTTGGCACATTGCCGACTCCTGAAGTTGATGCTGGTAATGTCACATTGACAAAGTTGCCAGATGGAGAGATGCAAGTTTCTTGGGAACCAACTGGGGATTTAGAAAACCCATACTTCGGAGGGTGGAAAATCTTCAGAATTGCTAGCCCAATAACAGCATCATCGTATTTCCCAGATCCTAACGAAGTCTCTAGCGAATTTGTCTGGAATGGATTAATGACAGATACTTTATCTGTTTATCTTACAGGTGTTGAGGACACTTGGTATGATGAAAGAAGACTAGAAACTGGCATCTGCGCATCATATGCAGTAATTCCAACAGACAGAGCAGGAGACGCAATGTATACCGAAGCGAAGGTTTCAACCAATGATGGAATTGCTGGCCTAACATGTGGTGATTCAATAGACCCTACATCTCAAGTCTCCAACTTCAAGTCAAACGTTGTATACACGAACAGCACTGACTGTCACAACTTATTCGAGGACTGGAGTAGGTGCTATGTTGTGACATTATCATGGACATGGCCAAACCATGAACCTGATGGCAACTTATCCTGGAATTTATATCGTGTAGAATACAAACCTAATGATGTTGATTTGAGGTACATAGAACCAATTGCTACAGATCTAAAGAATATACCAGGGGAGTCTGCTACCTTCTTGCAAAATGGTACGGATTACAACGGAATAAGACCATACAGAACCTATTACTATATTCTGACCCCATTAGACCATATTGGAAATGAATTAACATTTATCGATTACCCATCACCAAATGTGAATCGTACTTTTGTTGAAGACCAATACTGGGACTTTAACCAAGATAGGATACCTACTCCACCACCGCCTCCTGAACCACCTTATGGCGTGGACTGGTTAGGCACACTAGTTGACGACATGGAACAGGATAATTTCCAAATTGCTGGAATTATTATGTTGTTTACTATACTGATTAATTTCATCGGACTACCTTTGATCATTAAGAAAAGAAAGAGATTATCTAGATTGATTGCAAGAAGGAAATCAAAGCAAAACATTGATGATAATGAGTTTGATGATTTCTTTAATTAAGACCGTCTAATTTAATTCAAGTTCTTTTGTGCCACGACCGTTGCGGTGATCGCATAGCCTGGCCATTGCGTCGGATTGCTAATCCGATGGGTCTTCCCACGGGGGTTCGAATCCCCCTCACCGCGCCATTACTCTGCATTCAGTACCTTTCTATTGGAATTTGAATTCTTCCATTTTATTGCAAATAGATTCACAATAGGTACAATAATTAGGAAGCCGATTGTATATTCCCAAACATAATCACTAGGAACTGCTGTAATGTATACAAATGCGATAAACATCCAAGCAAGGTATCCTAAAGAGCGCATGAATGATGCAAACGCAAGTGGCATTCTACCGTTGGCATCTAATTCTTCATCGGGATCTATTCTCCATACAGATATAGAATACCACAACGTAAAGAATCCAGAAATGAAAGCCCAAGCTAGCGGCAAACCATACTCCGGCCAAAAACATGGTACTGATCCTATCAAAAACAAGAGGATACAGTATGCTTTTGATTCCTTTAGCGTCCTTCTAGCACCCTTCACATCTGGCATCATGGGAACTCCAACCTTTCGATACTCTCCGCTGCGATACAATGCTAGAGCCCAAAAGTGAGGGGGAGTCCAAGCAAAAATCAACAGGAAAAGCATCCATGGAATCGGAGATGCTAAATCAAACGGGTTGAGATTATTTGGTATATTTTCGGATGCTGCAACTATCCATCCAATTAGCGGTGGTGTTGAACCTGCGATACCACCAATAACGATATTTTGTGGAGTTCTTCTCTTCAACCAAATTGTATAAACAAATACGTAAAAAAATACTGAAAACATTGACCAGAACGCAGCTTTCCAATTTGCTAACAAAAATAGTGCACTACCTCCAATCGCGATAATAATTCCAAATATCAGAGCATGATTAGGAGAAATCCATCCGTTTGGTATAGGCCTAGTTCTTGTTCTTGACATCCCTGGATCAATATCGCGGTCATACACCATATTAATCGCATTTGAACCTCCTGCAGCAAGAGTTCCCCCTAATACGGTGATTAGACACGAAAATCCTGTATCATACCAAGTTCTATCACCAGTGATGGCATTGTTTCTTACCATTAGATCGTGAGCCAAGATGGCACATATGGCAGTGATTTGTAGAAGTATGACAACTCTTAGTTTCATTAACTGGAAATATATTTTCAGCAATGATGGTTTATTGTCACTCATCTTCCGTATCCCCATCACTAGTTTTAAACAAAATCCAACTTACCGCCGCAGCCAAGAAACTTGCTACGCCAAACACTAGATGGAGTAAAGATAGCCCTTCTGGGAAGTCGCCGTTTTCGGCAAATACGATGTAAAAACCACCAACAAAAACATTCACAACCCAGAATCCTAAAGACATTTGCATAAATTTCGAGAATGCTCTACTTGTTTCTAATTCAACACTTTTTTCCTTTAATTTCATGGTACCAACTATCAAAGCGATGCCGACCAATCCTGCTCCAAGGCGGTGAACCATTTGAACAATAATTCCTGCTCCGTCTAAGCTTGGTAACAAATCGCCTTGACATTTTGGCCATCCATCTGGGAAACCAATAGAACAACCTTGGTTGTAATTTCCACCAGCAGTCGATGAAACCCATGCTCCTAAAATTAGGAGAATCAATACTGATAGGGTTAATATCGTGACCCGTTTGAATTCTGTTTTTCTAAATTCATTTGGCACCTTGAAACAAGACCAGTCCGCACCCTCTCTTTTACGCATCAAAACAAATTGATATAACAATACGGAAACGAATATCGAAGCTAAGGTTAGATGTAAGGCGACTGTCCAATCAGCATTATCAAATCGAACTGTGACAGCCCCGGCTATACCTTGGATTGTCAGCAAGATTCCAGTTGCAAACGAGACTTTTACCAAGTCATTACCATAAATTTCGCGTTTGCGATATATTATGAGGAAGTTCGCAAGGACTGGTATTGCTAGTAAACTGGCGATGAGTCGATGAACCCATTCTACAAATATCTCAAACGTAGTATATCGATGGTCTGGACCTCGACTGTCGTATTCTTCAGTAGAATTGTACCATTTGCCTTGGTCTTCTTCAGAAACATCGAATCCCCATGTGCCAAAACATTGAGGCCAATCAGGACATGACTCTCCTGCATCGTAGATTCTAATGGTCCCCCCGACCACAATTACCACCATAGCCATGACTGCTATGAACAGGGGCAAAGAAGATGGGCGCTTAACCCAGTCATTCTCCATGTTCTACCCGACTAGAGGCTGCCTTTTAACAAACCGGAAGTATTGGGCGATGACATGGGACGGAAAGTGTGCGCTATTTTGTTGGTTCTTACATTCCTATTACCTGTTTATGTTAGTGGCCATGGTGATGAATCACATGAAGAAGGGAACATTGTTGATGTTTTGGTTCTAGATCTGAATTGTGAGGGAAACCAAACCTGCGTCAACCGTCCGAGTAACTTTGTAGAATATTTCGGAGCTGACTGGTGTACTAATTGCCCTCAAGTTGAGGCATTACTAGAGGGAGTTGACTCTAACGAAACTCTCATATTAAGTCACAGGCCNAGTTATCTAGATGCTTTCTGGCTTAATGATTCGCGCTACAGGTTCTTGGAGACATACCGACTATACGGATACCCTAGTGTNATACTCGANGGCCATTATCTCTTTGCAGGNCCNACCCAAACTCAAGATTTATCGAATAAAATCTCAAGTTATAACTCAAATTATTCTGCTGTGACAAATATCGAATTAGTCAATAATTCAGTTCTAATATCTGGTGATTTAGAAGGATTGCAGATTGATATTTGGACGGTCAACTCATCAACACAAATTACCAATATGGCGGTTAACCACACCAATTACACTAAGACTAATGTCGTTGACACTAATGGAGATAAATTGGTGATTACTGTTTCACAACCTGGTTACATTTCAACTGTGCCAGGTTCAAATCTTCCGGCTAATGATTACAACCCTGACATCGGCTTGGAAAATCTTTCAGAAAATAAATCTCAAATTAAAGGATCAACTATAGTTGTAATTACTATTTTATTGCTCATGATAAGCCTTCCATCCCTCATACAGTTATTGAGGTTGATGAGAAATAACGAACAAAATTCTGTCGAAGAAGAATAGTTCGTCAGGCGCAGGGTTCAAAAACGAGTCGCCGGTCGCAAATCTCGCACGACCAGTGTTTGAGGAATTTAAATGGTAAAACCTAAGAATCCACATACGAGATTTGAACGCGCTAGAATCATAGGTGCAAGAGCACTCCAGATTGGTATGGGCGCACCCCTGAACGCTCCCGAAGACGTACTAAGAGAAGCGTTCAAAGAAGAGTTAGTTTCACTTTACGGATTAGAAGAAGCATCTGTAAGATTCGTTCTTGACCCGCTAAAAATCGCAATGTACGAATACGAACACGAACTTATTCCAATCGATACTGACCCTCACGATGAATGATTCAGTTTTCTGAAGCATAACCATAGAATCCCAAATTTTTTGGATTCGGTAACTCATCCCTCTTGATCAATAGAGTTCTCACAGCCCAAAGGTCTGTAAAAATTCTGTAATTTAGAGTCATATCTAGATAATCTACCCCGCTAGATCCTCCTGTACCCATTCTTCTTCCAATCATTCTCTCAACCATTCTTGCATGATGAGAACGGAATAACAGCATCGATTCTTCCAAATCTACCAAAGTATCAATCAGTCGTCTAGGCCATGATAGTAACGGTAATTCTTTGTATGATTCAATGAATAACAACCCAGCCCTCGCAGGTACAACTTTACCTTCTGGCATCAGGAATTCCCTAGCAGAATTTATTCCAGCCTCTAGCCTAGGACGAATTGTTGCTTCCTCTCCGTGACCTATTTTGACCATATGAGCAATTACTTTCTCCGAGTGTTCAGACATTATCTGGAGATGCGTATCCACAAACTTTTGCATAATTTCAACATCACCGGAGACTCCGTTAATTGGAGTCCTAGTTAGCCATTCTCCAAGTGCATCATTTATCGATGGCAAAGAATCAATAGATTCCAATTCCGAATACACTTCCTCGCTAAGTTTCCCTTCATCAAACAATTTTTTGTTATGTTTCATTGGATCCATACCCCCAATTCTTTGTTCAGATTTTAGACCCATTATCATTTCAAGAGCACGCATCTGCCAACTTTCAAAGCCAGATGATGTCCCAAGACGATCCCTAAATGCCAAAAAATCCTGTGGCGATAAAGTTTCCATAACCCTCCACTGGGCTGCTAGCAATCTAAAAATCTCAGAACATCTCTCGAGATGTTGAACTATAATTGGAATATTTTTTTCATCGATTTCATTCTGATTCATTAAACTTAGAGCCTGTTTTAATTCTCTAATTATCTGTTTAAACCATAGCTCAAAAGCCTGATGCGTGACAATAAAATGCATCTCATGGTTAGAAGGTTTCGGATTATGCCCCTCTGGCCCAGATTGCAAATTAAGCAACTCATCTAATCTCAGATAATTACCATATGTCATTCTAGAGGATGGAGTTTCATCGCCCATGTAACAAAGCACAACCACCGAGGCTTGAAACCTTGACGGCCGATTTACATCTAGCGGTGAATAAATTGCGATTTGTAGAAAAAAGGCGTAATTGTCATTAGTAAGACATTGAAGCGGTCGATATGGGCGTAGGTGTTTCAGAACTAAGGAATTGGCTTTCGGCCTACGACAAAACACAAATCACGATTGGTGTAGTTGCCTCCCACTCTTCTTTACAAATTCTACATGGTGCCCGTTTAGAGGGCTTTAGAACTCTGGGGATAGCTGTTGGTGAGAATAGAAGAAGGTACTATTCTGCATTCCCCGGTGCAGACCCTGATGAATGGTTGATGTTGGATGATTACAAACAAATGCTGGATTATGCAGAGTGGTTTAGAGAACAAAACGTCATAATTATTCCTCATGGCTCTCTTGTAGAATACTTAGGTTCTGATAACTTCAAAGAACTCCAAGTTCCAACCTTTGGCAATAGAGGTATCTTACATTGGGAAAGTAGCAGAGAAAGGCAAAGGCAGTGGCTTCTCGAAGGTGGATGTATGATGCCAAAGGTTATCGACGACCCTCATGACATAGATGGGCCTGTAATTGTAAAATATGCAGGGGCAAAAGGAGGAGAGGGGTATTTCATTGCAAGAGACTACAGAGATTTCAAAAGAAATGTCAAGTTAGAAGAAGAATTTACTATACAAGAATACGTATTAGGATGTAGATATTACCTTCATTTCTTTTTTGACCCAACTGCATCTGATGGTTTCCAAGTTCGAGGAAAGAAATCCAAGGAAGGTCAAAATCTAGGTAGACTTGAATTATTGAGCATGGATAGAAGAGATGAGTCGAATGTGGATGAATTCTACAAATTAGGTAGCCTTAGGGACTTAAGAGAAATGAGTTTAGAGCCATCTTTCGTTGTTACAGGTAATCAATCTGTTGTAATTAGAGAAAGTTTACTTCCTAAGGCATTCGAGATGGCGGAAGGTACTGTTGCAGAATCTTTCGAATTAGAAGAAGGAAGTAGAGGAATGATTGGACCGTTCTGTTTAGAGACTATAGTTACTGACAAACTCGAATTTAGAGTATTTGAGATCAGCGCTAGGATAGTCGCTGGTTCCAATCCATTCGTTGGTGGCTCTCCTTACAGTGACATCAATGAGCCATTCATGTCAACCGGCAGAAGAATTGCAAGAAGTATTAGAAAAGCAATTGATAATGATGATTTAGATTCTATATTATCTTAATCACTCTTGATTTTCTTCGTCATCCGATTCTAGAACGTCTCCTAATCTGTTCAACAAATCGTCATTTATTCCTTCGTTGGGATCTTCTTCTTGACCATCCCAATCTCCACTTTCAATGGCTGCAAGTTTGTCCTGGGCTTCCTTTGCCATTTTTTCTCTAGTTTCAGGGTCTTCAATCGTAAACTCACTGATCAGCATGATTGGATCGCCACTGGAGATACTTCCTTCGTATTCCAAAATTTCACCGCCAGCGTTGCATATAACTTGGAACTTGGTTGGATCTTTTGATCTTCGCTTCTTGTGTTTCTTGTAATGATGCACATATGCCTTGTAAGTGCCACCAGGAGCCTTTCCTTCTGGCCACACTACATTTTCAACAGGCTTCTTTGTTTCTGGACGTACATTTGCATCCACGTCGAGAATTCCGCCACATGCCGATTCTCTGTTACCACCGTGTATTCTTTCACCAGATGGACATACTACGTGCAAATCCAGGTCGTTGTAATTGTTCCAAATAAGTGAAATCTGAACATCTGAGGAAAGACCTCCTTCTCTCTCCAGTCTTTGCTTTAGTTCTTGTAGAGCCTTCTGTGTTGCTTTAATGGATTCCAGTTCATCGGCTTCATTAGCAACAATTTCTGCTAACCTCTCTTCTTCAGCAGCAGCTAATTCTTCTTGCCTCATTTCTTCTAATTCGATGGCAATTCTTTCTTCTTCAGCAATCTTCTTTGCTTCTTCTTCCATAATTGCTTTTTCTTTCTCTTTATCAGTCCTTGTGTCTCTCTCTTCAGGAGCCTCAAGGCTGAATTCGCAAACCAGCATAATCGGGTCTCCGTGTGTTAATTCACCCTCATAGTGTTTCTTCACGCCACCCGCATTAACAACAACTCTGAATTTTGTTGGATCTTTGGATCTTCGCTTCTTATGCTTCTTGTAATGGTGAACATATACTTTGTAGTCGCCAGGAGGTGCTGCAAAGTCTGGCCAAACAATATTTTCAACTGGTTTCTTGGTCTCTGGGCGCACGTTTGCATCGACATCCAATTCTCCACCACATTCTGAAGTTTTGTTACCTCCATGGATTCTTTCTCCAGATGGACACAAAACGTGTAAATCTAGGTCGTTGTAATTATCCCACATCAAGGAAATTTGTACTTCTGACGACTTTGCACCTTCTCTTTCAAGACGCTCTTCTAATTCATCAACAGCAGCCTCGTTTTCCATCATCTCTTCCATGACTTCAGATTCTTCAAGAGCAAGTATCTGAGATTGACGCTCGTCTTCTTCTGCAGCGAGTTCTCTCTGTCTCTCTTCTTCCTTTTCGTCATTTAGACGCTGTTCTTCAGCAAGTCTTTCTGCTTCTCTTTCCTCAGCGAGCCTTCTTGCTTCATCGAGTTCCTGTTGCCTCTTAGTTTCGTACTCAGCCTTGAGACGAGCTTCTTCTTCTTCGATTGCTGCTTGTCTGGCCCTCTCTTCTTCGAGTGCTTTCCGCGCAATTTCTTCCTCAACTTCCTTCTTTGCTTCTTCCTTAGCAATTAATAGAGCTCGTTCATTACGTCTCTTTGTGTTAAGATAGTCCTCAACTTCTGCAAGTTTCTTGGAAAATTCATCATGAGCTTGTGAGAAATCAGGCGCTCCCTTACGCTTTGCATCTCTTCTTTGGAGAGACATTGTACGTAATTCTCGATCGTCCGAGCGCATTAACATGAACCAAATACCGAACAGGAAAGCCCCTCCAAGGATTCCTATCATGAGCCATGAGGCTAAGTCCATGCTGTCGCCTAAAACTAACAAGGACTTATTACCATCGGCGATAATTTATTTTTCAAAGTTGCATATTTGTTACGAGTTTTAATAAATAATACAGTAATTATTTACAAAATGTTGAGGGTTTTTTCAATAAATTCAGTAATTGATAAATTTGCAATAAGAGGAAAGCCTTGTGAATAAACTTCTGATAGGGGTTTCATGGCAGACATGGGTTCACTTTTACCGAATGGCAAAGGAGTGTGGGTTCCAATAGACCATGGCGTCTCAGATTACCCGGTAAAAGGACTTACAAATCTAGATGAAATTATCTCCAATTTGAGTGCTGCAGATGCCATAGTAGCACACAAAGGTGTTGTCAGCAAATACTCAGACCAATACTCTAACTTTGTTGCACACCTTTCTGCCTCGACCAGGCACGGTGGGAAAGAAAATTCGTTGAAAGTTTTAGTTGGTACTGTACAAGAAGCGATCAACAGAGGTGCCAAAGGAGTAAGTGTCCAAGTAAACATGGGATCATACGGAGAAGGTGAGATGTTAGAAACATTAGGTATGATTAGTTCTGAGACACATTCAGAAAATATACCCCTTTTGGGAATGATTTATCCTCGTGGAGAAAATCTCAGCGTAATGAGTGATGACGATACAGAAGCCGCAGCACACGCTGCTAGGCTCGGCTTTGAATTAGGTTGTGACGTAATTAAAACCAAGTGGACTGGTTCAGTTGATTCCTTTAGAAAGGTGACATCTGCAGTACCAATTCCGGTATTAATAGCAGGAGGCCCTTCTGGCAATTCTGATGAAGAAATATTGACAATGGTGCACCAAGCAATGCAAGCGGGAGCAGCAGGTGTTTGTATGGGAAGACAAATATTTGCAAACAAAGAACCTGAGAAAATCATCAAAGCATTACGAATGATAATCCACGAAAATGAAGATGTAGATACCGCAATGAAAACCTCAGGATTGTGATAACATAGAACTTTGGCTAGAATCCGGTTTCAAGAGTGCTGGGGTAGATAAAATTCTTGGCGATGACCTGATTATCGATGGAAGTGCTATTTACCTCAATGGAGTTAATTCAGGAAGGGTAGTCAATGTTTCAGACTCCAAAGGTCAATCCCATGCAAGGTCATTAGCCGGAAGTGTTGACTGGATTCTATTGGAATTTGGCGAATGGAAAATGATTCCAATTGAGAATATTATCGCTGCTTGCCAAGGTGGTCCAACCAAGGTAGCTGCTAGAATATCTGAGGCTGAACAAATACTTGGAGCCGTTTTCGCATTACAAATTGGAGTCGACGCCATCCTAATACCAGATTCCCTAAAAGAAACTGGATTAATTGCTAAAGCCCAGCGCACTGAACGAAAAGAGGACTTCGAATCCGCATCTGAAAAGGGTGAATTGTCAATTAATATTCTAACAATATCGGAAGTTAAAGATGGAAAAGTCGGCGACAGAGTGTGTATTGATTTGACAAATATGTTAGACATTGGTGATGGTATGCTTGTCGGCTCAAATTCAAGTTCTTTGATATTAGTTCACAGTGAAACAGTTGAATCAGAATTTGTCCCAACGAGACCATTTCGTGTAAATGCTGGACCCGTGAACTCTTACATCTTAATGGCAGATGGCACTACTAAGTATCTTTCAGAATTAAAAATGGGAGATGAAGTAATGATAATTAATTCCTCAGGATTAACTAAATCCGGAACTGTTGGGCGAATAAAAATCGAAAACCGACCGTTTTTATTACTAAAATGGACTGATGAAAACAATAATGAGGCAGGCACCTTCCTCCAGCAAGCGGAGACAGTTCGCTTGGTCGCTGAGGACGAAAGTTTAGTTTCTGTGACTGATTTACAAAAAGGAAAGAAGGTCATGGGTTCTACTTTCGAATCTGGGAGACATATTGGAATTCCGATAAATGCGAAAGTCACAGAAATTTAGGTGGTATTTTGGCTGTTCTAGGAACAGGAGAGGCAAACGGAGGTTGCAGTATACTTCATGCTGCTGGCCTCGGCTATGGATGTTCCATGGCTCTAGATTTGCCTGTCAAAGTAAAACTCTTGGATAAACCATCAAAGAGAGAGAATTTTGATCCTGATAATTTGCTAGAATCTATAGCAAAAATTTGGGAGGGTTTTAATTTAGGACCCAAATTTGATGAATATTTTTGGAATATTAAATCGAAAATTCCACCGAGGCAGGGCCTCAAATCAAGTGCTGGGATTTGTATCGCAGCTTTTCGTGCATTATGCGATGCTACTGATACTGAGATAGAAAATCA
>PAMN02000050.1 GCA_002707335.2 Methanobacteriota archaeon | reverse complement strand
CCTTACTCAAGAGTTGGATTTGTCCCAGAACATGAAAAACTACATGATTGGATGACTGGTTTTGATTTCGTAACAACATTCGCAAGGCTACACGGTTTAACAAGAGCAGAGGCTGAGAAAGAAGCAACACGAGTTCTAAAGTTCGTATCTTTGGATGATGTAATGCACAAACAAATTGGACAGTATTCCAAAGGTATGCGCCAACGTGTAAAAATAGCCCATGCACTTGTGAATAATCCTGATTTAATCATTCTTGATGAACCGTTACAAGGATGTGACCCATTAGCAAGAACCACGATAATGAATGTAATCAAAGAACTTGGCGCCATGGGTCGAACTGTTCTAGTCTCAAGCCACATACTTGGCGAAATTGAAAGAATTACTGAGCAGATAGTAATCTTACATCGTGGAAGAGTTCTCGCATTGGGTAATTCTCACTCAATAAGAGAAATGTTAGACCAACACCCGCACAAAATTGTCCTAGAATGTGAAAACCCACGAGAAGTTGGGAAATATTTAATCAACATTGAGGAGATAACTGGAGTAAACTTTGTGAGTAATAATCGACTGGTATTAGAAACTAATGATCTTGGAGCAGTACATCGAAGATTGCCTGAATTAATTGTAAAAGGTGGATTTATCGTGACAGCAATAGACAACCCTGATGATGATCTGCAATCGATTCTGAAATATTTGACGGGGGACTCGATTTGAGTTCTAAGATGGACACTGTTTGGTCTAGATTAGACCGAAAATCTACAGCCATAGCTGAATTTACGATGAGGCAATATCGTCAGAGAATTTCAACCTGGGTAATATTGGGAGCATCAGCATTAACAATTATGCTAATGCTATTGTTCTACATAGATGGAATGAATTCAGAATTCGATGCCATCGATAACGATGGAGATTCATTTGATAATGACGGTGACGGCTACCCTAATGGCCAAGAAATCCTTGAGGGAAGTAATCCCGATTCGGCAGAATCAATTCCAATAGGCGTTGAACCGGATCCCCCTGAAAAATGGATAAACGAAGATGATTTTGACTGGGATGAGATAAAAGATGGCGAAAATTCAGTTGGAAAAGATGATGATGGAGATTGTCAAAATAAGGACACTGCGTCTCAAAGAGACACCAATAACAATAATATTCAATGCGACATCTTGATAATTATCGATTCGATAAATGGAACATTCTACATTGAGGGCGACATTGGAGTAGATGAAGATCCAGATGAAGATAAATACGGAAAAGAAGCCAGTCACAGAGCATTTATCCTTGGAATTGGTAAATTCGGAATCATTTACCTGCTTGGAATATTTTTACCTTTATTCTTAGCAACTGGACTGATACGTGATGAGATGAGTGAAGGAACTTTGCATTATATTTTAGCAAAACCGATCTCCCGAGGAGAAGTTTTACTTTACAGGATGATAGGATACATCGGAATTACTTGGCCTTTCATCATTGGATTGTGTGTTTTCTTAAGTCTAGTAACAGGGTTCTTCGGTCCATCAGATGGATTCTTCAGATGGGCAGACATAGGTGTGTGGATGTCTATTGCATTCTCGGCAATGTTGGTGTCATTGGTTTACGGGACAATATTTTGTGGATTTGGAATAATATGGAAGAATGGAGTTGTTCTCTGTTTGATATTTGCAGCGTGGGAATTAGGAATGGCATTTGTTTCGATTTTCACAGGAGGGGATTCTTCCATTCGGTACTTCTCAGTAATTGGCTGGGGGCTTACGATTGTAGATGCAGGAACACTAATCTTCTGGCCTGATAATTTCCTCTTAATTGAACAAGGATTGTGGGGCGGAGGGCACCAATTTGACGAACCAGACTTCTTTACTGGAGAAGTAGCATATGTGGATTTACCTGGCGCTCAAGCATTAGCTGGATTTTCTGGTGACCCAGGACTTGGCATATCCGCTTGGGCATCTATGCTCACAGCATCTCTAGTTCTAACGTTCCAAGGCGCTATTGCATGGTACATCGGACAAACGATATTCAAAGGCAAGGAGGTCGATTGATGATTGATATCAATCGATTTGAAGGAGATTTGTCAAGTCTTTGGAAGTTGCAAAATCTNCCCCCGATTCACCACTTAACNTGGGACTGGTGGTGGTGGCTGGTNATGCTGGATGATGACGANGGNAATCCTGCTGGAAAACAATTNATGGTCTTGTGGTCTACTAAAGACAATCCATTAGTCGAAGTCAATGGCTATCCATGGCAACCAAAAGGNCGCCCTGGATTTGATGAAAATGGCGCCATNGCNATGGATGGCATGGTTGCTGCNTGGTGGTATGATGGAAAAGAATTGATTGAGCCATTGGTTTTGGAGGAATCGCGGATATTAGTTCTTGCAGAAGACCACCCTGGTTGGCCACATGCAAAGGGTGGCATAGTTGCCAGCAGCACAAAAAATGAGTATTCCATGGGTCTTTCACCAGATGAGGATAGATTCTGGGTTAGACTAGAGACTGAACACGGTGATTTTGACCTGAATATGACTCCTTGGAACAAGGCTATGTCAAGTTTGAAAGTTGCTCAAGCTGAATATGGCATGGGGATGGGATATGGAATATCTAGATTACACGGGGCAAAATGTGGCGGTGAAATCGATGGCAAACCGGTATCGGGAACCGCATATTTTCAGAAAGTATGTGTTCAAGCACCGTCTCCTCCTTGGTATTGGGGTATGCTCCATTTTGATGATGGATCTTACATAGACTGGTTTGTTCCACATTTTGCAGCAACTATAACTGCGAGAGATTCAAGACCATGGAAGAAGCGAGATATATCCCACATTTCTCTTTCAGAGGGAGGTTTATTTCACGATGTTTCTCGCGGGAGAACTGAAAGATTCAGTCAAGTTAACGTGGAAAAAACATCTAACGAGAAAGGACTTCCTGTGTTTCATGTTCACATGTGGAACGGAGTGACTGAAATTAGGATTGAGGCATCAGCAGTAACCAGAGCCCATTGGACATTTGACCAACCAACAGCCGGAGGTTTGAGATCACACCTTACTTACAACGAATATCCTCTTGTAGTGAATAGACTTGAAATTGACGATGAACAAGGTATTAGGACACGCAAAGATTGGACTACGATTAGAGGCAATGCTGAACATTCTTGGGGAATTTTACTCTAATTCTCCGATACATTCATGACCAACATAACCCCAAGGAATAATGGAGAGATAGAAATGTCAGATGAAAATGTAGCCCCGACTGAGGAAACTCAGGCACCTACTGAAGAGACTCCATCAACTAATTCCAACGTCATTGATTCTAGTGATAAACTACGTGAAAGGTTCAGACTTACTGGTGATGAAGAAATTCTGAAACACATGAAACCATCTGTTTTTGCTTTTGTTCCGATGTACCTTCTAGCATTGCTGGTTCTCGGAGCACACTGGATGTTTGAAATCGATTGGGAAGGGGATGGGTCAACCATTGCTACGCTAATGCAAGCTCTGATAACATTCGGTAAAATTGGTAACTTTGGATTTGTATTTGTAATGCTAGGCATAACATGGGTTAACAGAATGTTCAATGGTGCCACAAGTGGTAAGTGGACTACTGGGTTCCTCCTAATCGTCACATTTACTCCAATGGTCTTGAGTTTAGATAACATTCTTGTTTACCTCGGAGTAATTGAAACTGACTTCATACCGATAGACGAATTCTACTATCTTACCTTTGGAATATTCTGGTTTGTTCTTTTCATAGCGTTCACAGTCTTCTACCAGCGAAGTTTCCATTACGCTATAACTAATCATAGAGTAATATTCACTCAACATCTGTTCATACCTGGCGATGGAAGAAGAATCTTGTTCGACAACATAAATGAAATCAGAACACAAAGAACATTTTTAGGAGCACTTTTAGGATATAATACGATTATTTGCGACACAGGAAGTCAACTAGGAATTGGTGAGGATTCGATGGCTGTTTCCGTTGGTTCAGCAGCACCAGAAATTCCAGCGACAGAATCAACAGGAGCTGTGGGGATTTTGAAGAAAATGTTCGCTTTTGTAACTTATCAGAGAACTCGCAAAGTAGACCTCCCTGATCCAAAGTTTTCCCTTTACAGCATTAACAAATGGAAAGAAACCGAGCAACTGCTCAATGAAATGCACCAAAGACACAGCCAATCTGGAATTCTAAGTGAATTAAAAGACCAAATTGCTTCTGAGTAAATATACACATAGGTTTCAAAAACCTGTTTTGTGAGGCGTGGTCATGAGCGACCTAATTCAAGAGGCAGGCATGGCACTATCAGCAGGAGATTTTAATTCTGCATTAGATTTGTTCGACAAGGCAATAAAAGAAAATCCAGAAAACGCAGTTGCACACTACGGGTGGGCAGAATCTGCCTTCATGAGGCTTTCAATGGATATGGAGGAAGATATACCAGCAGGAAAAATCATGCAAGTTTACAAGAAAGCAATGCAGTTGGATGAAGAAAATCTAGAATATGTTGCATCTTTCGCAAATTTCTGTCTAGACTGTGGAAGAATCCCAATGGCTATCAAAGAGTACCAAAGACTTGAGAAAATGGCTGAACTGGAAGAAATCCCAGTAGAAGACACATTATTTGATGCTAGCAGACTTATTGTCGAAGCAATCGAAAGAGTAGGGCAAGGAAGAGACAACCCAATGATTCAACCATGGTTGAAACAAGCACTTACTTGGGCAGTAGGCGGACTTGGTTTCACTGCTGAAGATGCGGCTAAAACCCTAGGCTCAGAGTGAGGTGTCTAACATTGCAGAAGGCGCGAATCGCCTTCAGATACGGCTATTTCGGTGACACATTTAGAGGGAGCCAGGTTCAACCCGATGTTGAAACTGTCCAAGGCAGTTTCATGCATGTTTTCCAAAAGAAATTGAAATGGACTAACGAAAGAATGCCCATGGCACTTTCAAGCCGAACTGATGCTGGAGTTCATGTTCGATTGAATGGAGGATCGATTGACTTAGATGAAGAAAGATGGAATGCAATGGGTCCAGATGGTTTTTTGAGAGCTGTTGGTCATCAAATTCCCACATCAATTTCGCTGTTTGATGCAAAAAGAGTGGATTCTGATTGGAGTGCTAGAATCTCAACCGGAAGAACCTACAGGTACAGAATGGAATGTATGGAAGGCTGGATTGAACCTGAACTCAAAGCCTTTACAGAACTATGTTCTCTGTTCGAAGGCCAGCATGACTGGTCAAACTTTTGTAGACGTGAACCAAATAGAACCACGATACGAACAGTAGAATTTTGCAGACCATGGATAAATTCTGGGCGCATATTAGGGTTCGAGATAAATGCCACAGGATTTGTTTGGAATCAAGTTAGAAGAATCGCTAGTGCAATGTTGTTAGTTATCACAAATAATATTGAAATAACTAGAATTGTTGAAGCGCGAGACAATCCAAATATTGAGATTGATCTTGGATTGAGTGAACCTGATTGGTTAATTCTATGGAATGTGTCTTGGGATGTTTTTGATGATTTTATCTCAGAAGAACCTGAAATATCTGCACCAGACAGAACCAGTAAAAGATGGCAAGAATTAGCAAGATTACAACAAAAAGAAATTTTGATTCGCCAATTTGACATTATTCAAGGACGATACTAACCTTATCGCCATCCTCTAATTTGCAATATTCTCGCAAAAATACATCAGCAATAACTTCGACTACATCATCATGTCTTGTAAGGTCTGGAATCAAAATTGCACAATCAACAGAGGTATTATCTGATGAGATTTTGGCCAAAAATGCTGTTGCGCCACCAAATGATACGCCATCTCTGTCAAATCCCTTGATTCGATGGGCTTCGATTTCACTTAATTCTCCTTCATCGAGGCCTGCAGATACCCTAAGTTTTTGATACTCTTTGAGGGATCCACCTTCCACATTCACATTCAATGTACCCGGCCAGGCACTTCTACCAATGATTGTTTTGAATTGTTCTTGGTAATGATGTTGCGACATAAAAATATGAGCCCGGCCGAGACCTGAAGAAACGACGCCCTCGATGCGCATGCCCCCCCCGACCAACATCTCACAAATGATTGTTCTGCATCAAAGGGAAACAACATTTAGAGCAGTGCGTGTCGGAATAGCATGGCAGGCGACCTATCTTGGATGAATGCAAGATACGAACAATTGAAAGACCAATCATTACTTTGGCAACCTCCAACGTTAGAATCGGCAAACCAGCCTAGATGTACAATGGATGGAAAGCCTACTATCATGTTGTCAGCGAATAATTACCTCAACCTCACTACCCATCCTAAAGTAATGCAGGCTTCGATAGATGCCATAAACAAATATGGAGCAGGAAGCGGCTCTGTAAGAGCGATTGCTGGAACCATGGACATACACCTTGAAGCGGAACAAAAAGTTGCAGAATTCAAAGGTGTTGAATCTTCATTGATATATTCAGCAGGATATACAGCGAATGTGGGACTAATTCCAACTCTCGTTCAAGGAAAAGATGACATTATTATCTCGGATGAACTAAACCATGGATCGATAATAGATGGAGTTAGACTAACCAAAGCGAAAAGAGGAGTTTTTCCGCATAATGACATGGGTGCTCTTGAGCAGGTTCTCAACGATAACAAAGATTCAGATAGAAAATTGATAATTGTTGATGGAGTATTTTCAATGGACGGAGACATCTGTCCACTGGATGAATTGACTTCGATCGCTGAGGAGCACAATGCGATGGTATTTGTTGATGATTGTCATGGTGAAGGTGTTTTAGGAGACGGTGGAAGAGGAATTGTTGACCATTTCAAACTCCAAGGACGTGTAGACTTTGAAGTTGGTTCTTTTTCTAAAGCACTTGGAGTGCAAGGAGGTATCGTTGCTGGAAAAGAAATTGTTAGAGAGCATGCACTGAATCACTCACGCTCTTGGCTACTCTCAGGCTCTCAACCACCTTCTGTTGCTGCAGCGCAAAAAGCTGCAGTTGAGGTGTTGATGACTGAGCCAGAGCACCATGCTAAATTGTGGGAAAATACCGAATATTTCCGAACCGAGATGCAGTCAATGGGCTTTGACACAGGTGTTTCAACAACACCCATTATTCCGGTCATGTGTGGTCAATCTTCTACTGCAAAAGATCTATCCAGCGAAATGTTGAACCAAGGTGTAATGGCTGGAGCCATCGTTTTCCCAATGGTTGCAAGAGACAAAGCAAGAGTACGAACTCAAATGTCTGCAGGCCTATCTAGTGATGATTTGAATGAAGTATTGCGAATATTTGAAGATGCGGGCAAGAAAGTTGGCCTTATCTGAAATTATTCTTCTGACTCCATTGATTCAACAATCTCTTGGAGGTCGGAATCTTCTTCAATAAGGATTTCAATATCCTCTGTAACATCTTCTTCATCTGAAGCCTCAGGCAGATAGTGGCCTTCATCAATCATGCAAAGCATTCTCCATCTTGGAGCCCAAGATAAGTGTACATACAAGGTTCCAGGTAAGATCAACAATACCCATGAAAGCCAGACTAGAATGCTACTAGATGACAACAAATCTGTACTTAATAATGCTAATAGAGTAAATCCGACAAACGGCATTGGGAACAGTACCATTCGGTTAGGAGTAACTGCTTGACGTTTGAAGTAAGAACTCATAACTCGACTAGCAAATCCAAGGAAACCGGTGATAAAGATAAGCAGACTCGCATGCAATATCCAAAGCGGTAACCAAAACTCTTCAGTCATTGAGTAAGGCAGAATTAACGCCAAAGAGACTAGTAGTCCATAAAAACCTCCGATATTGGAGGGGTGTGAAAGCCAAAGTGGTAATTTAGAGAATCTTCTTGAAAGTCCCGCTCCAACCAGTTTTTCACCTTCAGGACTGTTCAAAATTTGAGAGAGGACTGAAGCATTTCCACTATCCCCCATGTACAAAGCCTTGAAAGAATCACATTTCAATGTAGGGGAGTATTATTCTTCAGAACTTGTTTTATTCTGATGAAAAAAACCTTGAGAGTGGACCCTGCACTTCAATTTCTTCTTCTGGCAACCAATTTCTTTCCAGTAGTTCTGATTCTTGAGATTCTCTTGCGCGTGCATCTTCGAATTCATCATTAGAATCATTAATCGCATTGTTCAAGGAGATTGCTTGATTTATCACTGTTAGCTGTTTTAAAAGTACTTTTTCACCATAGTTTGCATCCCATTGTGAGAGTATGGATAAATCAGAATCTTGTTTGTGCACTACCCAGCCTTGTATTGGATCTTTTGTCAATTTTAACAAATGAACACCAGGGTTAATCCACTTTCCATTGAAACAGACCATAACCTCAGAATCAGACATAGCATCAGTATCCATGAATGGATGGTTCAAATTGACTGCAATAGGTATGGTCTTTGTTGTTCTAATTGTATTATAATTTGAATATGAAAAAATTATACCAATCAGTAAAAATATGCCCAAAATAGGATAAAAAATAGACCCGATACCAAATAAAACTGTAAAAATAAGAGCGATATTCAACTGATTTTGTATAGGTTTCACCGTATCTAAACAGATTGAAGTCTTTGAAAACTCAATCAGGCCTTTCGGTGCGTCCATGCCCCCGCCAGATGAAAGAAGGACATGAAACCCTCGTTTTATTGCTTTAATTAGCCCCACAATTCAAGAAGGTTGAATTTTCCATACACTCCGAAGGGGTAACTATGGTTGAGTTACAACAGGGGACATTAGTTGAGAAAAGGCGCGGCGGAAGCGCTATTCTTTCTACTCTTGTTAGTGACATGATAGAAAACTCCACCAATGGATACATTCGCTGTGAAAGAAATCCTAAAGACGACGTGCCAAAAGTAGGCCAGTTGGTTATTTTTAATCGCGAAATAGTTGCTGCTTTCTACGAATCAAAAAGACCACAATACGGGACGAAGGCTGTAAAAAACATTGAGTCGGATTGCCAAGAATTAGATTGTATTATCGAAGTAATAACTGGGATTGATATTGCCAGATTATTAGACATCTATCCTGAGGCTAAGATTAAACCTGAATCTGCTGACTCGAGTAATAGCCAAAAATGGTGGCAGAACTTAAGCAACAGGGAAAATACATGGACTCGATCTAGGAGAAGTGACAACGCAGAAGATGACGATGGAACGCCTGAATACATTAAAATCAAGTCGAATATCTTCGAACACAACTATACCAGTTCTGCTGAAATCCTACGTCCAGGTTCTGTATTCTCTAATGGGTCAGACTCACTATACAACTTAGCATCTAATTTAGCAGCATTAGGAAGGCCATTATTGATAATTTCTCGAATCACGAAAAGAGAATTATTCGAAAACATTGGCATAGATGAAAAAACATGTTTGTGGCTATCTCGGCAGGAAGGTGAAAGAAATATCTTACCCGAGATTGACGGAATTACCAATGTAGTTTCAGAATTTTTATCAAAGAATATTCGTGCAGTTATGTTATTTGATGGCCTTGAATATCTATCGTCAATCTGTGGCTCCAACCAAGTTATCAATTTGATTAGAGACCTAGCAGATATGATGCGATACGAAGATGATTGTCTTTTAATCCACACAAGCGACAATACCTGGTCGAAAAAAGAGTATACTCAAATCGTGAAAGCAGCGCCAAGTCTTGATACACAAACAATAGATGATTGGAACATAGAACCTGAAATGCTCGAAGACCATCCGTTATTAGCGCCCCTCACAGAAGAAGAAATATCCCAAATGGAGCAGTACATTAGTGAGAATACCCCTAAGCAAGCGATTGAAGAAAACATCTCTGAAATCGATATGGAAGAAGAAATAATGGAGGAGTTAGTCGAAATTATTGAAGAACCAATAATTGAGGAAGATATTGTCGAAGTTCAACCTGTACAATCAGAGGAATTTGTCCACAATAAGGGGCCACGAACTGCGCAAGTTGTTAAGAGGAAGAGGCCAAGGAAAACAATCCAAAATCAAAATATTATCTCGCAGAAATCAAGGCTTTCAGCTGCGGTCGGAAAGGAAATTAATTCGGAATTCCCACAGACACAAGGTATTCCAAAAACTGTTATTGGTCATGGTCGAACTGGGAAACTACCAGAGATTCCATCGGTAATACCAAATTCCCTTGATGATGTTGTAAAACAAAAATCATCAACGAAAGACCTCGACTTGCCTAAGCCAAAAACTAGTTCTAAAACAATAAATCTAGCCAAAGATGAAACTAGTGAAAAACAAGTTTTAAGTCCCGTAGCAGCAAGAGGTATAGAGATCAAAAAGAATGTTAATAATCGCTCACAGGCATCGAGTAGACCTCAAAGAAAATTAGACCTGGATGGAAGATTGAAATCATGGAAGGAGGAAGTCGAATGAGTATCTCTCGTCAAGAAAAACTAAAACTCGCCATGACAAATGCGAGACACATTTTAGGTAAAGAGGACAATTCTGACGGCACGGCTAATTCTAAATTGAATACTTTACGAGACGTAAAGGATTCTGAAGATACCAGAAAAGGCAACCTCATTGCTAGAACAAAAGTAACGACTAGACCAACATTTGATTTGATAGCCGATAAAGTTCTAGGCAAACAAGAAAGAGACACACCAATGACAGAATTGTCAAACAATAGTACACTTGCAAAGATTGCATCGCAAAGAATGAACAAACTCAGAGATGAAAAACAAATCATTGAAATCGAAGATGAAAAATTTGGAGACGAAATCGGATTCATGAGTGATGGAAGACCTATCTGGACTGATATTTTGGATACTCAGAGAGGATATTCAATTAATTCACAAGAATTACAAGTAAGGGATACTAATTTCAAACCAAAATGGCCACCAATTTTACGACTATCTGACCACAAGACATGGAAAACCTGGAGTGTCTTGGAAGAAAATCAAAGAGCCTCTGGTGCCTGTGAAAAAGTAATAGAGAAGCCAGGTAAAATAGTAAATCCGTTACTTATTTTAGGTAAGGAAGGAACAGGAAAATCCCACATATTGCATGCTACATCTCAAGCAATGATTAGAAGGCAAGATGGAAATGTCCACCTTTTGTCAGTTTCGAGATTAGCCAGTGAAGATTCACTCCCTGATGGATGGCAAGAAGCAGTTGCTCATGCCAGTTTAATTGCTATTGATGACCTGCACCTAGCCAAAGGTAGAATTGCAACTGATATCGGATTACTGATAGATTATTCATTGAATATGGGTGTTCAAATCATAACAACCTCAAGACTAACTCCAAAAGAATGGGAAGCAAGTCGGTTATGGGAAGTAATGAAATCAGCCACAAGTATATGGGTCATGGAACCATCAGCACCCTCCATGATTACACATTTACGTCGTAAAGCAAGTGGAAGAGCACTATTATTTGATGACTCAATGCTAGCGACCATAGTAAAATATGGAGAAAGCCAATGGAGAGGTGTAGATGCTGCCTTTGAGAAAATCGCCTTAGCAATTGAATCTGGAGAGAGAATTGTTTCGGCAGCACATGTTTCACAAATATTAGATAATACCCCAAAGGAAAGAACTCGAGTAGAAGATTTCATCGAAAAACAAAACCTAGAGGACATTGCCTCCAGAGTAATAAATGACACTCTAGACCACCTTTATTCAGACAAATCGATTGGTGGGATCGAACTAAAGTCAGAATTACCTGAACTATCTGATGACTGGGAAGTTCCTGACATCACAATAGATGAGAATGCACAAGAAGTTTCAGTTGGAATTGATGGGGAAATAATTTCCCACTCCACAAATACCCTGTCAGTCGATGAAAGAGACAAATATCTGCTGGAAGAAGAAAGAGAACTAACTGGGTATGATCAAGTTAGAGTTGAAGAAACTGTTTCTTCAATAGATAGTATCACAGATAATTTGTTTGAATCCGTCGAGGAAAATCACATGGAAAGTGCGGAAAAATTAGCAAGTTTAGAAAGGGAACTTACAGAACTTGCAAATAAATCAAGGAATGCAAGTGTCGATGAGTTAATAGAAATCGCAGACCGTATTGGAGAAATTGAATATCAATTAGGGAATATTTCCGAACCTCCAAACCTGGTAACAAAAACACCAATCAAGAAAAAGAAAGTATCGGGTGACTCTTGATGCAAATGCCTTGGTGGACAGAAGGTGTTCCCTTTCAATGCAAAGTGGATTGTGGGAAATGTTGCGATGAACCGGGAGGGGTCGTCTACCTTCAACGCAATGACGCAGAACGATTAGCTGCACACCACGAAATGGAAGTTGATGCGTGGTTGGAAAGAGATTGTCGAAGAACAATTGATGGGCGGTTCATACTCAATTCAGACCCTATATCTGACATTTGTATATATCTTGATGACAAAAAACAATGCACTGTTTATCATTCAAGACCATCACAATGTTCAGCATTTCCTTTTTGGTCAGAAAATCTTCGTTCAAATCGAAGTTGGAAGAAAACTGTTGATTTCTGCCCTGGCTTACAAGATGAAGATGCTATAATCGTTAACGGGAATGAAATTCGAATCAAGGTTGTTGAAGACCAACTAGCAATGAAAGGATTTCGTCAATGGTAATTAAAAGTTATTTTTCGCAAAAAAATTTCTTTTGCAAGCAAAAACACTAGGTGTTTGAAAATACACCTAAATTATGCCTGTTGAACAAATTTAGCGTCGACCTTATACCAAAGTGTCAGCACCGCTTGTATCGGGGTGTGTTATTGGGTCAAGATGATAATCTGCTTAATCTGACTTCAGCACATCTGAACATAGGGCTAAGAGGCATACCAGTCGGCACCTGCCGAACTTCTTTCGTTACACCCGAGAAGGGAGTTCACTATTGTGGCTACCCAATCAGCGAATTGGCGGACTTTCTGCCTGAAGACATAGTGTATCTTCTGTTCAATAAGGAATTACCAAACCCTGAACAATCAAAGGAATTTGTTTCCGAATTGCAGTCCAGAGGAGAAGTTCCATCCGAGATAAATTCCATTCTATCTCCATTACCTAAAAATGGTCATCCGATGGATTGGCTTTCAATTGGCATTCATTCTCTTGGCATGATGGCTTCTAACAATGATTGGAAAGAGGATGCTCTAGACTTGATAGCAAAAATGCCAAGATTATTGGGTTTAATTTTCAGATACAGAGAAGGACGTGGAGAGAACATACCTGAAGATGACCTTTCATTGAATCTAGTTGAGAGATTTACCAACACTTTAGACCTTGACAATGTTGATAGAAATGCAATGAACAAGATTCTATCGACATACCTAGTTTTACACATGGATCATGGCGGTGGAAATCTCTCAACATTTGCTGGTAAGGCTGTTGCATCCGGACATGCTACTGTTTACTCATCAATGGCAGGAGCAATGAACGCTTTGTCCGGACCTCTGCATGGAAGAGCTAATCAATCATGTTTTGAATTTGTAAAGAAAATAGGAACTTTTGACCCGGATGAAGTAGAAGATTTCGTCAGGGGTGAACTTGCTGCAAAGAGACCGGTGTTTGGTTTCGGGCATGCGGTATTACGAGCAGAGGACCCTCGTGCTACAGTTCAATTTGCACTTGGCGAGAAACTATGCCCTGATGATGAATACTTCAAGACAATAAGAACGCTAAGAGAGGTTGCTCCAAGAGTATTATCTGAGAATCCTAAGATTAGCAATCCGAACGCTAATGTTGACATCGCAAGCGGTACGCTACTGAACTATGTTGGTCTTACCAAGCCTGAATATTACACCACATTCTTTGGATGGGCAAGAGTTGCTGGCATTGGTGCACAAATTATTGACGAGCGCGTCGTTATGCGTGATGGAAAAGGAATCCCAATTTACCGCCCGAAGTATATCGCTGAAGAACAATCCTTGCGTCATTTGGATTGAATTACTGGCCTAGGTGTTTTTCCACAACCCCTGTGTCCAATTATTCTTGGGACATTCCAGCCTAGTTGTTCATCACTGATTTCATGCCAAGGAGCAACATCATCTGGTAATTCTCCAGATTTTAGATCCATCCATTGTTGTTCCGTCAATGGCATTGTTGCAGGTCTGAGCCATCTGCTACTACCACATGGCAACTTCTCTCGTGGGTCGGGATGGTCAGTTAGTAGCGATAATCCTGCATCCAGCAAATCTCTTTCTTTGTGGATATGGCCAGGCCAAACGTAAACTGGATAATCACCCTTTATCCTCCTCAATCTAGAGAGTTTTTTGCCCTTTAAACCAACAGGTAAGCCGAAGTGAATGTATTTCTTTATTCCTTCAAAGTAATCCATAGCACATGGCATCATTGGTGAGCCCGCATTTTTCTGTATATTTAGTAGTCTAGAAAATGAATTTCTAACAAATTCGGGTGCTGCTCGTGCCCTCTTAATTTTTCTAGACCCTGTCCTTGGAACTACTGGTAACAATCTTGACCAGGGTCTGTTAGAACCAGATAGTTTAGCAACCTTATCCATGGGTCTGTGGAATGCATAGAAAACCGCAGCCTCGTTGTGAATTTCTGCTTCGTCAATCATTTGACTTGCCAATTTCATTACTTTTGACATTCTTTCAGTAGGGTCTTTGTCGATTTTAGGATTAGATCTTTTAATTTCAAGACAAGCGACTTTTGACTGCTCTTGCCACGGGATTAACCATTCCTTATCTTGCATCAATTTCTCGAATGAACAAAATCCAACCTCTGTTAAATCATCTAAATCCCATTCCTCGAGGTATTTCGGTCTACCTTCCAAATCCTTTTTTGGAATTGAAACAATATCATCATGGTGAACAATTAATTGTTCGTCAGCAGTTAAGCGTAAATCGAATTCAACTCCATCCATCGTATTCATCGCAGTTACAAGAGAACTTTGCGTGTTCTCTGGGGGCTGGATGAATGCCATCACCTTGGCTGTAGTAAAGTTCCTTATTGAATAATGCCCCCTAGTTGATTATCTTGCCATATAATGATAAGTGAATAGAAATATCCTAGTTTATGGGAGAAGACAATCGCGTAAGAGGATATTGTGCATACGATTGGGGTAAAAGCGCTTTTGAGACATCAGTTACAACTGCAATTTTCCCAGCGTGGTTTGCGTATTTATTCGCAGAAGCAAATGGTATATCAACTAAGTTTATCGGGTCAGAATGGACTGCTGATGCTATGTTTTCAGGTGCGGTAATGATAGGTGCGTTAATTGTTGCAATATGTGCGCCTTCATTGGGAGTTATTGCAGATCGCCGAATGATTAAGATGTGGTGGCTTAGAATTCTCACACTAGTCGGTTCAATATCGTGTATTCTTCTAGCATTATCCCCCTACATGGGAGTATCTATTGGTTGGATATGGGCTCTCATAATGTTCATGGTTGCTAATGTTGGATTGAACGGAGCAGGTGTATTCTACAATGCATTACTACCTCACATGGGTGATGAGTCTGAAATGGATTCAATATCAAACAAAGCATTTGCTGCAGGTTATCTCGGAGGAGGTTTGCTACTTGTTGTTCATCTCGCCATGGTAATTTTGATAGTTGATGATTGTGGAACAGTATTACCTTGGGTGATTCCTTTCGCAATGGCTACATCTGGACTGTGGTGGCTTGGATTCGCCCAGATGACTTTCCGGATGGTTCCTGAACCTCATATTGAAAATGAGATGGAAAAAATGGGGCTTATAGATTCGACAAAAATGGCACTAGGTGAAGTAAAATCAACTTTAGGAGACATCAAGAGTTTCAAGACTCTTTTCATCTACATGATTGCATATTTCTGCTTTATTGACGGAATAAATTCAGTTACTGCTTTAGCAGGTGTATTCGGAATTGTAGTATTGGGCTTAACTACTACAGGACTTATTCTAACCATTTTGATAATACAATTTGTTGCTGCACCCGCAGCAATTGGTTTCACGAAATTAGCGGAGAAAAAGGGTACAAAAAGTGCATTACAATTCTCCTTAATTTGTTGGTGTGTAGTCATTGTTGGTGCACTCTCGTTTGCACCATTAGAATTAGAGAAGCATGAAGAATATGACATTCAATATGTATGGGATGATGAAAATTCAACATATGTTGCATATTCACGAGAGGGAGTTAATCCAATAGCAGCACTTCCTGATGATGACGAGCAAAAATGGGCACTAGAAAACGAAGCCATCTTACCTGTTACAAAGAATGATGATTACAAACAAGGTTATGCTGTGAAATGGAAATGTGAATGTGATGGTACACCAACTCCAGTTGTTGTAGATCTTAATGAGACATCACTTAAAGCCCTAATAGCGACTATGGATGATTCAAGATTCTCATTTAGTATCGAAGGTGGAGAATTCGGTAACCAAACAGGGATTGGAATACACCATCCATCTAGCCTCGGAGATGGCAAATTAGATTCTATTCCAAAAGCAGCCAGAGATATTGTGTGGGAACCATTAGGAATTAGTGTATTCTTCCAATTCTTGTTGCTCGGAGTTTTTGCAGGGGCACTCTTAGGAGGTTCTCAAGGATTAGCACGTTCAATGTTTGGACAAATGGTTCCAGAAACTCGATCAGCAGAATTCTTTGGTTTCTTTGGTTTCTTCGGAAAGGTTGCGGCCCTACTTGGTCCACTAATCTACATGTGGATGACTGTATGGTATGATTCAAGAGTTGGAATTTTTGCACTATCCTTGTTAATTATTGCAGGGGCTATAATTCTGCGAAAAGTCGATGTCGAAGACGGTATTTCGGTTGCTAAGGCTGAAGACGAAAGGAACCGTTCAAGAGCAGAAGAGTGAAAATACTCATATCCCTAAGATAAAGGCGGTGAAACAATGAGTCCATATTGGGTCATGATGGGATTAATTCTAATCCTAACGCCCATCATATGTTGGCTGTTCACTTTAGGTCGTGAAGAAAACAGAACACCGTTGAACAAAATATTCGAAGTAATACATGAAAAAAGGTATTACCTACACGCTTTGGGTTACATATTTATTATCAAATGGAAGTCCCTTACAGACGAATTGAATGAACCAATTAAAATTAAGACTGGAAATTGGACAGACTGGATTTATTCTTTTGAGGGAGAAATTACACTTTGGGTTCAACAAACGTTTGAAAATCAGTATCTCACAGAATTCCTTAACTTTCATTACCTGTTCATTTACTTATTTTTGATATACATCACTACAGTGTATTTTGCTTATGTTGGTGAAAGAGACATGACAGATAAGGTGACGTTGAATTATTTGCTAATCTACGCTCTAGCTGTACCTTACTATCTATTCTTGAATGTAGAAGTAACCTCTTCTTGGATACCAGGAATGAAAGCGTTGCTCTACCATGATGGGTGGTATACTGTATTCTATGCAACCCATGACCCGCTTGATAATGCTGTGCCGTCTTTACACGTAGCAATTCCATTTGGAATAATTCTGCTTAATTGGCTTCATTGTAAAGAAAAGAATATCAAAATGAAGGAGTGGGACCACTGGTATTACCACTTATTTATCGTAATCAATACGATCCTATTCGTGTTTACTATCGCATATCTTGGAATTCACTGGCTGGTAGACATCCCATTAGGAATGCTAGTCGGAGCAATCGGTGCCTTATTCATTCACCACTTGCAACCGCGAATGCGTAACGATCACGGAAAAATGTTTGAGGGTGTAACCAAAAAGAAGGTTGTCAACCATACTTTTTGGGAAGGCGCTGCAACACTGATTATTTTGTTCCTAGTTCTATCTGCTGTTTCTTATCAAGAGAACAATATCGATGAAAGAGTTTCAATGCGATTGGGTGGAGGCGACTCAACGTATGAAATCCTAACACCTCTTGGGCACGGTGAAGAGGTTACCACATCAATATCCAATTTAGACGAGACTCTGACTCTTCAGTTTGTGATTTTATGGGTTGAAGATTCGGTCTACGCCATGGATAATGGAGTCATAAATTGGCAAGAAATTGAAAAGAATCAAACCATTTATTCCGTTGCGCCTCAATCTACAACTAATGTTACAATTGATGATCCTAAATTATGGCATTTAGTAATTTTACACAACAATGCAACTGAATTGGATGATGTTATCGAGCTTAGAATAATAAACGACTATGGTGATGACGAAATGTGGAAAGCAATCGCCCTGTCACTTCCATCAATGTGGATGACTGGTTTCGTAATTCATCGTTTGAAACGATTGAAACAGGCAGGTCGTTCATTCATAGATTCTACACCGTCCCATTTGTGGGAGGAAGAATGAATGGATGATGGCTTAGTCATTAACCCTGAATATAGGAATCTATTCAGGCAAATATCTTCACACATAAGAAGCAGAGCAAAATCAATAGCAATATTGTTTCTTATCGGATTAACAATTGGAATCCCACTTTCTCACAGCCTAGTTGATTGGCTACTAGATGCTGGTTTAGTACCAGATGATGTTAACATAATTATTCTAACACCTGTTGAATTCATAATGCTACAAGTGAGAGTTGGAGCATGGCTTGGATTTATTTTTGCTGTTTTTTGGTTATTATTGGATGGAGCAGTAAAGACTGAATTGGTTAAGAATATACCTAACCCTTCAGTAGCAGTAACAAAATACGCACTTGGTGGCATTTTCCTAATGATTTGCGGATTAGCATATTCTTGGTATCTACTAACTCCAATGCTGTTGGATTATCTAGCATCAGATGCGCAAGCAGCCGGATTGTCTACTGATTGGCGATTGTCATCTTTTATTGGATTCATTGGAGGCTTATGTTTTGCCTGTGTAATTGGCTTTCAAGCTCCATTATTTACACTTCTTTCAATCAATAGTGGGGCAATCAGTAAAGACGAATTAGTTCTTTACAGGAGACACATATGGTTCACGACATTCGTTCTTGGCGCAGCGTTTTCGCCACCCGATCCATTATCCTTGTTTTTGGTAGCAGTACCGATTATACTTCTTTTCGAAGCAGCAATAATTTGGGTCACGCTCACGGACAAAAACTAGGGTGAAGATGTTTCATTGGAACGACAACATTGCCCGGACTAGGTCGATTTTCGGTTCCGTGAGAATCGCCCCCCACCGTTATTGGCATTCCTTGGCTCATCAAATCTAACTTGTAGGAATCTGGATGAGAAGAATGGAATGCTTCGATGCAATCTACACCGAGGGTTTTCAATCTTTCAATCAACTCATTTGTGGGAATTCCGTAGTATTTGGCATGAGCTAGGGATGTAATTCCACCTGCTGCCTTTACTTGTTCAACGGCTTGAGTAATTGTTGGCAATGGCCTTTCTCTAAAAGCCTCACAATGGTCACCAATCAACTGGTCAAAAGCCTCTTGTTTTGTTTCGACATATCCTCTTGCAACTAATGCTCTTGCAAGATGTGGCCGACCTATTGCACCGGTGGATAATTCATCTACTTCCTCAAATGATATTTCATATCCTGATTCATTAAGTGCTGCAATCATATTTTTCATCCGTGGAACTCTAGCATCTTTCAATCCATCTAACCATGTTCTGAAATCATCTGTTGCACCGTCTGGAAAATAAGCAAGAAGATGCCATGATTGAGGATTGTGAGTTTCACTATTCATTTCTACCTCGCATGTAATCTCAACACCTGGAATAAATCTCAAACCCAAACTCCCGCATGCTTCTTGCGCCTCTTCCCAGCCTTTGCTTGTATCGTGGTCGGTCAATGACCAAACTTTAACCCCTGAATCAGACGCCCTCTTGGCCATCTCTTGTGGGGAGTGTATTCCATCACTGTAGTAAGAGTGACTATGCAAATCAACCTGTTGTGTCCACATTGCAACCAACATTAGAATTCGGGTAATTCAGGTAAATCAATCTGAGTTTTTTGGCTATTGTTTTCTCCCAATAAATCATCTAGGTCGATCATTGTAGCGACTCCTTGCTCGACTGGTTGCGATGCTGACACCGGCAACGGTACAGATTCAAATGATTGAGCTGGTAATTCCACACTAGATTGTTGAAGGTTTACTTTGGTGTGTTGCACTTGATTGATTTCTACTGCTGCAGCAGAAGATTTGCCAATCTCCCCCGAAGACAATACTCCAATTGCACCATCGACTTGGGTTTTTGATTGTGTAGTTTGTTGCCCTACAATAGAACTGATTACTGCTGCTGTATTCGTATTTACAAAATCAGCTTGGTTGTTGCCTGAGACCATAGTAGGCAGATCTTCTAATTGCATATATTGTGATTCAGAGCCTCCGTGAGCATGAACTACAAGCACTTCACGTTCTCTCTTTGCCCAATATGAAACGGCAAAAGATAGAACAATGCTACCAACGAGAATATTTTCAATCATATTCCATCCCTTTGGTGTAATAATAGGCAACAGTAATGAGAACAGTAATGCGATTATGGATAGCAGTGCAATTGTATTTGCAATGAAACCTACGATTGGGTGTCTCGGGTCCATGCTTACTGTCCAAGGTAGCGAATTATCAATGTTGGCTTTTTGCGGCTTCGACGGTATTGGACATCAGCATAGCAACAGTCATTGGACCAACACCTCCGGGCACAGGCGACAGCATGGACGCTACTTCTGAAACATCCGGGTCTACATCACCTGCTAGTCGCCATCCTCTTTCTCTAGAATCATCATCTACCCTATTTATTCCAACGTCAATGACTACTGCACCCGCTTTTATCCAATCTTTTTTTACCATTTCAGGAGATCCGACTGCTGCCACTACAATATCTGCTTCTTGACAGATAGATTTTGCATCTTTGGTTCTAGAATGTATAACCGTAACAGTTGCGTCTGCTCCTTTGGCAGAGAGCAACAATGCTTGAGGCATTCCTACGTTGAATGAGCGACCAATAACTACAGCTCTTTTACCGGTTAAATCCACGTTTGCCCATGACAACATTTCCATTACTCCAGCAGGAGTGCATGGAACCATTCCATTCTTTCGACCTTGTACTATACGGCCAAGATTGCTGGGATGAAATCCGTCGACATCTTTTCTTGGGTCGATCAAATCAGTTAGTGCTTCCTCATTCAAATGAGAAGGCAAAGGTGATTGAATCAAAATCCCATGAATTGAATCATCATTATTCATTTCAATAATTTTAGATTGTAATTCATCTTGTCCTACCTCGGATGACAATTCAATATGGGTTGATTTTATTCCCAATCTTTCACAAGATTTTATCTTGTTTCTGACATAAACATGGGACGCGGGGTCATCTCCAACTATAATAACAGCAAGATGAGGGATTAAATTCATTGAAGAAATCTCGGAAATCAAGCGTTGTTCAAGGTCTGCCGCACACGCTTTTCCATCCAATATTGTAGCAGGCATGTTTACTCCGAATTCTAATTATGTCATGATAGTTTTGACTAACCCAATCATTCTTCTTCATCTTTCCACAGCAACCTACCACAAGAGGGGCACGTGAACTTAGGGGGTTTCCCGCCATCATGGGTCGTAATTTCCCCACAGGGGCCACAAAGAATTGTCGATTTGATGGGTTCGTCTAGAGTAACATCAACACGATACATAAAACGCCCGGCATCAGGCAACCTTTCCATAGAAGGTTGCCAATTTGCAATCGCTTCGGGACTCATTTCCATTTCACTTGGAACAGACATACCTATAACAAAACAAAGGATACCACTTATTCCCATTACTCCACCCATTGCAATATTAACACCGAGTGAGAATAAAGCACCTAGAACGATTAATACAATTCCAGAAATTAGAAAATTCTCTCTACGGTTCTTCATATTATCAACCTAAAGCATAAGCCAAAGCCTCTGCAACTCGAGATATTTGTTCTTCTGGGATTGCACAGAGGCCAATTCTTATTCCACCCTGTAGAGGAACTAAATACACGTCTTTATCAGTGCACTTTTCAGCTATTTTTTCTGGCTCATCGTGTTCCAACCATGCGAAAAATCCGTCCATTGTCGGATTTACAGGGATGCCTAGTGATTTGCATTCGGATATGAATTTTTTTCTGCGAGAATACAACAATCCAGACAATCTATCTCTTTCTTTTGACCACTTTTTACCTAAGTCTTCTGAATTGTGAACCGCACATGCGCTATATTGCCCCAACCTAGATGTCGCACTCCAAGTCTGTCTTGCTGTTACGCCCATTACAGAGTTTATTCTTTCAATCAAATCTTCATCAGGATGCAGACTGACTAAAGCCCCTGTCCTTAGACCATAGATTGTGTGTGACTTCGAGAGTGAAATTGCAAAACAAATTAGTAGATTTTCTGGCCAAAATAAGCCTGATTTCAAACTCTCAAGAATGGTTTCTGCCCAACCAAATGGTTCATCAGCATAGAGGGAGTATGCTGAGTCTATGAGTAAAGTATGTCCTACATCTGCATTATTTACAGCGGATTCAACAAATGAATTCAAACATTGATATCTGTCACCTGATGTCATTGAAAGCCCAGTTGGGTTGTGGGCTGGATCATTTATCCAGGTCATAACTTTTGATTGATTATTGCATAATTGCTGTAACATTAATTCAAACCCAGCCTTATCGAAATATTCCAAGCCTTCTGATTTATTTTGAGGAAGTAATGGCCATGTAACAAAACCAAGTCCATTGTTTTGAATAAATCCAGAGTATGGCTTCCAGTGCCTGTCCCGTAATAATACATCTTGCCCAGGTTCAAGGAAATTATTTGCCGCCAAGTATAATGCTCCACTACCTCCAGGACTTGCAGTAGCACCAATACTAAAACCTAAATCCAGAAGTTCGTCCCTAATTTCACCCAAGGCTAATGATTTTGCCAAATCCAAAAAATCAGGCAAACCTGAAAGAGGTGCATAAGATGCTATATCATTTTCAGGGGCTTTACGAATTTCACTATCAACGATTTTATTGATTGCCAAGTTACCATCATCTTCTAGTAGTGCTCCGATAGTGCCGTTTACTGCATTTCTACCTTGACTGACTGCTTCTTGATATCTTGCCCACCATGCAAATATGGTGTCACTGCCTTTTTTGACAGAACCCGATTTGTTGATTAGTAGCCGTTCTGCCATAGTTTGCGGAATAGGTTATCTAATATTGTCTTGCCGTTGCATTCATGAATAGAACATGCCTCGGCTTGTTTGCGCCAACGTAGCATAGCTGGTAGTGCTTCGGATTTGTAATCCGACGGTCGGGGGTTCGAGTCCCTCCGTTGGCTCCAAACAAACTGGGACTCAGTACATTTCTTTTTGACTATGGTCAGATGGGATGACATCAATAAATTAAAAAAAATTAAATGATTATGCCAAGGTATTCAAAACCCCTTTCATGTAGCAACATTCATGGCGGAGTTGACAAACCCTGAGAGGAGGATGCTTCGCGCTCTACAGAGTAGAGATTCTAACTGGACTTTGCAAGAAGTCCTTGAATCCTGTAATTGGGATGACCAAGCGATTGCAGTATCAGCAGGTCATGGATTAGCCAATCATGGCTTGGTCAAAATGAATGAATCCAGTAAATTGGATGTAATTTTAGGAAGTGAAGGTGAAAGTGCTGCTGTCAATGGATTACTGGAAGCAAGACTTTGGAATTACATCAAAAAGAATCAAAATGTCACAATGAATGACATATCTTCAAATTTTGAGCGGCATGAAGCGGGGCCAGGTATAGGTCTGCTGAAAGGATTAGGGGTTAATATCGAAGGCGGCAAATTCTCATGCGATAATGCAGAACTTGTAACTAAAAAAATCGCTGAAAGAACTGATTTTATTATGTCTCCTTCTATTGAAAGTCCTCTAATTGAACACTTCAAAGGCAGAAAAAATCTCATAGAAATTGTTGAGGCTGTTACCAGAACATGGAAAATAACCCCAAAAGGAATGGCTATTTCATCAGACGACCTAAAAGAAGTAATTCAGATTGCCGAAATTACACCAGAATTACTCCAAGGAGATTCATGGAAAAACGCTGAATTTAGGCCATATGATGTATCGCTAGAAGCATCTATGCCACGTTCAGGAAAAAGTCATCCAATGCAATCACTAATAGAGAGAATAAGATCGATTTTCTTGGAGATGGGATTCTCAGAAATAGTAGATGATTATGTTCAAACCGCCGGCTGGAACATGGATGCGCTTTTCATTCCACAAGACCATCCTGCTCGTGAGATGCAAGACACTTTTTATCTCGATGAGCCCAAAGAAATCAATCTCGATCCGAGTTTGTTGAATAATTGGAAAAATATTCACGAGCATGGAGGGGATACCGAATCTACAGGTTGGGGCGGTGAATTTAGCGAAGAAATATCTCAAAAAGGCCTTTTAAGAACTCATACTACTGTAAACACAATCCAATATCTGGCTGAAAATCCAACAGAGCCTTGTCGGGTTTTCGCCATAGATAGGGTATTCAGAAAAGAGAGTATTGACAGAACACATTTACCTGAATTCCATCAAATCGAAGGAATCATAATGGAACCTGGGGCAAATTTAGGAATGTTGGTTACAACGCTAAAGACATTCTATCAAAAAATGGGATATCCTGAGGTCAGGGTCAGGCCTGCATATTTTCCTTACACCGAGCCATCACTAGAAGTTGAAGTGAAATGGAGGGGGAAATGGCTAGAACTCGGAGGAGCAGGAATATTTAGGCCAGAAGTAACCGAGCCTCTTGGAATTAAAGATCCAGTTTGTGCGTGGGGCATGGGTTTGGAAAGACTTGCAATGTTAGTTCTTGGATTAGACGACATCAGACAATTATACATTTCAGATTTAGAATGGTTAAGGAACCAGCCAATTTTGTGATGGCCATGGATATTAATTCAATCAACAAACATAGCCCATGGTGGGCAAGATGCTTTGCAATATTTCTTGGCTTTGTTGTATTAGGTTCTGTTGTTAATTTATTCTATCTAGAGATTTTCGGAATAAATGGAATTAATCATTACTCCTTTGGAAATGAGCCAACAGACCCTGGATCATTTCCCGAAAATGGAACCGATGATGAACAAAGAAAGTATAACAACTCTTTGAGGGAATGGAATGAGTATCAGAATTATGTCGAAATGATGGACGAACTAGAGGAGTCTAATGTAACTGAATTGTCCCAGATTTTTGCTTTCTTGACAGTCATAATTGGTGTTCCAGCCATAATGATGTTCTGGACGCAACACGAAAAAATGATGCAAATAGGTATAGCCTTCGGAGCGACGAAAATACTGGGAGATGTGTGGGTGTCTTACATTTCATCAGGGATTGTTGAAACTTACATGGAAAGTATGCCTGGCGGAGCCGATTATTCATGGGTTGCACGAATCGGAATATTCACTTCACCAATGTGTGGAATTTTCTTTATCGCTCTTGCCATTGTTTTACATAATATGTATCATTCGTTAAACAACTTACCAGAAAGCGCATTTCATCTAAAGGTTCATACACCTTCAAACGAAACCAGTACCCATGGAGATAATGACGTCCAACACTGAGACCATCCCAGGTTTCACTATAACAAAGTCGCTAGGTGTCGCCACAGGTTCCACCGTTAGAGCAAAACACATTGGAAAAGACATCTTAGCAGGGTTGAAAAATATCGTGGGTGGAGAACTTACAGCATACACAGAATTGCTTATGGAAGCCCGAACTGAAGCCCTTGGAAGAATGATGATGGATGCTGCACAGCGCGGTGCAAACGCAGTAGTAAATATCAGATTTGCAACCAGCAGCGTAGCTGGCGGAGCCGCTGAATTGTTCGCATATGGTACAGCAGTAGTAGTTACAGCCGAAGGGTGATTCTATGTTCGAAGGATCAGGCGTTGGAGGTTTGATAGTTCTATCTTTGATAGCGCTATTGATAGTCTTTGCATTGTTCTTTCCTCTAGCATTCTTCTATTCTATGCTCTTTGGAGGATTCCATCAATCTAGAATGTTCAAAAAATTACTAATCCGTGAGAAAAGAGTCTCAGAAACATTGGGAGGAGACAATATTCACACACTTTCAACTCCGATAAATTTGCAAAAAATATCCCAAACAGGTCTAGTAATGGCAAATATTAGTGTTGGACCATCTTGGTGGCAGTTATTTCTTGGAGGGATTAAGTCCATTTTTGGAGGCCAAATTCAATCTTTTGACAAAATTCTAGCATACGGTCGAAACGAAGTGATGCAAAGATTACGGGAACAAGCATTGGGCGAAGGCTGGAATGAAGTAATCAATGTCAGAGTAGAAACCTCGATGGTGATGAATAAAGTCAAGGGTAAACAACAAAACAAGATGGGGACTCTAGAATTCGTTGCTTATGGAACTGGAATCCGTTGATTATTGAAAATCTATAGGGAGTCCTTTAGGACTTGAAGCCGCTACACTCAATCATGAGAAGAACCAGAATCGTGGCAACTCTCGGACCCGCATCTTGGGAACCAAGCACTCTAAAATCAGTATTTGATGCAGGTGCTGATGTTTTTCGCCTAAACTATTCACACGGTGAACCCGAACAAAAAACTGAACTGTACGAAAGAATTCGTTCTCTTGAGGATGGAAATCGAACTACGTGTATACTAGCAGATTTACCTGGACCCAAACTACGTTTAGGAGAATTTCCTGGCGTTAAACTGCTAAATAATGGCGATGTTGTCAGATTATTGTGCGGAAAAAAGGAACACATCGGGGAAGAAATACCAGTCGAGTATGATGGTTTGTCTTCCGATCTAAAAACTGGCGATTCGGTTTTGTTAGCTGACGGCCTTATCAGAATGTCTGTAAAAGAAACCGGTGGAGAACGTGGCACGTATGTAGACTGCATTGTCGAGGATGGAGGACCTGTAACCAGTAGAAAGGGAATCAATTTACCAGGAACTACAATTGATTTGCCGGCGATAGGTGAAAAAGACAAACTCGCATTAGATCATGCACTCAAATCGGGCGCAGATTGGATTGCTGTATCATACGTAAGAAGCGCTGAAGACCTTCGTCCAGCGAAAGATGCTATCAAAGCGGCTGGGTTACACACTCCTGTTATCGCGAAAATTGAGCACCCTGCGGCCCTTGAAAATTTACACCCCATTCTAGACGCTGCAGATGCCGTAATGGTGGCGCGTGGTGATTTAGGAGTAGAGATACCCCTAGAACAAGTTCCTCTTGCACAACAAAGAATCATCGATGCAGGATTGATGAGAGGCATGGTTGTGATTGTAGCAACACAAATGCTGGAATCTATGACACTGAATCCAAGGCCTACTCGGGCAGAAGTTAGTGATGTTTCGACTGCTATCCGCCATGGTGGAACTGCTGTAATGCTATCAGGAGAAACCGCTTCAGGCGAACACCCTATTGCAGCAGTTGAAACTATGGTGAAAATTGCAAATGCTACAGAGATAGGACTGGTTTCATCAGGAGGAACTCCCGGTGCACTCTCAAAATTTAGGTCAACCAGAGCAGTTGCTCATTCTGGTGTCGAATTGGCGAGAATGTCTGGTGCAAAGCACATACTAGTGGCAACACAACATGGAAATGCTCCAAGATTAGTAGCAGGATATCGGCCAGATGTTATTGTAACTGCTGTGACAGATAGAAAAAGAGCCGCGCGGAGAATGAATTTGTTACCAGGAGTTCAATCTGTAATAGTTGAAGAACATGAGAGAGGTTCAAAGACAATGCAAAATGCGATCAAATTACTCGCGGAGGATGGTTCAATAAAATCAGGGGATAGAATTGTCGCCATATCTGGGTCACCTCAGGCTATGAGCGGAGCAACTAGTACTGTTCGATTGTATAAATTACAACCCGATGGGAGTATTTCGGGTACAGAGTGATAATATTGTGTCATTTTGTGCGCAAGGTTCAATTCTAAGCACTTAGCACCATGGCCATGAATCTAAAGCCATTGAACATGAGTGCCCTCGGTGTCGGCTTCGTATTGGTAATCCTAAACCTAGCAGTATTAGGTCCAATGGCTACTGGCGCAGTACCTGATGTTGTGAAAGAAGCTGTTGAGACAAAAGCCAAGGACGACATATGTAATGATGTTCTATGCATTGATGTTAACGAGGACTGGGCGGTATCAACCAGTTCACGTGACTTTTACGCCTGGTCAATATTGAATGTTGATGATGTTGAAAATAACGGGACTGAACCTATTTATGAGAAAATAGGTCCTGTGAAATACGATGTAACTCTCAAGAGAACCGTTGAAAGTTATGACTTGAAAAATGGGCTATTGACATACAGTCAAATCACATCATATGCTTGCTCAGATGAGACTTTTGTTCCTTGTGATACAAATGTTAGCCAATTGAATATTGCATTTAATCCACAAGTCATTGGTGCGACTGGTACAGCTATGAATCAAATAATGGAGATCACAAAATCCGGTTTCGCAAAAGGTGTTATTGACATTTATTTCCAACAAGTATCAGCAGCACATGGTGTTGCTGATGAAATCAAAGATGAGCATATGGCCATTCTTAGCACAGTGGAAGGACCTGGTGAAATATACATAGTTGACACACTATTGCACAACAGTGCAGAATCCTATTTCCTGGATGGGGTTTTCAGTGCTTTTGACGAGGCATATGGTGAGGCTTTCCTTGATGATGAAACCCAAACCTACCTTAGTTCAGGAGGTGTCGACCCTCAGTGGATTTCGGGTAATTGGAACGATGACGGAGATGGAGTAATCGAATACGATGAAGAATGGCGTGACCCTGAAACCGGAACTCTGTATGGGGATTTAGACGGGAATGGCATTATTGAAGGAAATGAAACACTATTAGGCGATATTAACCAAAATGGAATAGAGGATAACGAATCTTCATCCTTTGTGCCAGATATCGACATAGAATTCATGTTTTATGATGCAGTTGGACCGGGTGGAGAAAATATTGCATTCACCAATTACATGGGACCATTAGTATACGCCGCAATGGGAGAACCTGAAACATTAGAAGAGATTAATGCAGACCCAGAAAACTCTGTAACACTGGAAAGAGCAAAACTATGGAATTTCGAGCATCCAACAGACCTTGAAATCACATTAGCTAGAGATTGGACATTGTTTGGTGGCATAGGTGCTTTGATGCTGGACTATGGAGCATTAGACGATGATTATGTGACAAATGAATCCGAAGATATAGTCAATCTATCAACTAGAATGGATAGATTACTTGGGATACAAATTTCTAACGAAGTCGCTCGAGATATATTATTCCTCGGAAATGGAACAGATGACCCACTAGGAATAATTGCAGAAAGTGAATCAGGAACCTCATTTGGGATTGATGCTTATTTAGAAATGTCAAAAGACGAGGCTATGCAAACATATGGACTCAACTCTAATCAACATGAGGCCATCAAACAATATTGCTCTAGTTGGGTATCAAATGAATTTGCTCTTCCGTTAATTTTCGTCAATGGTGAAGGAAATATTACTGCATCTCAATTTGTGAACCAAACATTTGGATCTATCAATCCAATCGATGACTCATACATGGAACATTCACTTAACATAAATGGAATGTGGGGATCCGGAGACTTAGGGTTCCCTGATGCCCCAGTAGTCAACCTTACTCAAGAAGAAAGTGCAAGAATATTATATGGTCCAAATGGCTTGACAACCGCCAATGGATCAAATATGTTCCTATATGGAGAATTAAGTGGTAAGAGCCTACCAGTAGATTTGAGCACTGGAATATTGCAAGAAGCTACAGAATGGAATAACCAAACTGTAGCAGATATCTACCAAATCGATGAAAATGCAGCAGCGGCTGCTAGATTATTGATGATGGAAATTATTTTCAAGAATTTTATGCCTGATTTCCTAAAGGATAGTTTTGGCACTTCAAAATATCTTACTCAACCAATGAACAACTGGATTCTGGGATGGCATGATCCCGTCAATGCCTACTTAGCAACAGGCGATTCATCCAACATGACAGCAGGTTGGACTAGTTTAGAAGCAAATGAAACGTTTTACGGCTCTGCAGAGTATGTAGAAGGAGGAATTTCCACAGGAGACCCTCCTTTCGTTACGGTGTGCACTGGAGAATCGGATATTTGCAAGAGAGGCGAGACTGTAAAAGTAGGAGATAGCGACTACATCAGTTGGCGCACGCCTGAAAAACAAGATGCTACCTACGGATTAATCACTGCCGAATTAAGGGGAGATACTGTTGGTAGTTTCGTAACAGGTAATGGCGACCTTGTCGACCTTTCAGGATACGGCATAGTGCCTTTAAATTGTGATTCATCTGGGAAACTCAAAGGAGTTCCAGTAGATGTTTGCGAAGCCAGTATGGACCCATTGAGTAGGCCTATACAAGCCAAATTAATCAACGATGGAGGTCTGATTGACGCAATACCTGGAGCGCTACCAGTTTACTTTGGAAGCGAAGTTTCGATCAAAGCAGAGTCAATTAGCAAAGTCATAATCGGCGGAGAATCACAATCTGTATTCTACCTTGATACACGAAACACTACAGAACAACAAGAACCTCCTACATTAGAAGATATGCAAGAAGTTTTCATGATTGAGACATCAGCAGAACTGGATGATGAAACTGCTGAAGCACTTGTTTCAAACATTGTAACAAATCAAGACTCACTCATGTACTTCTCGAACTTTGACCACTGGATTGATTGGGTAACAGTATCTTTCTGGGTCTTGGGTTTATCGGGTTTAGTATTTGGTGGAATTCTAATTTTAAGAAATAACAAAGGAGAAATTAACCTCACTACCCAAGAAAAAGTGTATGAAGAAATTGAGGCAAATGTGGAAGATTCTGAGGAATAATCAAACATTGAAATCACACACAATTTGAAGTAGGAATTTCCTTACGCATATCCATGTCGATGCAAAAAAATGTACTTGGACAAGACATTGGTGAATGCTCTTGTAAGCCAATGACTGGATGGTATAGAGATGGTCACTGTAATACTGATGAGCACGATAGGGGTTCTCATACAGTATGTTGCATAGTTAACGAAGAATTCCTGAATTTTGCAAGAATGAGGGGTAACGACTTGATTACTCCTGCACCGCATTTTAATTTTCCAGGGCTAAAACCGGGGGATTCTTGGTGTGTATGTGCAAGAACCTGGCTAGACGCCCTTAACAACGGCGTAGCCTGCCCAGTAGATCTAGAAGCAACCAATGAGAAGGCACTAGAAATTATTCCACTTGAACTACTAGAAGAAAGAGCGGTCTAATCACTCAGATTCAGATACCATCTCAACGTCTTCGATGTATTTTAGAGCATCCAATTCTAAGAATTTAGAATACAATGGCGGCAGTAGGAGAATGCTTGATAATAAGGCTAATACAATTGCTACGACAAATACCTGTCCAAATAATTGTAATGGAACCAATGATGAGAAATTAAGTACTGAAAAGCCACCTGCAGTAGTAATTGCTGCTCCAAACATTGCTCTTCCGGTGGTTGCACTTGACTTTGTAACCCAATCTTCAGGAGTCCCAGTTGGATTATGTTCTACTTCCTCTTCTAGTCGAGTCGTTAGGTGAACGGCATAATCTACACCTAAACCTAGTGTCAATGCTCCTATTGTCACCGTTTGTGAATTTAGTTGATATCCGGTTAACCCCATAATCCCATAGACCCAAATAACAATCACCATCAAAGGAATCCATGTTACAAATCCTCGTGCTGCTCCTGCTATCAAATCTTGTTGCCTGACCGAATTAATTGCAACTAACATGAACAAAATTACGCCTGCTACAGTTGCGGTTGATATAACTGCTGAGTCTGCAACATCTGCAGTCACTTGAGCTAGTATCAGAGACCTTCCTGAAATTTTTGCTTCGAAATTGTTGTCACTAATCTCTGAAACTTCAGATAATCTGGAACTTAATTCAGACTCAAAATCAACAGCATCCTGCCAATCCAATGTTGCTGCTTGGAATGAGATTACCGTTTGAGTAGCATCTGAATTTAAGTTACTACTGGACACATTTCTGCCGTCTTCTGTCAACAACCACTGTTTTAGATTATCGAATGATGATTCATCCGCATCTAAATTATTCAATAACTGATCTAATTCACTATTGGTAGTGCGCGAATCTTCTAGTACACTCCAGATTCCTACTGGAACCCCATTTATTCCATCTGTATT
>PAMN02000032.1 GCA_002707335.2 Methanobacteriota archaeon | reverse complement strand
TACAAGCTTCACATCTTCCACCTTTGACATTGAATGAAAAGTGTCCTGGTTTGTATCCTCTCTCTTTGGATAATTTAGTTTCAGAAAATAGTTTTCTTATCTCATCGAACGCTTTGGTATATGTGGCCGGATTTGACCGAGGAGTTCTTCCAATTGGAGATTGGTCGATTACGATTACTTTGTCTACGTTTTCTATACCCTCAATTTTGTCATGAACTCCTGGTTGAGCATCGGTTCGGTTGATTGTACGTTGCAATGCTGGAGCTAATATTCCCGAAATCAGGGATGATTTACCTGACCCGGATACTCCAGTTATTGCTGTCAAGCAGCCGAGAGGAATTTTGGCATTTATGTCATTTAGATTGTTTTGTCTAGCACCTTTAATTTCCAAGAACCCTTTCTGTGGTTTGACTCTTTTTGTTGGAGTTGGTATTGATTTTTTACCTGAAAGATAAGCGCCCGTGATTGATTCTTTTGCTTTCATTACATCCTTAGGTGGACCGTTTGCAACAATTTCTCCACCTTCAACGCCAGCACCTGGACCAAGATCGCACAGCCAATCGGCCTGCCTCAAAGTTTCTTCATCATGCTCAACAACTAGTAATGTATTACCTAAATCTGATAGTTCTCTCAAGGTTGCTAGCAATCTTTCATTATCCCTCTGGTGGAGACCTATTGATGGTTCGTCCAAAACATACATCACACCTGTTAGACGACTGCCGATTTGAGTGGCTAAACGAATTCTTTGAGATTCTCCACCGGACAGTGTATTCGCTCTTCGATCCAGTGTTAAATAATCCAATCCGACGTCATTCAAAAATCCTAATCTACTCTCAATTTCCTTGATGATTTCTTTTCCAATGAATGCGCTTCTATCGTCCAATTCATCAGCAAATTTTCCTTCTCCTCTAAATGAACGAATTATTTGTAATGCTTCAAAAACGCTAGCCGCTCCTATTTGTGGGAGTCTTTTACCCCCTACTGTAACCATTCTAGCCGCATCGTTGAGTTTCTCACCTTTACAAGATGGGCAATCCTCATCATTCATGCACGCTATGAGTCGAGACCTTGTTCTATCAGAGGTTGTCTCGGTGTAGGTTTTCTGAAGCCTTCCATAGACACCTTCCCATGGTTTGTTATATTGATACAGAGAGCCTGTCTCTGAAATAAATTCAAAATTAATTATTGTTGAACCTGAACCATTCAAAATAATGTCTTTTGAATCATCATCCAAATCGCCGAACGGGATATTTGTTGGAATGCTGTAGTGTTGTGCAGTTTGTTCCATCAATTTTCTATACCAATGTGGTGACATTGATTGTCTCCAAGGTATGATGCAACCTTCTGAGATTGTTGCGTGTCTATCGACTAGTAGGTCCTCGCTGAATCTCCTTTGAACGCCCAGACCTTGACATGCTGGACAAGCACCTAATGGTGAATTGAAAGAAAATACTCTTGGGCTCATTTCTGGCATGAATGCACCGTGTTCTGCACAAGCAAATTCTTCAGACCATGCCATTGTTTCTCCTTGTTTTGTTCCCAGTGACTTTGAACCCTCCTCAAGCGGAAAGTCCTTTTCAGGAATTTTAATACTCTCAATAGCAACTGTTCCACCTCCGATTCTCAAAGATGATTCTACAGCTTCTGTAAGTCGTTGCCTTCTATCTCTTGTGCATCTTAATCTATCGATTCTAACATCGATATCATGACGTAAATTTTTGTCTAAATTGTGGTCATCCTCAAATGATGCTTCTCTTCCATTTATTTTTCCTTCTGTCCACCCTTGCTCAACTAGATGGCGAAATAAATCAGCGTGAGTGCCTTTTCTATTTCTTATCGCAGGACTCCAAACAGAAACTGCATGTCCTTCCATGTGCCAGATAATATCGTCAACTATTTCTTGAACGGTTCTTCTTGCAACTTCTACTCCACAAGTAGGGCAATGTGGTTTCCCGATTCTAGCCCACATTAACCTTAGGTAATCCATTATTTCAGTGACGGTAGCTACTGTTGATCTTGGATTGTGGCTGCCTTGTTTTTGATCGATAGAAATCGCAGGAGATAGTCCTTCTATACTGTCACAATCAGCTTTTTTCATCTGCCCGATAAATTGTCTGGCGTAAGAAGATAGGCTTTCTACGTAACGTCTCTGTCCTTCAGCATAGAGTGTATCAAACGCAAGAGAGGATTTGCCTGAACCAGAAACACCAGATATTACTACAAATTTTCCTCTGGGTAATTTAACATCTACATCTCTTAAATTATGAGTGCGGGCTCCACGAACCTCTATCCAAGAGTCGTCCTTAGGTTTGCCCATAAACAAGGTCGCGAGTCAAGAGTTCTTGAGCCCTTGCTTATTGTTGTGGACCAAAGGGAATCGGTGCTTCAAATCTAATAGGATCGTCAGTAACGGGGTGTAATAATTCTAAAGAAGATGCATGTAATGCTATTCTTCCTATTGGGTTTCCTTCTGCTCCGTGTTGATTATCGCCGACTACTGGGCATCCGATATTTGCTAAACCAACTCTAATTTGATGTCTTCTTCCTGTTTCAATTGTTAATGAAATTAGGCTTGCAAATTCATCACTATCTTCAATACTCCAATGTGTGATTGCTTCCTTCGCATTAGGGTGTTTTTTATTCACAGCCTTTACTCTGAGGAATTTATCCTCCAGAAGCCATTCCCTTATTGTTCCCGAGTCGTTCTCTGGTTTACCTTCGACTAATGCGTGGTATACTCGGTGTACAGACCTGTCAGCAAATTGTTCCTGAAGATAATCTTTTGATTGTTTATCCTTAGCAAAAATCATTACACCGGATGTTTCTCTATCAAGTCGATGAACGATATATGCCCACGCTTTTTTGTCTTCATCCTGAAGATAATCCATAACTCTGGAATGTAGGGTATCTGGTTCCATTTTGTTTGTCGAAATAGAAAGAAGGCCTGCTTGTTTGTTAACCGCAATTATATCTTCGTCTTCGAATAAAATTTTAATTTTCAATTTTTTCTTATTTTTCTTTGGTTTTTCAGAAAATTCCACTGCTTTTTGTTTTTCTAAAATTACCACTTTGCTTCCAGACACAACTATGTGTTTAGCTTTGTGTATGACTTTCCCGTCAACTTCAACACGGCCTTCAGTTAGCATTTTTCTTAACGTATTCTTTTTTGAATTAGGGAATATATCAACTAATATTTCCATTAATTCCTTATCTGTATTGGCTATCATTTAGAAACCTCAAAGGTACATTATTTCCACTATTTTCCCTATTGGGTATTCTTCACCTGGTTGTAAAATTACTAATGCTTCACTATGAGCCATACTAGCAATATTTCCAGATCCTTGGTGTATTTTCTGAGTTGCTATCAATTCGTTTTCACCCATAGTGATCGATACTCTACGAAGGGTTAAGCAATCCTTTGTTGGTTTAACAACCGTTGCTAATCTAGCAAATGCTCTATTTTCAACAGGACCTGTGGCGCCGGTTAGATTTCTAATCCATGGTGCTACAATCATTCTGAAAACGACGTGCGAGCTTACGGGGTTCCCTGGTAATCCAAAGATGGGCGTGTCCCCCCATAGACCAAACAAGGGTGGAGAGCCAGGTCTAAGTTTAACCCGCCAAAAATCTAGAGTTCCTTCTTGTTCCATTATTTTTCTAACAAGATCCCATTCACCCATTGATACTCCTCCACTTGTTAAGATTAAATCGCATGATTTAGATGCTTGATTAAGTGTTGACCTAAGATCATCAAGAGTGTCGCCAACACATTGCATTCTAACCGGGTCATGTCCTAATTTTTTTACTAAACCCGCAATTCCAAATGAGTTTGATTCGTATATCTGTCCTCTTACTAATTCCCCTCCGGGTTGAATTAATTCATCGCCGGTTGAGATAATAGCAATTTTCAGAGGTTTGTACACTTTCAACTTACCATAGCCCATAGTTGCGCACATTCCAATTTGTGATGGTGTTAGTAACGTTCCTGCTGAAATCGCTACTTGCCCTTTTGTTAAATTTTCACCTTTGAATCGAATGAAATTTTTCATAGATTCTTTTTGCAATGTTACCTTTTCACCATTTACTTCAGTCATTTCGATTTGTAATATCGAATCTGCTCCTTTTGGCATTGGAGCACCAGTCATTATTCTTACTGCTTGATTTTCTCCAACTACAATGTTATCTTCTTGGCCTGCGGCCTGTATTGTTCCAATGATATCCAATGTATTTGGTGGATTAATTGTATCTTTATATCTCATCGCAAATCCATCCATAGCAGAATTATCGAATGGTGGATCGTCAACCTTTGATTCCAAGTCCTCTGATAATATCATATTGTGACAGAAGTCTAGATCAATTTCATTGATTGAGACAGGGATTGTCCTTTTTTGGCTGATCTCTAAGGCTTCGTTGAGTTGGACAAAATATGGAACTTCTGACAAATAATCACCTCAATATTAACTAATAAAATCAATTACGTATCTAATCAAACTCAAAGAAATAGCAATAAGAAATACAATAGTTACCAAATCCTTTGATACATATTTAATTGAATATTTCGCTCCAGTATAAGAGCAGGCGAAGATTAGAGTTGGGATTATAATGGTAGGTAAGTATCCTATTCTATCAATTAGTCCGCCCGCCATTCCATCGTAGATTATGTGGCTAACCAATGCTACTGGTACTATTGTAGAACTTACTAGAAAACTAGTTCCCGCTGCTTTTTTAGAATCCATTTGCAATATTGCTCTGTTTATTGTTACCAATACTGCTCCCCCACCAATACCAAGAATTCCTGATAATGTTCCCGCAGTTGCTGCACCTATTTGATATGGGATTTTTTTATCTTCGAGAGAGAATTCTTTCAATTCTATTTTAGTTTGGTTTCTGTAAATTGATATTGTTTTTACAAAAACTACTGCTATCACTATTGCTGCTATTATTTTGATTCCAATATCTCCTACTAAACCGATTAGCCAAGATGCCATTAGTGTTCCAACGATAGCCATAGGAATTGCTACTATTCTAGCAGAGTTTGCTACTTTAGTATCTGCATGACCTGATTTGGAATGGGCTAGGCTACTACCAGAAGCTACCATGAATATCAGAGTTAATGATCCGAGAACAGCTTCAAGTATATCCCAACCAAGCATGTAGTGTAGAATTGGTACGAATAATATACCTCCACCCAAACCTAATGGACTGAAAATAGTAGCAATACTAAACAGAGAAATTATTGCTAATATTGTCATGATTTCCAAAATATCAAACCTTCTTATTGAAATTGGTTAAAGCATCTTACAACTAAAATTACCGGTTGGTAATATAGATCATAATCAATTGAAATCTTCTTGGTGTTCACAGTGTGGACATGTGATTGTATATCGAGATTTTTTTGGTTTAGGTACTTTCATAATACTACCGCACATTTTACATTGGTGTTTAATTGTGTCTGGTTGTTTAGGTTTTTCAGGATCTGTTAGTGTTCTTCCAACATCTGTAGACCATCCAAGAGAATCCGAATACGAATCTTTTTTCTTGATTTTTGAGCTTCTTAATGAAAGTCGAATCTTTCTTTTCTTCTTACGACGTTTACCTGGGGGTGTTTTAGACGCCATGTCCATTCCTTAATGTCACTGTATTCAACGACTTCGGATAAATCAGTCAATAATTAATTCAATTGATAATTTTTGACTCACCGTTAATTGGTTGATGTACTATGTGCCCTGCCGCTTCCAAATCTGCGACTAATGGAGGTCTTGCAACATTAGCATCTGAGTGGTAAATTACAACTGTCTCAGCCTCACATTCTTTTGCGAAATTAACTATTTCTGAATGTCCTGCGTGAGTAGAAAATGAAAATTGATGAACGTCCAAGTCTATCGGTGTCCTTTTATCCCAAATTGGTATTTGTTTTTCATCTATTAACATCCTTCCTCCAGAGCCTTTTGCTTGATATCCAGTGAGAATTACCGCATTTCTTGGATCTGTTCTAAGTCTATTTAGATACCAAATTGAGGGACCCCCATCAAGCATTCCAGATGTTGAAACAATACAATCTGCGCCTAACGCTTTTTTCTTATCTGATTTGGATGATACTTTCTTGCACCATTTCCAAGCATCTGATAATTTGGAAGGATCTCTTAATGCTTCAGGGTGTTCCATTTGCAATCTTGCTACTGCCTTACCCATACCATCTACATGTACATCCAACTCTGGTAAATATTGGTGTAACGTCATAACTACATCCTGTGTTCTGCCATTAGCAAAGGCTGGAATTAACGCAGTTCCACCTTTATCAGTAATTTCCACAATTTTGTTCATAAATTTTTGAATTGTTTCCTGTTTATCCAAATGATTTTTTCCACCATAAGTTCCCTCAACAAATAAAACATCACATTTTTCTGGTTTTGCTCCCTTTGTTAAAGGAGAGTCTCTAGTGTCAAAGTCACCAGTGAAAAGTAATTTGTGAGAATCTGTTTCAACATTTAACATAGCAGCTCCCGGTATATGACCTGCTCTTGTCAATTTTAATTTCCATCCTTCGTCTTCCCAACCTTCGTCAAAGGAATGGGTCTTCCAAGAAGAAACCGCTTCATCGATATCTCTTTTGTCCCATGCTAAAGGATATCCTTCTAATCTACTAACTTTGTAACAGTCATTCCACATCATTCTACTTATCTCAGCTGTTAATTCAGTTCCATGAAGTTTCGTTCTATAATTGGAACATAACCAAGGTGCCATCCCTAAGTGGTCGATATGTGAATGTGTAATTATTGCATTTTTGATTGGTGGAGCCTCATTAGGATATTTTGGTGGATCTGTAGGTGCAAGTCCGTAATCTAAGAGCATTTTAGTTCCCTTAGAATCTTCGAAAACACAACCAACGTTTCCTACTTCATTTCCCCCGCCAAGATAATGATACCTAATTCCTTTTTCNGGCGGAATATTTGGATATGTAGTAGTTCTACCTGGGGAGTACATCNCCATATTGTCATCCAGATAGTATTGTAAAATGAATATACCGCACCCCTATGTTTCCACTGGAAGAAAATATAATGAGTTAGATTTTATTTTATTATGATGATGATTATTAACTAGACGCGGACATAACGAATGGGGCTTACTTCGTCATTTTATTTTTCGATTCAACTTACTTCTGTCACCCTTTATCTATGATAAGTTCCAATGGAAATATAGGGGTATTTCTACGTACACTCAAAAAATATCCTAATAATAATTATTTATTTCAATTGGAATAACTATGTGTGTCCACAAAATTGGAAAGTCTAAATTTTTAATATTTCCAAAGGTAATTCGGCGAAGCAGATTTGTGTGAGTAGCCACTGGAACCGCCATGGCAGATGTTAGACCTCAGATTTTTTTGGTCGATGAAAAACTCTGCTATGGGTGTGGGGCTTGCATCGGACTTTGTCCTGTAAATGCTTTAGATCTAATTGATAGATTGGCCGTAGTAACTCAAGATGATTGCACTTTATGCAATCATTGTATTCCATCCTGTCCTGTATTCGCAATAGATATAGTGGATGTGAAAAACTGATTTCAATAGCAGGCGGCGGATTACGTGGTTTAAGTTGCGCTATGGAATTATTATCAAACAACTTGGAAGTGACTATTTACGAGACACGTCAAGAAATTGGTAATCCAGTTAGGTCCCCTGGAATAATAAAGAATCTAAATCCTGAATATATTACTAAATGTAATGCTAAATTAAATGATAATGGATGGGGATTGAGAAGAGATTGGCTTGAAAAACAATTAGCAAAATCAGTATTAGATAAGGGTGGAACTATAATTCTGAAAACAGAAGCTCCTGAAGATTCTATCGACTGTAGAGGAGGTAAATCACCATCACCTGGTTGGCCATCAACAAATAATGTTGATACAGATTTAGTCTTATGGAATGGGGGTATCACGATAAAAACAAATCTCCCGAATGAGTTTAAAGTAAACAAATTTGAAGAAAATAAATTTTGTTTCGAACATTCAGATGGTTTGATAGAATGTTGGATAATAGGTGATTTACCCAAAGCACCGCAGGGCTGGTTAGAATTAATTTCTGGCGAACATCCCAATTCAACAGAAATGATATGGGCTGATGAATCTATATTGGAAGGTAAAGAATTAGCCACAAAAACAATTCAATCCCTACAAAGAGGAATTTAACATGCTACCTGATTTTGGATTGATGAATTACATTTTGGATCGGTCTGAAGGATGCAGACATGTAACTCTTATTGACCCTGGAAAACAATCCGCAGAAATTGCTACACAAAGGGCTATCACAGCAATAGAAGCTGGTTCAAAGATGATTTTCATCGGAGGATCAACAGATACTCCTAATAAAATAGTTCACGAGACATGTAAATCAATCCAAGAAGCTTTAGAATTGCAAATATTTGCTTCCAGCCAAGATCCAATCTCAGATGAATCAAAATGGAAAATACCAGTCCTGTTATTCCCTGGTGGTGCCCACGCACTATCTCCTGCAGCAGATGGAATAACTTTCATGATGTTAATGAATTCACAATCTAGAAGATTTCTAATTGAGGAACAACTTAGAGGTGCTCCCCACTTATACAAATTCGGAATTGAGGCAGTACCAACAGGATATCTTGTATTTTCCCCAGGTGGAAAGGTTGGTGAAGTTGGAGAAGCCGATTTATTGAATAGCACCGATACAGAATTAGTCAAATCTTACGCATTAACTGCTCAAATGTATGGCTTTAAGGCACTATATTTAGAAGCAGGTAGCGGTGCAGAAACACAAGTATCTCCTAGTTGTATAAGTTCAGCAAGGGAGGTTCAAGAACTCTGTTTAATTGTCGGCGGTGGTATACGTTCAAAAGAACAAGCGAGAATAGCTGCCGAAGCAGGAGCTAATTGGATTGTAACTGGAACATTAACAGAAGATGCAGCAGATATGCAAGAATTACATTCTAGAATTTCAGAAGTAGTGACCGGTGCTCAGTCTTCATCCTCGTAGAGAACAGGATCTCCACTTCCACCGGGTGCAGCAGGCCTGTTTGTATCCACATCCATACCCTTCTCAATAACTTCAAGCGCTTTATCCAAATCAACACTTCCGCCCTCGGCTAGAGTCTTCATATCTTCAGAGTCTGGTGCTGAAATGGTTCTCTCAACATTCGGAGCGTTAGCATAAACCTCCTTTCTTAATTCTCTTTCATCATGACTTCTAACTAGAGATAACGAGTCAGCAAACGCCTGACCAACAACCTCTCTAGTTCTTTCAGACCTCTTGGCTCCATGCAACTCATTCATTGCAGAATCTCTTTGAGTTTCTAGTTCACGAATTTCAGAAGTCCTATCAGTTAATGCAGCTTCTAGGTCCGATATTGTGAGAGACATTTGTTGAATTCTTTCATCTCTCTCGAAAACGTCGTTATGCAATCTTCTTTCCCTTCTTCTAAGAGATTCATATTCTCTATTTCTTTCGAGTAATCTTCTCTTCAATTCTTCAATCTGCTCAACCAAATAATCATGTTCTGCAGAAACAGATCTTGGCCCCTGCATTACTCGTTCGATTTGCTCTTCAAGTTCTCCAAGACGCTTATCTCTAGCATCTAAAAGTCCTCGCAACCTATCAGCGATATCTCTCAATCTCTGTCTTTCCTCTTCTAAAGCATCATTTGCAGCCTTTTCAGCATCCAAATCAGCCGTTAGTGAATCAGCCTTTGCTTTCATTGCTCTAACTTCATCAGCAGTTACACTAGTTAACCCGGCTTCAGCCGCTCTTTCTAAAGCTTCAACCAATTGAGACATTCTTCCTTCCATTTCCGCAATAACTTCATCCTGTTGAGTAGTTAAGTCTCTGAGTTGAGATGCTTCTTTCTCCAAATTTGCTTTTTCTTCAGCGGATACGCCTGACATACTTTCAGCCAACTCTCCTTTCGAATCCTCCAACATCCGTTCAAGGTGAATAATTCTAGCATTTGCTTCTTCTAAATGAGCCTCTGATGCCCTTAATTGTGCAACTTCAGGTGCAACATCATCTTTCCTTTCTGCTAGGTCTAATTCTAGAACTCTTAACCTCTGTTTTGTAGTGACTAAATCTTCATTTCGGTCAGCTAATTCTTGCCAAGCTACTAACACCTCTTCTACAAGTTGTTCAATAGGGTATGCGCGTAGCATTCCCTCGAGCGCAGCACGTTCGTCGCCACCCGTTTCTGAGATGCGTCCAATACCTCCGGAGGATGAAGTTCCAAGCGTCATTGAGACACATCGAACATTAACCATTCTTCAACCTTTCATTCCTGAAAGGGTATTAGAGGGCGTTTATGGAACCCTTAATTGATAGCGGTGTATTGCTCATCAGGCATATCTTGCGCTAATGAAAGGGCACCCAGTGCTACTTTATCGATAGGTTCATCTACACATGTAACAGTAACATCACCAATATCTGCAATTTCGTTTGCTACTGCATCTGCGATTCCATCGATTAAAGATCCTCCACCGGACAAAATAATGTTATTTCTTAGAACAGGTTGATATTCAGGATCTGCTGATGCAACAATAGATTTTATTGCGTTTCCAACCTTGTTGATAATCATTGTACATGCTGCCTTAATCA
>PAMN02000015.1 GCA_002707335.2 Methanobacteriota archaeon | reverse complement strand
GGAAGCAGGTTTTATTTCTAAAGATGATTTGAAATCATACAGAGTAAAAGGAGGGGTTTGTCAAGGCCATGTCGATATGAAATGGTGTCCTGGCGTAGATTTTTCAGCAGGAAGTCTGGGAATGGGTCTATCATTCGGAATGGGATGTGCTGTAGCAGCTAAACTTGAAGGTTCTGAGAGAACCATCTTCGTTATGGTAGGAGATGGCGAAATTCAAGAAGGGAGCGTATGGGAAGCCGCAATGGCATCAGCACATCATGAATTAGATAATCTGAAACTTTTCGTAGATTGTAACCGAATACAGAATGATGATTTTTGTGAAAATCAAATGAGAATGTTTGACATTCCTGCAAAATGGCGTTCGTTTGGATGGGCAGTGAAAGAAATTGATGGACACAACATGGAAGAAATTGTTTCTTCAATAGAATGGATGGATTCAATCACCGACAAGCCATCTGTTGTTATTGCTAATACTGTAAAAGGAAAGGGTGTTTCATTCATGGAAGACAACCCTGGATTCCATGGGGCAGCACCTAACGATGAGCAACTTGATATTGCACTTAGAGAACTGGGGGTGGAAGCTTGAGTAGAATGGCTGCAACCAGAGATGGATATGGTGAGGCTTTGCTAGATCTGGCAGATAACCCAAAAGTAGTGGTTTTAGAGGCCGACTTAGGTAAGTCTACAAAATCACTTCACTTTAGGAAAGCACATCCTGATAGAACCGTATCTTGTGGCATAGGGGAACAAAATATGCTACTAGTTGGTGCAGGATTAGCTGCAAGTGGATACATTCCATTCGCAAGTACCTTCGCTATCTTTACCGAGAGAGCATTTGAACAAATGCGAAACGGAGTCGCTCGACCAAACCTGCCAGTGCACCTCTGTGGCTCTCATGGAGGTACACACACTGGAACTGACGGTTCAAGCGCACAATCTATAGAAGATTTAGCGATATACAGGACTTTGCCGAATGTCGTAGTCATGCACCCATGCGATGATACATCAACCAAGATTTTAACCAAACAATTACCTGATTTAGGTAAGCCATCATACATGAGGACTGCTAGAAATAAAACTCCTGTGTTATACGACGGAAGAGAAAATGAAATACAAATCGGAAAAGGTGTAGTTTTGAAAGATGGAGATCATGCGGCGATATTTGCTTGTGGAGTACTCGTTCATGAAGCCATGGATGCTGCATTGGATTTGAAATCAAAGGGAATAGATGTGGCAGTAATAGACATGCATACTATCAAACCCCTTGATACTGATTTAGTTGATGAATATGCGAAGAAATGTGGTGCAATAATAACAGCAGAAGATCATTCGATAATAGGAGGATTAGGCGGGGCTATAGCTGAACATGTAGTTGGAACGCATCCTGTCCCAATGGAGAGAATTGGAGTCAAAGATAGATTTGGTGAGTCTGCTTCCTCAGAGGAAATGCTGGAAATGATGGGTCTGAAATCACACCATATCGTCTCTGCGGCAGAATCGGTTATCGCGAGGAAGAGTTGAAGCACCCCCTAAGGTTGGAAATAGATATGGAATTCTTCCTAGACACAGCAGATGTAGACGAAATTAGAGAAATAGCATCATGGGGTATACTTGATGGGGTCACCACAAATCCTTCATTGATCAAGAAGAGTGGAAGAGATTTCAAAACCGTTGTAGCCGAAATAGCAGAGATTTGTAATGGACCAATATCTGCTGAAGTTACGGCTATGGATACAGATGGAATGCTCACACAAGCCCGAGCCCTAAAAGCTGAGTTACCAGAAAATGTAATTATCAAAATTCCTTGTACCCCGGAAGGATTGGCTGCAACCAAAGTACTGACTGAAGAAGGAATTGACACAAACGTAACATTGATTTTCTCAGCATCACAAGCACTTATGGCAGCAAAAGCTGGGGCTACTTACGTTTCACCATTTATTGGACGTATTGATGATACGGGAGCAGATGGAATGGCATTAATCGCAGAAATTATGACAACTTGGGCAAATTATGACGTTGATACTAAAGTCTTGGCTGCATCGATTAGACATCCAACCCATGTTCTTCAATGCATGCAATTAGGTGCACACACAGCCACAATGCCAACTAAAATATTCAAGCAACTAATAACACATCCATTAACTGACAAAGGACTAGATGGATTCATGAAAGATTGGGCAGAGGTCGAAGCAGCAGGTAATGCTTAAGCGAACTCTTCATAAAAACGAATCCTTCCCATTATTACCGAGGGGGGGTTAACTTTGGACAATGACGATAGAATAAAACGTCTACTAGACGGTCAATTAGACCACGAAGAAATAGCGTCAGACCCTGTTTTATCATCGTTGGCTGAAAGAATTTTTGGCTTGACCATAGAGCCAATTACTCCGACAAAAGGTTCTGCGGCGGAACCATCAGCAGAAGAAAGCGTTGAAGCACCAACATCGAACTCAATGATCGAAGTTATTCCTGCTAGTCCATCCATACCACAACCAATGCCTTCATTGCCCACACTCGAGCCTATTCCAAAAGATGTAGAAGAAACGAAGTCGATTTCAAAATTAGGAATCTTCGGTTTCCTTGGCCTTATTGTTTCTGTAAGCAATCTATTTGGTGCATTTGGTTTCCTTAATTCGCAATGTTCTGGAGACTTGTGTACTTCAGAAGCTACAAGACTGAATTGGCTAGGAATCCATGACATAACCAATGAAATGGGATGGTCTATGCCATTTCCTGAAATAGGAATTCCAGATTATGTAGCCATTGGCATGAGCTTACTTTTTATTGTTATCAGCATCGTTAGAAAATAATCTTGAGTTGAGATTATGGGAAAGGGGAAAGCGAAGAGAGGAATTCCCTCCAAAGGGGAGGATTTTAATTCATGGTATCCATTCATTGTCGAGGCTGCGGAGTTAGTTGACAAGAGATATCCGATAAAAGGAATGGATGTCTGGAGGCCATATGGCTGGAAAGCTATGAAATTGATTGATCAATTAACTCACCATGAGATGGAGAGAACTGGCCATGAGGAGGTCAACTTTCCGTTGCTTATACCAGAAAATTTACTAGACAAGGAGAATGCTTTGGTTGCTAAACTAAAACTAGCGCGTGAGGAAGGAGTAGATCCTGATGATTTGCGTATTGAAGTAGAGGAAGGCGGATTCAAGAAAGAAGTGTACTGGGTTAAACATGCTGGAGAGAATGAATTAGAGATTCCAATGTTCCTGCGTCCAACTAGTGAGACAGCGATGTACACAATGTTCCCATTATGGATAAGGTCACACAAAGATTTACCAATGAAAATTTACCAAATGGTAAACACTTTTAGATATGAAACGAAACAAACAAGATCATTTATTCGTGTAAGAGAAATTCACTTCTTCGAGGCGCATACTGCTCATGTAGATGAAGAATGTGCCTCAAGACAAATTCAACAAGATTTAGAGATTGTTGATAATTTGATGCACGATCTTTGCCTTCCAGTGATAAAAGCAAAACGACCTGTTTGGGATACATTTCCAGGAGCTTGGTACACAATTGCCATTGATGCTATCATGCCAAATGGAAGGACTCTACAAGTTGCATCGTGTCATCACTACAGAGATCAGTGGGCTAAGGCTTTTGACGTAAAATACGAGGACATCGATGCTAAACAACAATACGTTCATCAAACAACTTATGGAATGTCAGAAAGATTGTTGGGGGCGATAGTTGGAATGCATGGTGATGACGATGGACTAATTATGCCACCAGCAATCGCACCATTTCAAGTAGTTATATGTCCAATGATAAGAAAAAACTCTGAAGTTGACACGGTAGCAAAATCAGAAGAAATTGCCAATGTACTCCGAAAATCTGGTATCAGAGTTAAAGTAGACTCTAGAGATATCCATCCAGGTCAGAAATATTACGACTGGGAAATTAAAGGGGTTCCGCTAAGGTTAGATATCGGACCAAGGGATATCGATAACAATACTGCGTTTGCAGCAAAAAGAACAGGTGGAAAAGAACCACTCCCAATGGACGATATCGTAAATGAATGTCGAAGAGTTCTGGAAGAAATTTCAAATGAATTAAGGAAGAGGTCACAAATTCATACCCAAGATGTTGTAGTTCCTCTCATCGATTTAGATAATGTAGAAGATGGCAAGATATACGAATTAGCATTCGATGGCACTGATTCTCATGCTGAACAAATTGAGAAAACAACCGGATTGTCGTTCCTAGGAGACGCTACTGAACCATATGCTGATGAAAGGCCATGTTTTATGTCAGGTAAACTAACAACAAGAAGAGTTTTGCTAGCAAAAACCTACTGATTACATTCCAAGACCGTCGAGATCCATTTCACTGTCTCTCATCATCCGTTTCATCTGTTTGTTCATCTTTCGGTTTCCACTCATACCCTTCATCATTTTACGGGAACGGTTCCACTGCCCAATCAATTCGCGAACATCTTTTTCTTTTACTCCAGAACCTCTTGCGATTCTTCTGATTCTATCTGCCTTAATTTTTGCAGGTTCATCTTTTTCAAATGTGGTCATTGAATCCATGATAACTTGATAGCGATCGAGGTTAGATTGCATGGCTTCTTTCTGATTCTTACCCATAGCCCCCATTCCACCAAACATTCCTGATGGTAAGAAAGATAGCAACTTGTCAATTGTTCCAACCTTAGACATCATTTCCATTTGAGAATACATGTCATTCAGAGTAAATCTACCAGATAGCATGCGTTGGGTTATTCTCATCGCTTCTTCTTCGTCTAAGTCCTCTGGTGCTAAGTCTATGAGGCCTCTAATGTCTCCCATTCCTAGTAAACGAGAAATAAATCTATCAGATTCGAACTTTTCTAAATCTGATACTTTTTCTCCCGTTCCAATGTACATAATTGGAGCGCCTGTTGTTGCCACTGCCGACAAAGCTCCACCTCCTCTAGCAGTACCATCAAGTTTAGTAACAACAATTCCAGTTACACCAGCTAAATCATGGAAATTAGCAGCAACGGGACCTGCTGACTGACCAACTTGTGCGTCTATAACTAGGAACCTTTCATTTGCGTTTGCTATATCAGATATATTTTCTAATTCGAGAACTAATTCTTCATCGAGTTTGTGCCGACCTGCCGTGTCAATAATTACTAGGTCAGCTGCTGAATGTTGTTTTAACCCGTTTCTTACAATTTCTGCTGCATCTTTATTATCAGGTTCTCCATAAACCTCAACACTAGAATCCTCGAGTAACTGAGTTAGTTGATTGTAGGCACCAGGACGGTGTACGTCGGCTTCGATTACTGCAACACTTACGCCATGCTTCTTTCTGTACCATTCCGCTAATTTTGCAGTTGTAGTTGTCTTTCCGTTTCCATATAGACCAACCATCAAGATTGTTGCCTGATGAGGGCGAACTTCTCTTGAAGGACCAAGAATCCTAACTAGTTCAGTGTAAAGAATATTCATTGCATGAGTTTGTAGAGTCAAACCAGGCCTTGTTTCTTCTTCTCTTAATCTTGTTTCCAAACGCTCTGTGATTTCTTTTGTTTGTCGAACGTTGAAATCGGCTTCTTGTAATGCCCTACGCAAGGTTTTGAGCATTTCTTTTAGCTCGTTCTCATCTAATTTGCGCTTGTTCTTGAGTAAACCAATCGCAGAAAAGATTCCACGGGATAGTGACTCCAGCGCCATGGTTTACTCTACCAACCCATTTGGTTTGAACCCAACGGAAATTATTCTTCAGGAGGAAATGATAATTTTAGTACATCATCATCTAATTTAGCAGCAACTTTACTTGCCTTGGCTGGCCTGTCAAATGGAACTGGATGCTCCCTATCGTTTATTCCAACATATACAGTTCCCGATTCGCTTCTTAGCGATAAATCTCCTCTATCGATGCCAGGTAGGTGCAGATAAACATCATCCCCTTCAGACCAAGTGCCACGATTTATTTCTAGTCCGAGTCCTATTTGGAATGGGCCAAGACCATCCCTAATCTGTATATTCCCATGCAATTCTTTACCCATTGCTCGTAACAATTCTAATCCGTGTATGTCTGACTCTTTTAATTCGACTTGATGTAAATGAACATTCGGTAGTGCCTTTTGTAAGTCGGAAACATTGTTTTTTTCATGCTTCCTTCTAGTTTGGATAAACTCATTATCAATATCTGGAGTCAATCTATTAACCACACAACCTGTAACAGGTAAATTAAATTCATCTAGTGAAGCATGTGCCCTAATTGTTTCATTTACTCCCATTTTTTCAGGAATTGTCACTAGAGTAAATCTTGTAACTTCTGGGTCACACAAGATTCTGCGAACGTGTAGTACTCTTCTACGGAATTTTTCAAGTTCCTCTCGCATCTTTTCACCATCTTTTGCACCGAACATCATAGCTCTTATGCCACCAGTTAATCTGTGCATTTTGATTATTTTATCAGCCCATTTCTCGATAATTTCTGGCAGTGCTAAAAATCTCAGTGTGTGGCCTGTAGGTGCGGTATCAAAGACAATAACATCCCAATCTGGATTTTCAAGATGCTTCAATAATTCATCAAAAGCCATGGCTTCATCCAAACCTGGCAAAACCATTTCTGAAGCATTCATATCCAAAGATTCTCCTCCTAAAAACGGAGTTATGCTTTCTGTTAGTTTTGGAATGTGCTCTCCAATTCTTGCTTCAGGATCTAACTCTATACCCCATAGGCCTGGCACTCCTTCTACTTCTACAGGAGTAGAAGATAACTGAAAATTGAGACTATCAGAAGTTGAATGGGCTGGATCACTGCTAACCAAGAGAACTTTCATCCCAGCATCTGCTAATGTAACCGCTGTCGATGTGGAAGTTGTGGTCTTACCCACACCCCCCTTTCCTCCGAACAGAAGAAGTCTTGCCATTATTTTACCCTAAAGATTGACATATTCAATACTTGGTATTACAAAATTGACTTCAATGCGAAGTTACTCGAACCATCATGGCAAGTGACTTGATGTTGTTCCAAGTCGCTTCAATCGTTGCACTTGTAGGCATGGGCCTCGGATGGAGAGGTGTGATGACCAAATACTCTGGATTCTATGATTTACCAACTGCTTGGAGTATGATGTTTTGGGGGATACTTCTTGGAGGATTATATGGAAACCTTGGTGATGCTTTTCTTTTACTACCAACAATTGAATTTGGTAGCCCGTCTGTACTTAATATTGTAATTTGTTTAATGTTAGCAGTTTCGGTACATCTAATTTTACGAAGGAAAAAAGTAAGAATTACAGGATCTCAACCAACCACAGGCTGGGCACTAGGCCTTTCAGTTGGCGGTATGTTGGGTATGTTCACAATATATCGGACATTACAGATTAATGAATTTGATTTACAAGTTGGTGCAACTGTAGTTTTAATTGCCCTGACATCTCCAAGGTCACATGCGTTAATTTTCTCAAATCATGGATACAGAATGCTACTGGGTCAAAGGTGGAAGGCTGTGATATCAACGTTTTTTTGGTGCACAATCATAATATTGTCATTGTATAGTGCAATATTCAATCCATTAATCTGGATATTTGTAATTCCGATTTTGCTTCTAACAGAAAATAAAGCGCACGATTGGGTTTGGGCAGCAATCCCAAAACCCGCGAGGAGAAGATTGCGAAGAATATGGGCAGATGCTGCAAGAGCACGCAATCGGGAAGAAGAGTAGGTGACTACTTACAAAGAGCACTTAGCGGCCTTATCGCCTCAAAATTAGGCATATTTTCAGTTTCAATACAATACAGAACCTTCATGTGGGTTCTTCACAGGGTTAGGTTCAATGGGAGCATGTCCTTTCTGTCGTGCACAAACCCTTCCGGGGGACTCTATCTGCTACAGTTGTGGTAGAGTAATCTCTGGAGCCTCGGGTATGACTCAGAGAGTAAGGGGTGAATTTTCCCGTGGAACAACAAGGAGAGCCAGTGCAGGAAGCGCTCCAATGAAGAAAAAATCCGATGGTGGAGGCATTCGTCGTAGAAGGAAAAAAAGCAAACTGAATCAATTAGGTTTGGTTGCTTTAATCGCTTTCATATTTTTCACTCCCGATGCTCGGGAATATGTATTGGCTAAGTGGGCGGAGTTAGAGACTTTTATCATGGAAGGTATAGCTCCTGCTCAAGTTTTCCCAGTAGAAGCCGAATATACCGTGCTTCGTTCTGTTGATTTATGGAATAATGATTCTGGAATAGGACACTTAGAAGAATCCATACCCATTCCTACCGATTATTCTAGTAACGAAAACGACGAGGTTTCGCTTGCTTACACTGACGGCACAGAGAAACAAAAATCAACAATTCAGAGGGTTATGAATATAGAACTCCGGATAGATGGGGAAATAATTTCTATACCGAAAGATGGACTACCTACAAAGAGTAAGGCTAATGCAGTAATTACAAACCAAGGTAACGAGGTTTGGTGGCCAGGAGTTGGCCAGGGATCTGATTATTGTGGACACGGTTCCTGTGTCAGAATATCTATGGACATTCCAGAATTTTCACAGGAATCTGTAGACCTCGCAGTTACTATTGAGGCTAAATCCCACTCCTGGTGGCATTCTACTAGGGTTGATGGTAAGGTCGAAGGGAAATCTGTAGGGGCAAGTGTAAGTCGATCAGGTACATTCGATGATATCTCCGAAAGAGGAGAGGGAACAAGGTATGTCCAATTTGGTCAGCACAAAGAATGGTATGACCGAAATGAGTGTCAACCAGCACAGCCGAATTGTAGTCCAAATTTTGCAATATCTGGCAAGCAATCTACTGCCCCAACAGTAGTACAAACTGCTGCGAGTATCGAAGCATCATTGCCAAGTGATCTCAAAGATAATGTATACGCATATGGAAGAGCAACATTCGATTGGTTAAACCAGAATGTTCCCTATGACTACGGAGCAGGTGTACAAGCAAGAAGTGGAGAAATATGCTTGGTTGATGGACTAGGCGACTGTGATGAACAATCTAATGCTTTCATGAGCATTATGAGAGTCAAAGGTGTTCCAACATGGTATGCATTTGGAGCGCTTACTGATCCTCAATTTGAATCATGGCAAGGACACGGTTGGGCTTACATTATGATTCCATTATCCGATGAATGGTGTGAAGATAATGATGTAGTACTCAATACATGTTATGTCGAAGGTTCTGTCGATGTAGTAAATCGAAAATGGTTAGTTCATACACCAACTGCTTACATAGATTGGATTGAAAAGACCCCTGCAAGTTTGATTGGTGAATACTATACTGGTGGAACAATGTCAGGGATTGACAGAGTTCGTTCATTTAGCACTGAAGATTATTCAGTCTCAGGCGGAACTTGGGACAATAAATGGCTGCAGGAGGCGCTTTAATGCGAATCATAATCGGTGGTGGAGGCAGGGTTGGCACTGGCCTTGCACGAGCATTGAGGAGCGAAGAGAAGGAAGTGGTTCTTGTTGACAATAACGCTAGAGTTGTCAAAAACGCCCAAGGAATGGACATTTTAGTGATATACGGAGATGTTACAAAGAGAAATAAATTCATCGAGGCTGGTATTGAATCAGCAGAGGTATACGTAGCAGCAACCGATTCGGATGAGTTGAATTTACTTTCATGTGCACTGGCTAAACATGTTCATGCTGAAAAAACAAATTCCAATAAAACATTGACCACGATTTGTCGTATTAGAAACCCGCATTTTGTTGAAGAACACAAATCAGGTAAATTGGGGCAGTGGGCTGGCGTAGATCACGTTGTCCACCCGATTGATGATGCAATTGAAAGGTTAATGTCCGGATTAAGGTCATCATCACTGTCAGAAGTAATACCGTTTGAAGCGGACGCTTACATTGTCGAATTAGATGTCAAATCGGAAGCTGGAAGTGTAGTTCACAGGACACTAAGAGAATCCGGTTCAAAGGTTGAAGGGGGATTACCATTGATTGTAGGACTAAAAAGAGATGGAAGCCCGGGTAAAGTTCCTTCAGCGGACGATCTCTTACTAGCAAATGACCGAATTGCTGTTGCAACAGCAGGTGAAGCATCTTTCAATAGAATTCTTCGTATTTTCGGCCATGAAGCTGTAGATTTCCCTGAAAGGCCGAAAGTAATTATTTTTGGAGCAAGTCTGATTGGAACAAGACTTGCAAAGGCATGGCAAAGGGCAGGGGCATCAGTTACAGTTGTTGAAAAAGACTTACAATTAGCAAATAATATCGCAGGTTCTGATATTGGTGATTTACCAGGAATTGAAATCATACATGGTGACCATTTAGACAAAGATTTACTTTCTGAAATCGAGATATCATCAATGGACATTGCAATATCTGCATTGGATAATGACCATGGGTCAATTGCAGCGGCTTTACTTGCTATTGATATGGGAGTTGAGAGAACAGGATTAATCCTATACGATGCTGATTTAGTTAGCGTTGTAAGAAGGATGGGAATTACATTCGCTGTTGATAGAAAAAGAGTTGCTATAGATGCAATGTTGTCGAGGATTCATTCCGAATTACCTGGTCCATATGCTGTTTTGTCAAGTGTTCCAGATGTTGTAGGAATCTGCTTACCGATTAGTTAGAAAGTGAAATTTGCAGGAAAGACGATCGCCGACGCAGGCTTACCTGATTGGTGTAAGGTTGCTTTCATACAGAGGAAGAATATTCACGAAGAATGGGAAACTTTGAGACCGTCCTCTAGTAAGAATTTGTTAGAAGGAGATAAACTAACAATATTTTTGACACCAGATAGAGTTGATGATCTGGAAAGGAAATTCAAGGTGTGATAACAAAATGCGCAGAGACGTACTATCTTTGATAGTAGGCTGGACCATGGTGGCACTTATTGTGCCATTGATGTTTAGTTTTGTAATAACCTGGTGGTTAGATGGATTTAATACTGCATTAGTTTCATTCTTTATTCCAACCCTATTATCTGGCATAATTGGTATTGGATTGCTCTCGTTTGGTGTTCGTTCAGACACAACAGAGAGACTACGGGACAGGGAAGCATTTGCTGCAGTAGCAATGGCTTATCCGGTTGCAGTATTAGTTGGCGCATTGCCGTTTTGGCTAGGAGGAGTATTTCATGGACCATTCACAGATGGTTCAACAATGTCTGACATAGGGAGAGGATTTGTTAATTCCTGGTTTGAGGCGATGTCAGGTTTCACTACTACCGGTGCTACAGTCATTCAACATTCAATGAGCCCAAATTGCATTCCTGGAACCACCCCCGACTGCATAAATGCCCAACCTAAAGGCATTTTACTTTGGAGGTCAATTACACAATGGCTTGGTGGAATGGGAATAATCATGCTAGGTCTGATGCTTTTATCTCGAGTATTAGGCGGGGGAATGGCTCTTGCAAGGGCTGAATTAACAGGACCATCTCTTTCTAGGCTTAGACCAAAATTACAGCAGACTGCTCTAGCTTTGTGGACTATTTACATAATCTTGACAATCGCTGAAATTGTCTTGCTGTGGAGTGTCGGAGGAATGAGTCTTTTCGATTCTGTAAATCATGGTTTGACAACTTTGCCATCTGGAGGTTTTTCTACTCATGATGCATCGATTGGATACTATGACAGCGCTGTTGTTGAGTCTATTATTTTGGTATTCATGTTTTTAGCCGGAGTAAATTTCACTCTAATTTGGTTTGCATGGGAAAAACAATGGGGCAAAATTATTGGGGACGAAGAAGGAAAGTACTACGTCGTCATAATTTTAACAGCCACAGCATTCATTGTTCTTTCACTTATGTTGCAAGGCGAATCACTAGATAGAAATCTACTGCATTCATTGTTCACAGTCGTTGCCATAGGAACGTCAACTGGGTATTCATCAACGGATTATATGCAATGGCCTGTAATGGCTCACATCGTCTTGTTTTTACTGATGATTATTGGTGGTTCTGCTGGTTCAACAGCAGGTGGTTTGAAAGTAATGCGTGTTACACTCGCCGTGAAAATAGCTTGGCGAGAAATCGGAAGGATAGTCCAGCCAAAACGAATAATGAGGATAAGGATGAATGGCGAAGTAATCGAAAGGGATAGACTTAGCCTAGTTGTTGGTATGCTGTTCGTATGGACTGGTTTGTTTGCTATATCTTGTATATTATTAGCAATGACTTTACCAAATTCTGATTTTGAATCTGTCATTTCTGTTGTCGCAGCATCTTTGGGCAATACTGGACCTGCATTGGGCGATTATGGGCCTGCAAACACATGGGCATCAATGGGAACACCTTCTTTGTTAATTACATCAGTTTTGATGTGGTTTGGGCGTCTTGAACTTATGACTGCTCTTCTATTGATACATCCAAGAACATGGGCTCGAGAGGAGCGAGAAGCACCAGACAGAGCCTCTGTTAAGTTGATTAGAGAATTGTTTGAAAAGATGGAAGAAAAGATAGAAGAAAAAGAAACTGATTAGAATAGTTTCATTTGTCCTGGATTATTTTCTTCATTATCCTCAGAATCATCTGATTCAATCTCAATGTCTATTTCTATATATTTGTCAACATCATTTTTTGAGTTAATTGATATTGTATTTTCAACAAATTCAATTTGTGCCTTTGAATACTCTTCCATTAGTTCTTTTGTTGATCTGTGAGTTAACTTTAGTCCGCAAATAGCAGCATGCTCTTCAGGAGATAATCCCAATGATAGCGAAATAGTGAAATCTGTTTTATTTTTTGATTGAACTGCTATGAGGGATGGCAGTAATTCTTCTCTAACCGCTTTTTTGGAACAGCCACAAGTATCAGAAAGCCTATCGACAACAGACTTCTTAACCCAAGCAGAAGTTCTTCTTAAGAATCCAGGATATGTACAAAATATTCTGCCTTCAATATTAGATTTGGATGTTACAGTTGCAGATAAAGATGACAAATTCGAACTCCAATAGTAAGACCTATGTGCAGTATTTCGATATATTGTTCCAATCATATTATCCGAAATCGACAACGCTTTAGAGCCCCTCCTAATGGTGTTTTTATCAGTAAAAACAACTCCATTATTCCATGATATCCATGCTATCATATCATCTGGACTTTTATCTAAACTTCTTGCGATTTGAACGGCTTTATCTGCGCGCCTTGTTCTGTACAGCAAATCCAGACCAGGGAATATTTCGACAGAAGTATCTCTTACTCCAGCTTCAATATTATCCGCAACAATCTCTGATGTTAAGTTAGATTGAATTAAATTTGACATAACTTGTAGGTCTCTAACCAACGCTCTCAAATCTCCTGGATTGTTTTTGACTAAATCATCAATTGCACCTGGATCAGCTGTATATCCCTCAGAATCTAAAACACGATGAGCGACCCTTCGTAATGCTTCGTCAGAGGCTCTTTCAAATTTGATGATTGTTAGGAATTTACTGAACCTATCTCTGGCAGTCCTCCAAGATGAATTTTTACCCCACAAACCCATNTCATCATTACATGCTAAAATTACGGGCTGCTTAGTTTTCGATAAAAGATTAAGCAATTCTGCTTTNCCTCCNCTATCNCCCTTAAGTTCATCAGATTCCCTATATTCTCCACTAACAAGATTAGAGATCCTCTTATCGGAAATTTCTCTTAATCCACCNCTCAAGTGATCTACTTCGTCAAGTAAAATCAATGTACGATTGGGAGATGATTTATTGAAATTAAACAACGAACTGTGAGTAGAAGCATGAGTTGCTGCCTTGCGAATAGCACCTGCATTACGAGCATCACTTGCATTTAATTCAATGACTTGCCAATTCATATCATTAGCAATTGCACGAGCAACGGTAGTTTTACCAACACCAGGTGGCCCAATAAGTAGAATTCCTGGTTTTTTTGGAACCCCTTCTGCCCAATTTTGAAGCCAATTACGAATTAATTTCCTCTGTCTTTCATTACCTTCTAGTTGCCGTTCACTATCTGGACGGTAGCGTTCAGTCCAGTCACTAACCGTCATAGTCAACTGTTAGAACAGGTATCACTTGAATGTTGGTTTTAGAAAAACGGTAAATTTTCAATTTGGAGCCTTTCTTGTTTGGTTGAGTCACGGTACCTAATAGTTACCGAATTATCTGAAAGTGAATCATGGTCTACGGTTATACAATACGGAACTCCAATTTCATCAGCTCTCGCATATCTTCTGCCGATAGAGCCACTTCCGTCATATATTGAGAACACATTTGGCATAGCGCAAAGTTTTTTATGAATTTCAAGAGCCATTTTCCCCATACCATCTTTTTCAAATAATGGAAGGACTGCAACATCAATTGGAGCAATCAGATTAGCAAATTCTAATCGGTTGTATCTCTCTTCTTCCTTCTCTAACTCATTGAAAGAATGGTCAATTAGATGCCAAATAATTCTATCAATACCGAAAGCCGGCTCAACAACGTGAGGTATAAACCATTCACCAGATACTGTTTCTTTTGTATTGACGCGTTTTACATGTTCATCGGAGATTTCAACATCTGAACCATCGATTTCTACTGTCATCGGGAAATTACAATCAGCATCTAAATCTTCTACAAATTGTTTTACCTTACCTGCTAACTGTCTAAACGCAGGACCTGCTTTAGCACCATCAATTGTCCATCCATCTTTTTCGATTATCTTGGGTTCTTCGAAAAGCCGCCATGCTCTCATTCTTTGACCGGTGGCTTTCTCATGTGCTTCAAGGTCATAGCAACCTCGATGAGCAATTCCAACACATTCAATCCAGCCATATGACCCAAAAATTTCAGCGTCCCAGCAATCTTGTGCATAATGTGCCATTTCAGTGTCTAAATGTTGTCTAAATCTAATGTGCTCAGAATTAATTCCAATGTCTGTTAAAAATTTGTAGGTCAGAGCCATGAAATACCCTACAGTAGCATGCCTCACTGTACCATTTTCTATAGCCGTTGTAATATTCGAATCTATCTGTTTACCGTCACCTGGAACAAGTCTTAATTGAAAATCTATTGATGAAAAATCATGGTTAATTTCTGCTTCAGGATCGATGAAGTATTCAAGTTCAGCCATGTTGAATTCTCTTAATCTGATCATTCCTTGTCTTGGACTTATTTCATTCCTGTAACCTTTTCCGGTTTGTATTGCACCGAACGGTAACCTTTCACGAAAATGACGATATAAAGGAAGAAAAGAAGTAAACATACCTTGAGCAGTCTCAGGTCGCAAAAATCCTTCCCTCGCAGAAGAACCAACTCCAATTTTTGTATCAAACATCAAATTTTGAGATTTCAGTTCTCCCCAATTGTTACCGCCACAACTAGGACATTTAGGCTGGTTTTTCTCAATTAATTCTGCGAGTTCACCCTTTGTTAAAGAATCAGCATTAGGATAAAATTCTTCAACTAAGTGGTCTGCTCTACTTGCTTCGTTGCAATCAAAACATTCGGTTAGAAAATCACTGAACTCACCCACGTGGCCACTTGCTTCTAAAACAGGAAAAGGTGTTACGGTCGGGCATGAGATTTCAACGATATTTCCTAGAGACTGCCAATGATTAATCCACGATTGGAGGACTTTATTTCTCAAACGACCACCAACAGGTCCAAAATCATATAATCCGGCAACACCGCCATGAATTTCGAATGCAGGTAGGATTATACCTCTTCTTTTCAGCATGCCGCTTAATCTCGACAACCGTTCAGAAGAAAACTCCATCATGAACTTTCCAAACCTATGAACTAAATGAGTTAATCTGAAAAAATACTCGAAAAAGCATAAAATGTGACATAGAAGATAAAAACTCACTATTATAAAAACAAAACATTCAATTACTCATCACATACGCTGCAAGCCTATCAGAGTGAGAGAATTATTATGGCAAAAATCTCGTATTTGGATTCACCATTAGAATCCGATGAATTATTTGAGAAATTATGCCAACCTGTTCGTAACTGGTTTAAAGATAAGTTTCCAGATTTTACCGCACCACAAAAATTAGCTATTCCATCCATAATGGATGGAGACCATCTATTACTGTGTTCACCAACTGGTTCAGGTAAAACATTGACTGCTTTCTTGACGATAATCGATGATTTGGTCAGAAAAGCAATGGATGGTAAACTGGATAACAAAGTATATTGTTTGTACATATCACCAATCAAAGCACTTGCAAATGATATCCAAAAGAATTTGATTGGGCCATTAACTGAACTGGAAGAGAAGTATCTACCTGACAGAGCACAAGGAAAAATAAGAGTCGGTCTCAGAACTGGAGATACTCCACAATCTGAACGCCAAAAAATGCTGCGAAAGCCACCCCACATTCTCATCACAACTCCAGAAAGTATGGCAATCGCAATCTCATCACCGAAATTCCAGCCTATTGTATCTGAAGTTAAATGGATAATTATAGATGAAATGCATTCACTTGTTCCTACAAAGAGAGGAGTCCATCTCGCCCTAACTATTTCGCTATTAGATACAATCTTACAAAACCCAGTTCAACGAATTGGAATCTCTGCTACAATGGAGCCCTTAGAGACGGTAGCTGAATATCTAGTGGCTAGTGATGATAGAGAAACTAGAAATTCTGGACAACCAGTAAAAATAGCAAAAATAAGCGGAGCGAGAGAATTAGATCTTGACATTTTGTTATGTTCCCCTAAATTTAGTGAATTATCTGTTATGAAAGTCTTGGAAATGAATGTTGAGATGATTGCTGATTTAATCAGTGCGCATACAACTACCCTAGTTTTTGCTAACACAAGAAAGATGACTGAAACCCTCGTTCAAAAGTTAAGACCATATTTAGGAGATTTAATCGCTGGGCATCATGGATCCATGGACAAAAGAATTAGGCTAGATGTTGAAAGGAAGTTGAAATTAGGACATCTTCGTGCAGTAGTGACATCTTCTTCATTAGAAATGGGAATAGACATTGGTTCCGTTGATATGGTCGTTCAAGTTGGTTCGCCAGGGGATATAGCAACAGCGTTGCAAAGAATCGGAAGAGCAGGGCACCATGTTGGTGGAATACCCAGAGCGAGATTTTTGCCATCAAATGTTGATGATTTAATGGAACTAGCTGCTTTACAGGCTGCTATTCAAACTGGTGACATGGATAGATTGGATTTCCCAGAAAATTGTCTCGATGTTTTAGCACAATATCTTATTGGATTGGTTATTATCAACGACAGGGACATCGATGAAGCATTTGAAATTGTGAAGAGTACATGGTCATATAGAAATCTGGATTATGATGAATTTATCGAAGTATTGGATATGTTGGATGATGAAAGAAGAGTATGGATTGATTGGGAAGAGAATCTATACGGCAAGAGAGGATACTCTAGAATGATTTACTACACAAATATAGGTACAATTGCACCAGACAATTCGTATCTAGTATTCAACGCTGAAGGTAGTATACTAGGGCAACTATCTTCATCATTCGTTGCAAATTTAAGAAATGGCGACGTCATACTATTGGGTGGCTCCACATACAGAGTTACGAATATTCAAGGAACAAGAGTAAATGTTACCACTGTTACAGGATATAGGCCAACTGTACCCTCATGGAGCGGAGAAGCAAGGGGTCGTTCTAGAGAACTATCGAAAGCCCTGTTGGATTTGATAGGTCATACTGTTAACGCACTTAGGAAACAATTCGATCCTCTACTCATTCTGAAAGACGTATATGGTTTAAGTGAAGGAGTTGCAAATACAATCGCTCGTCATTTACAAGAACATACTCTTGATTCATTCCAAGTTCCCGATCCAAATCGTATCATTATAGAAGAAGTAGTTAGTGGCGGCATGCCAACTTACATGATTACATCTTGTAGAGGCAGGGGATTCAATACAGCATTTGGTTACTTCATGGCAGGATTGGCAGAACAATCTGGTATCGCAGTTTTGGAGTTATCATTTGATGAAAATGGATTACTTTTCAAGACAAGTCAATCTATTGACCCCGCTGAGATGCTAGATTCGTTCCGTTCTAACAATCACATAGAGGTTATTGAAAGATACATAGTAAACACTCAGATATTTGCAAAAAGATTCAGAGAAGTTGCTGGAAGGTCTTTGATTATACCCAAACGAATTGGAGCAGAGGAAGTCAGTCCACAGCAATTTCAACAAAGAGCGGATTCTCTTCTCCAAAGGCATCGTTCTATAGAAGATTCGTTATTGATAAAGGAAGCAAAGAATGAAATTTTGTTTGGTGACATCGATATTAAATCATTATCTTCATTCTTGGAATCAAGTATGAATTCTGAGACCCGCATCGTCCATTCTAAGGTAGTAGTACCCTCAAAACTAGGTATGAGCCTATACATGAGTTCATTCGAAGATTTACTTTCAATGAAAACTCGAGCATTCCTAGTCAAAGACATTGATCCTGAAATATTGAGAAGGCTACTAGGAAATCGAAGCCTTGCTACTGAATTGACAGACGACCAATTGCAGGAATATTATTCAGACAAAGTACCTAAGCCTACTTCAGCCAATGAATTGTTGGATTTGATGAAGAAGGGCGGAGGTCTTGATAGGAATTGGGAAAATCCTTTGTATCAAGAAAAATTGAAAGGAATCGAACATTCTACAATAGAAAAATGGGTTAAAGAATTGGCTGCAGAAGATAAAATCAGAAAAATTAAATCCACTGGTTCGAAAGAACTCGATGACAAATGGTTTGCTGATTACATGGCAGAAATACATGGAACACTTGGTTGTATAGCAGGTGCTGGGGGCAAGGACTTAACCGATATAAGAGACTTGTATACCAAAGATTTGAATTTTGAAATATCAGTTGAATATGATGGATTGAATCCCACTAAATGGGTAAAGATAGGAATATCTGACCCACATGAAGCTCTTCGTGTCAAAATCATAGAGATGTTAGGTAGTGAAGGACCAAGAACTGGAGAATACATTAACGACAGATTACCATTCCCACAAGGTCAAATTGATTCTATCCTTCATGAACTCGAAATGCGGAACGTTCTGTCTGTCGGCTTCTACAAGCAAACTGATGATGCAGAATATATCTTGAAAGTAGATGAGCATCGAATCACTGGAGGAGATGAAGAAGTATTAGAATACAGGTGGATTCAAAATTTAGTTATGCAGAAATCTTTCAAGCAGCATGATGATGGATTTAGCGCATTTAATAATCATATTTTATTCCAAAAGCAACAAGAAATGATGTATAGGGTCAAAGATTTCAGATATGCAGATTGGAAAGATCTGCAGTTAGACACTGATGTAATAATGGGAAGATTGCTACACAATAGAATTGGTTATACGACTAGCGAAAATCTTCCAATGTTATTGGGATTAAAACCAGAACCTTGGCTCGGTGAAATGGAGAAGCTGATATTAGAAAAAATTCCCAAGGGAGAAAATCTTACTCGACAGGAAATACTTGCAGATTTCCCTAAAGGTGAAGAACATAAATCATTGCAGAGAGATTTGAAAAATGCAATTAGCAATCTAGAAAGACAATTATGCATAGTAAAACAATTTGAAGATGTTGTTGGAAGGAGAAGAAGACTTTCACTGTTCCATAGAGTAATTGATGTCTATGACCCAATGTCTTTTGAAGACTCATTGGTAGAAATTATCAAACGCATTGGTCCAGTAAAAGCATTCACATTGCGTTATTATGTATCTCGAAGTGTGGAAGAGCTTGCTCTTGCATTAAGGAATTTGGAAAACCGTGGAGAGATTTCGAAAGTAATGGCATTGGTTCCTGAGCCTGAAGCATTTTATGTAATACCCGAAGAAGTCAAAATGCTATCACATCCATCAAAGGAAGAGAGGTCACTAAGAATTCTAACCCAGTCCGATCCTTATGTATCTAGATTTATCTGGGAAGTAAGATCAATATTGGATAGAGGATGGTATTTACCAGTTTTCAAGGGTGTTGACCCTGTTGGCAAAGTACTGATGTTCAAGGTAAACGATTATCTTGAAATTAAAGATATGCACATACCGTATGCATATCTTGATGAGTTCTGTATTGCATTTGAAAAATTACTTGAGAATCACTCTGATCAGTTAGTAGATGTTGCAGTCCTATCTCAATTCAATGGCGTTCCAGTAACAGAGTTGGAAAGAGATTCGAAAAATGCCTTAGAGTCTATTGGATTTAAGTTAGCAGGCGAGCGAATGATACGTGGTGGCATAGTTGACCCCCAACCAAAAGAAATTGCAGAAAGAGCATTATTCCATCGGCATCATTTACACCAAAATTCCAGACTTGAAAATGAAATCGAAGCATTAACCAGCCTACAGGAAGTAAGGGATGATTTTGGTTTGCGAGGGAGATCTGAATTGTATAGAGTGAGTCTAAAAAATATGGCTAGTGCCCACCAATTACATCAGGGAATAAACCTTCGTGGACATCAAGTTTGGGCATCTTATGACCATTTCTCTACACTTTTGGCAATCAGGGGAATGGAACCTGATGAAGACCTTTTGGACGTTTTGGAATTCTTCGAAACAAATAGCGACCCTAACTTATTCATGGAAAGACATGCTATGAAACGAGCAGAGTTTAGGAAACTAATACAGCCACTATTACGTAGTGGTCATATGGTTCAAGACTACAGAGGAGGATTCCGTTCTGTAGCGCCAAGACGAGGTCTAGATCCAGTGTTACTTAGAAAAGAATACCTTAGGAGGTTGGTGTCAGATTATCCAGTCATAACATTGAAACAATTCATAAAACTCGCAGGAACACCTTTCAAGCCGGAAGAATTGAAGGCAATATTAACGGAATTTGAAGACGATGACACATTGATTAAAGGATTCCTGATAAAAGATTTGATGGAAGTTTGTTGGGGTAAGAAAGATTTGCTAGAGGATGCAAAAAATGTCCCTCCCATCAGGGATTTTGTGTTACCACCATCCGATCCAATAGCTCCCTATTTCGCTGATGTCCTAAAACAAAGATTTGGATTTGGAAGCGCTTACCTAGTATTTCACAATGCAGAACCTGTTGCAGCATTCAAAGCTAATACACGAGACAAAACAATCGATGTTACTGATTATGAAGGTTCTGAAAAGGGTTGGAGAATCGTGAAGGAATTTGCCTGGGAACATCAAATGCCGCTGAAAACTGAACTCAGAATAGGTGGAAAGAAGCGACGGAGTTCTTGAATTACTTTCGTAATTTTGGTGCAAATCCAAGAGGTCTTAACAATCGGAGAACATGCTTATGCATTTGCGGCAGCATTTCAAATAACACCAAAGCAAGTAAGAACATTGCAAATAAGGATACAAAACGAGAAGCGTAGGAATGCCCAAACTCGAAAATTGACATATTCATCCAATTCCAATTCGGATATCCCATTTGAAGCCAAATTAATCCAGCATTTCTAAATAAATTTAGAATATGAATCAACGACAATGCGATAAATAATGCTCTAACTCTTTTTCTCCAGTCAACTTCCAATACCGATATAGCACCAACGAATATTATGATGGATTGAATTGCAGTACAAGCCAATACGAAATTGATGAATATTGGTTCACCGTTCACTAATAGTTCAGTATGGAATGAATATTCAGACATTTCTTCGGTCAAAAACCACTTATTTCCTTCCCAAGATTCCCACAAAACCTCTTCACCATTTGCCGGTCTAGCATATGTATCGCCTAGGGTTACTTTAGAACCACCCGCAAATGACAGAAATGCTGCAGATTGCCATGCGACAAACCAAATTGCTAACACATTCAAAATAGGTACATGGGCTATCAAAATGTAGGGCAGGCCTGCCACTGATACAGCGCCACGGAACCATCTTAGAGCCTTAGCATCTGATTCTTCAGTTACTCTTCTTTCCCAAACAGAGATAGCTATTGCTCCGGGTAATGTAAGCCCGGACATCACTGTCAAAATTATATCTTCTTTTGATGCATAAAACCATGCGTCATTAAAAAAATACAATCCAGTTAACACCCAACCTAGTGGAGCTAGGTATTCGAATTTTCCAGACTTTGACTTCCATGTTGCGAACAATATCACCATTCCAACTACACCAAGAGGTGTCGCGATAGCTCTATCGAGCAATAAATCGGCCGCCATTAACACCTGCTATGTCGCTAACAGTCAAAGCGGTTTGCCTTAAGTCAAATATCCTCGATGTTTTTGCGTTGCATTATGAGAGGGCCAGTTATCGAAAATTACGATCAAAATTTTGATAATTGGAACGGGGCTATTGCCTACTTAGACCGGGATGGGGTTTTGAATTACGGTAGCCCAAACTACATCAATTCTCCAGAAGAACTGAACATTATCGACGGAGTTAAGGAATCGATTCTTAGCTTACGAAAACTAGGTTACAAGATTGTAATAGTGACTAACCAATCTGCAATAATGCGTGGACTTTGGGACGAAAAACAATTGAAACTCATCCACCAAAAACTCATAGAAGAGATTGGACATATAGAAGCAATCATCACTTGCCCTCACAGAAATAGGGACGGATGTAATTGTAGAAAACCTAAACCAGGAATGTTGTTTGCTGGGTCTAATTTGTTAAGAGGAGCATCACATGAAGATGTAAATTGGTTTGCAGATAAACCTGTGCCAATAAATGAGTTAGATTTAATGGTGGGAGACAGAAACTCCGACATGGGTGCAGGATGGGCAGTAGGTGCAAGACTATTTCAGGTCAATGAGCATCTTGGTTTGCCAAGCGTAATTAACAGAATTATTGAAGGAGATGAAGGTGATGATTTTTCACCTGTGTGACAAATGTGGCTAGGTTTAGATGACACAGATTCGCTGCTTGGTGGTTGTACTACTTTGGTATTTCATCAATTGCTCAAAGACCTACCATGCGAGTACGGCGAACCCAGGTTGACTAGGCTTTGGCCATTTGCAAACAGAAGAACGCGAGGAAATGCAGCATTATCTGTGGAAATTTTTTGTGGAGAAGAAATCATACCATGGCTAGATGATTATTGGAAATCTAATATTGAGCCATTATCTGGTAAAATTGGTGAATCAGAACATTCAGATAGGAAACAATTTCCTGCAGATCCTGGAATGGTTCTATTTAATAAACAGCCCGACGAAATTCATTATTGGAATGCAGTACGTGGGGAGATATCCTTCATACAAGGAGGAACTCAATGGGGTGGTCACGGAAGAATTGGAGCCGCTGCTTCATGTTCTTGGAGAGCACATAATGCAACATGGGAAGGAATCGCTTGGACCAATGAAGAAAGATATGTTAGTGAAGAACTACTCACTAAAGTGACGGAACTCCATGGAACATTCTTATGCAGAGATCCGAGAACAAGCAGAGGATTGATTTCACCAAGAGGTAACTCACCGATATTGTTTGGTGTCAGGGCTATCAATCCAGATATTGCAACGACTGCAACTAATATTTTGTTAGAAGATTGTAGCGATGTAATTGGACATAGAGTATTCAAGACAAATCAATCCACAGGGGATCATATTGAAAGAGAATACACTCACACAGTAGAAAACATCGAAATCAAAAAAGGTGGTCACGTAATTATCAATAAAAGCATAATATGTTTCTCTGACTCCGGGGATATGAATATTTTATGTCAATGGCTTGAATCAGGTGATGAAATATCTTGCATTGGTTTGGAATACGAAGGAAAACTACATCTTGAGGGGATTCGAGTTCTAAATTCTGTAAGTAAATTACGACCTATGTGCCAGTGTGGCACTCGAATGAAATCAATGGGGAAAAATCAAGGTTCGCGCTGTCCAAAATGCAAAACAAAATCACCGAATAATTGGGAATTATCAGAAAGAATCCCACCTTTCAAAAACTGGGTTCAGCCACCATACGACAAAAGAAGACATTTGGCTGAAGACCTATCAAGTTACCATAAATCTTGATAGCCAATCCGTATTGGGGTAGTTATGGTCAACTCCACAGAAGTGACATATATCGTATTAGGAATCACCTTCATTGCAATGATATGGTATATGACAAATAAAGGAAGAGAAAATCTTGCTAAGGCAAGAGATGATGCTGCGCCAGCCGTTGCAGGAGATGATTTAATTGATGGAGCAGCTAAAAATCCTGAACAATTCGATGAACCTGATGACGATGCTCTTGAAGAAATGGCAGAACTATTGGGTGAAGATGATTAATACTCTTCAAAACCATCTTCGGTTAGTTTCAGTTTAATCGGTTTCTCATTTACAAATAACACCCTTCTTGAATTTGATTCAGGACGAGTAAGTAACCAAACCTGATCTGAGTTTATTTCCTTACGACCTCTAGCATTGATAGTGTCTTTTGCATCCATTGACTCTCCACCCTTTGAAATCAAAAGTGTTGTCCATTTGCTGACGCCGATTAACTTGTTCACTCCGTTTACAATATCTTTGGGAATTCGACCAGAATCTGGACAATAATCATCCAAGATAACTACGTCGACATTAGGTAGCATATTCGCTGCAGAGATTAATGATTCCAACGCCTGGTCAAAATTGCCAACTAAGTTCATGGCATGGAAGCGGGATGATGAAACTGGGTCTAATCCTTTGAAAATTTGTGAAAATCTTGTTCCATCAGGTAATTCTGGTGATGCCCACAAAACTCTGCCACCATTTTCTATAGATTGGCGAGCTAATTGAATTCCCAGACTAGTTCCTCCACAAGAACCTTCGACAGCTAGATGAATCGCTTTGTCTTCAAGTTTGAATTTGTAAAGAGACAAATACATCCCTCATCCAAGAGTAAATGTAGATGGAGGGGTCTCATCTTCTTCATCTTCGAAATCATTTCCACCAAGTAAAAGATCAAGTAATTCAGTTGGCTTGCTTTCTTTTGATGCTTGCTTATTTATTGCTTTTTTAGACCTAGAAAGTCTGGCAGCCATTAGTTGGTGAGCTTCTAATCTTCTTGTAGCATCTCTATAGTCTTCAGCAGAAAAATAACCAATGAACGAATTATCAGAATCAACTATAACCATCGCATCAGGTCTTTCTTTGCTCATAACATCCAATGCTACAGATAACTTTTCGTCTTCGTTAAAGGTTAGAATATTGCTCTTCATAATTTTTTCAACCTTTAATTTTGCAACATGCTTCCCTTGAAAAAGGTGTGCAAAAATGTCTTTTGCAGTTATTACGCCCGTTATCTCCCCTTTTTTCATTACAAGGACAGCGTTCCTAGGATTTATTGAGAGTTTTCCACAAACATCACCAACTTTAGATTTAGCATCTACTACGATATGCTCGTCAGCAATGGACATGTCAGATACAGTTGGTTCTTTCATAGCCATGCCTAAAAGTAATCTGAAATATGCTTTTTTATGATTTACAATGATAATCCATATGAGCAAGAAATCTTTGGACGTAACATGAGCGGCGAAATTAAGAAAGGGGAAAGAATACCTCGGAAGCCTCTACCTGAATTTAATGAAGCAGGAAACTTGTCAACCGCTCTTTCGAGAGATGGTCTCTTTGGAAGCGCTCTAGATGACAAAAATGAATATGGGCCTCATGCTATGATTATTCTTCTAATGATAGTAGCATCAATCACTGGTTCAATCATACTTGCACTGAAATTTCTGTGAGTGTCCCAAAACACTAGTCAAGACATGTTTTTGACAGTAACCTAAAAGTTCCTAATGTGAAAGGAATTTCTATGTCCTCTGATTCTGTTAACGTAGAATCCAGGACATCTTCTCAGGATAAACGCTGGACTATAATGGCAGCATTACTTGGCACAAACACTGCATTGCTTCTATTCCAAGGTATTGAACAGAACAGAGATCCTAATTCAACTAGAGAAATTGCATTAACAGTGATTGCGGCTACAATTCCGTTCCAAGGAATATATTTTCTAATTTACACGTTTTTACTAGAAAATCAGTTTACTCTTAATGAAGTTATGAAGAATAAACTGAATAAAGCCAGTGCATTATGTCAATTTATGGCTTATATCTCGATTGTTGGAATTATTTTCCTTTGGTATGACATGTCTAAAATGGTTGGTATAGCATTTACAATAGCCGCATTATTGTCTATGATATTAGTTAGATATGCGATGATGCAGGAAGACTAAACAATCGCTTTCCTTGCAAGTTCAACAGCTTCATCAACTATTTCACCAGAAACTCCAATGTGATTTGCTGGTTCAAACATTGCTTCTAATTCTTCAGCGGTAAATGCAGCAGATATTGCAGGAGTTCTGGAACAAACATCAATCAATTCTTCACCGTTATTTATTGCCTCAAAAGACGCAGAACGAAGAACTTCATGGGCTTCATCTCTCCCAATTCCATGATTTACCAGTTCAATCATTACTTTTTCTGCCATAACCAATCCTTTTTGATTAGCAATATTTTCAAGCATCTTATCCTTGTCAACCCATAAGTTTTGAAGGACATTTGCAGTTTTACTCAATACATCCTCACAAAGGGCAGATCCATGAGAAAGAGTAAATCTTTCACTGCTTGAGTTAGCTAGATCACGTTCATGCCAAAGCAATGCATTTTCATATGTAGGAATGATGAACGATCTGACAATTCTCGCTAAACCAGATGCATTTTCTGATTTTATTGGATTCTTTTTATGGGCCATTGTTGAAGAACCAACTTGTTTCTTAACATCGAATCCTTCTCCCGCCTCGGATATTTCTGAGCGCTGTAAATTTCTGATTTCCTGAAGTATTTTTTCACAGGTGCAAGCAACATTAGCAAGCCATGAGACATACTCAATGTATCGATCTCTTCCGACTACTTGGGTAGTAGCGAGAGGAGTTCCTAATCCCAGGTGAGTCAATATGAGTCTTTGTAATTCTCTAGCACCTTCACCTTGAGCGGCACCGGTACCAACTGCTCCCAAAAATTTGCCTACAGCAATTCTTGGTGCTGCTTCGTCTAATCTGACAAGTTGCCTTCTAAGTTCATCTAACCAAACTGCGACCTTGAGTCCAAAAGTGATTGGAACTGCCGCTTGTCCGTGAGTTCTTCCTAACATAACAGTGTCCCTTTCTCTTTCAGCAAGGTTTGCAGTTACAGATATCAAATTGATCAATTGTTCTCTGAGCAATACAATTGAATCACGTAGTTGCAAAGCGACCGCTGTATCAACAATATCATTGGATGTCGCACCCAAGTGAATACACCAACCGGCTTCACCTGCCGCTTCAGCCATCGCCTTCGTAAGAGCCATGATGTCATGTCTTGTTTCAGCTTCAATTTCACTAACACGTTCTTTAGTTACAGTTTCTGAATTCGATATAGATTCTACAATTTTATAATCACTCTCTGAAACCTTGCCCATCTTCATATGAGCCCAAATTAAAGCACGTTCAACTTCCAACTGTCTCTCGTGCCTTCCTAGTTCAGACCATATGTGTTTGAAGTCTTGACAACCGTATCTGTAATCCAATGGACAAAATGCCATGAAGATACGCTCTCGCGAATAGAACATGAACCTTGTGTGTGAACCATATGCTAGATTTACAAGAATTCTAAATGGCCTCTAATGCCATCCCAGTGCTTAGTGTATTGAATATCCAAGTCAGATGACATGTGAGGTCCATCGATAACAAGAGTTTCATATTCACCGCCCTCACCATCGATATTGAATCTGAATTTTTGGGATAATTTTTCCAACTCCAAATACGATTCCTGAGTTAACACATGACCTAACCACTTCTCATCTATTCCCTCAGCCGAAACACTTGTTATCATAATCTTGAAACCGTTTTCAATTAAACCCGACATGTGGGTGAATGGGGATTGATGCCAAAGAGGAGTGAACGATTTGATTGCCAATCGTTCACACATTCGTTCCAATTTTGTTTTTTGGTAATCAGACCTCAGTGCCCCAGAAACAATTCCATCTATGACCAAATTTGAGAGTGCAGTTTCCAAATCTGAAATTTCAGAATCTTCCTCACCTAAAGTTTCCACTGAAACCCACACAGTTCCACAAGAAACAGCCTGCTTTTCAACTAGATGTGTGCCAGGAACTTGGAACATCATTGAATCTCCACCCGTAATTATCACAGTTACGATATGGCTAACCTCCCATCCTTTGCACTGAGCCCACCAAATAGCAGCGCTACTATCTTTTCCGCCACTGGATAAAACTGCTACTTTCATATCCAGCGGATACCGCCAAGGTTGATAAGACCCCACCCAGAGAGCGGGTCAGAGGGAGCAATATGCAGCCAAGCGGAAGAGGTTACGACCACGGGATTACTACATTCAGCCCAGACGGAAGATTGTTTCAGGTTGAATACGCCAGAGAGAGTGTCAAAAGAGGAACTACAACGGCAGGATTGAAATTCAAAGAGGGAATAGTATTGGTCTGCGATAAGAGAATCGCAAGCAGATTGATTATTCCTGAATCAATTGAAAAACTGTTCAAAATAGATGGACATATTGGAATTGCAACAAGCGGTTTGGTTGCTGATGCGAGACAACTTGTTGCAAGAGCAAGAGTAGAAGCTCAAGTCAACAGAATCACATATTCCGATACTATACCACTGGATATTATGACAAAGAAAATTTGTGATTTCAAACAGTCATTTACTCAATACGGCGGATCTAGGCCATTTGGAACTGCTCTGCTTATTGGAGGAGTTGACGATAACGGAATCCACCTTTACGAAACAGACCCATCTGGCGCATATCAGTCATACCACGCAGGTGCAATTGGTAGCGGTAGAAACACAGTTGTAGAATTCTTTGAAAAGAATTGGAAACAGAATATGACTCTAAATGCTGCTCTAAAACTAGGACTTGAAGCACTTCGAAACGCTAACGACCAAGAATTAAACAGAGAAGCAGTCGAAGTTGCGGTGATAGATTCAAACGGTTACTCGGTACTTGATAGGAAAGAGGTCAATAAACAAATTGACAGATTAAAACCACTTGAGGATTAAACATGGTAAGCCTAGACAATGCAGTCTTGGCTAGATGGGAGTATGGTGGAAAAAGATATGAAATTCTGGTTGATCCAGATTTAGTAGACAACTTTCGCAATGATCCAAGTTCAGTAGACATAGATGATTTCTTGGCAACTGACGAAGTTTGGCATGATGCTCGAGGCGGAGACAGACCAACAGAAGAAGCAATTGATTCTACATTTGCGACACAAGATATTGCCGTTATTGCTCAAAAGATATTAGAGAAAGGTTCTATTCAACTTACAACCACGCAAAGAAAACAAATGGTTGAACAAAAGCGTCAATTAATCATCCAGGAAATTCATCAGACTGCCATCGACCCTAAAGCAAAATCTCCACATCCAAGAACGAGGATAGAGTTAGCTCTTGAAGAGAGCAAATTTTCTGTAGACCCTTTCAAACGAATTGACATCCAAGTAAAGGATGCGATAAACGTCTTGAAACACATGATTCCATTGTCTTTCGAACCAATACGAATCGCGTTTAGAATACCAAGTTCTGGATATGGTGCGTCTAGCAAATTTTTACGTCCATATTTAGACAAAGAAGACTGGCTTTCAAATGGTGATTGGGCTTGTATTATCGAATGCCCCCCCGGAATGGCAGGAAATTTAATCGGGAAAGTAAAGGGTATAGCAAGTAATGCAGAAGTCAAAGAATTGGATTAATTTTCAATCGTCTGCTTTATCATGGGGTCGCCAGTGGGTCGACACGGAGACAAAGAAATGACAGGAGCGAAAGAAGGCGCCGTGCAGCGCCTCGTGACTCCTGGAGAGGCCATCGGGGCTTCTTCTGGCGCACGAGCGGGAACTGGAACCCTAAAACAGGGAGACAATATCATATCAACTAAATTAGGATACGCCAAAGAAAACAATGGGGTATTGTTTGTTGAGCCAATTTATTCAGCATATTTACCAAGGTCAGGAGACCTTGTTGTAGGAGTAATTGAAAGCGTTCGAAACAATCTTTGGTTCGCTGAAGTCAATGGCCCATTTAACGGTCTTTTACCAATGTCATTAGCACCATGGAAGGTTGAATTTGGAGCAGCTAGAGAACACATGGACATCGGGGATGTAATGCTTGCACGTGTTCAAGAAGTTGACGAAGCGCACAACATTGTTCTAACTATGAAAGGAGTAGGACTGAGAAAACTGAAAGAAGGTTCAGTTCTTGAACTACCAGTTAATCTAATCAAAACCATTAGAGAAAATAATGAAGAAATTCTGAACATTTTGAAAGAAATTTCAGATTGCAGAATAATTGTTGGGGACAATGGTCGAATATGGGTAGACGGAGATCCAGCAAACATCACTACAGTTAGGGATGGGATTGATTTGATAAAATCAATGGGTCACGAATCTAATGTATTGAGTTCAATTCAAAATTATGCAAATGAAAGGAGGAATAATTGATGGGAGGATATGGAGACGTCCAATTACTGAGAGATGATGGATTGCGACTTGATGGTCGTAAATTAGACGAGATGAGAGAAGTTCAAATTGAAGCAGGAGTTTTGCCTGCTGCTGATGGTTCTGCATGGGTTAAACATGGATTGAATGTGGCTGTTTGTGCAGTCTACGGCCCAATGGAAGCTCATCCAAGAAAAATTCAGAGACAAGATAGAGCAGTCATCGATTTAAGATATAACATGGCGCCTTTTTCAACTAGTGACAGAATTAGGCCAGGTTTCAACCGAAGATCTAGAGAAATAAGCAAAGTTACTGCTGAAGCTTTAGAAAGCGTGGTATTAGTTGAAAGGTACCCACGCTCTAAAATTAGAGTGGAAATTGAGATTCTGTCTGCCGAAGCAGGAACAAGATGTGTAGGTATTACTGCTGCATCTGTTGCACTGGCTGATGCAGGTATACCAATGCGTGACATGATTGTAGGAGTAGCTAGTGGAAAAGTCGAAGACACTGTCGTTTTAGATTTAGACAAGGCAGAAGATAACTATGGTCAGGCTGATTTACCCATGGGCATTCTACCAACAACTGAAGAAATTGCTTTCCTACAAATGGATGGAGATTTATCTGTAGAAGAATTCAATCTTTGCATGGAATATAACATGAAGGCTGCAAAAGAAATTCACGAAATCCAAATGGATGCTCTTCGAAGAAGATATGAATCTAAGAATGGAGGTGCTTGAATGGTTGAAATAGTTTCTAACCTACTTAGACAAGAACTTGCAAATTTAGCAGCCGCTGACAAACGTATTGACGGAAGAGGTAGATGGGAATCGAGAGATATTCTACTGGAAACTGACTGCTTGTACAATGCAGAAGGTAGTGCCAAAGTAACATGGGGTGACACAATTGTGTATGCAGGAGTGAAATTCGAAGTCAGAGCACCTTGGCCAGACAGGCCTACTCAAGGATCTTTGATGTGTGGGGCTGAATTAAGACCAGTTGCGGCACTGAAGTACGAGGCTGGACCCCCTTCTCCTGAATCGATTGAATTAGGTAGAGTTGTGGATAGAGGTATAAGAGAATCTGGTTGCATTGATATGGACTCATTGTGTATTATACCTGGAGAGAAGGTTCTGGGTGTCATGATTGACATTCACGTCCTCTCAGACCAAGGTAATGTTTTCGATGCATCCGCTTTGGCTGCTATCGCTGCTTTGAAAACAGCAATTGTACCTGCAGAAAGATTTGATATCGGCGAAGATTATCCCCTTCAAGTTCAAAAAACACCAACCATGTGCACATTCACAAGAGTTGGAGGAAGGTACGTTATTGACGCAAATGTTGAAGAAGAAACTGGCGGAGAAGAAAGAGTACATATCACACTTGCTGAAGAAGGGCACCTACATTCCTTACAAAAGGGCTTAAAGGGAACTTTGACGCCGGCAGAATTCGCCGAGATACTAGAAGTGGCTCAAAACCGATGTGCTGAACTAGCCGAACTCGTCAAATCTAAGGAGGCCTAAACATGGCAAAAAGAACACAGAAAGCGGGACTGACAGGAAGGTTCGGCGCTCGCTATGGTGTAAGCGTTAGAAGAAACGCTGGTATGGCTCTCAAGAAAAAATCTGCAAAATATACATGCCCAGTATGTCAATACAAAAAGGTGACAAGAAAATCTGTCGGTATATGGTCCTGCTCAAAATGTGGACATACATTTGCAGGAGGAGCTTGGGAACCTTATACACGAGCATCAGATGCTAATAACAGAATTATCAGAAGAAATGCCGATGGAGCAACAACTGCAGACATGGCATACATTGCACAGCAAGCAGCAATCGAATACGAGAGAGCTATGAACGCTGGCGAACTTGATGAAGAGGAGTGATTTTTATGTGGCAAGTCCGCCTTTTGGTGGATTCACCGAATGCTACTGCTCTTGCTTCTAGTCTAGCGAGTGAGCAAGACGTGGAAATTCAAAACAACAGTTTCTCCTTCAATTTGCGTGAATCGAGGGCTAAAGATGCTAGAGCAATGTGGAATACTAGAATGAGAAGCGTTATCGTTTCTCACCGAGTCCTAAAAGTGATGGATTCTTGAAGTAGTTGTGAGTGGATAGTAATATGGAACTAGCACAACAATTGCAATTAGTGGTTGCTGAAGTTCAGACGGCGAGACAGCAAGTTGCTTCACTTAACACTCAATTGAGAGAAATTGAAGGAACTATTGCTGCTGTGAAAACCCAACCAGATGACATGGCTCTCCACAGGCAAATGGGTTCGATCCTTGTAGAAGTCAAAGATCGTGTTAGTCTAATTAACGAGTTGGAATCTGCTCTTGAACAACTTAATTCTGCTTTAGTCTCAATCAAAAAGAAAGAACAAGATTTGGTATCTACATATGAAGAGTTGAAAAAATCAATAGAGGGATAGAGTTGAAGAATCTCCACACCTGGATTGATGATGTTGCTGCTAATGGAGCAGTAGCCGTAATAACTGGTAAAAACGGCGACATGGACACAATAGGATCTGCGATTGCACTTGCTTCTTCGCGACCTGAGCTAATGGCTTGTGGTCTGCATATGGGAAAATTGGCAAAAAAAATGTGTAATGAACTGGGAGCTCCTTTCAAACTAATTTCCTCAAATCCAAGATGGCCTTCAAAACTTAGTGGAATTATTTTTGTTGATGCAGCATCTATTGGACAAATCGGTATTGAAATTCCGGATGGAATTCCATTTTGTGTAATTGACCACCATGATACATCAGATTGGAAATTTGGCCCTGAGGATTTTGAATACAGAATTAAAGCGAGATCGACAACACAAATCATTTTTGAATATTTGGAGGAGTTCTATCCGAATACACTTTCCGATGAAGTAAGGAAACTCTTACTAGCAGGACTAATAACTGACACGGGCAGATTTACTCATGCTGATGATGATGCATTATTATGCGCATCAAAACTTGTGCGAGGTGGTAATTTTGAGTATCAAGAATTTGTTGAATTCGTTCAGAATGAAGAAATCTCACCTAGTGATAGAGGTGCAATAATAAAAGCTCTGAATCGATGCAAGTCAATGGATGTTGGAGATTGGACATTAATCCAAACCAGTGCCGGAATACTTGAAGGAAAGGTTGCATCAATGTTGTTACAAACTGGAGGAGATTTATCTGTAGTGTCTCGACATAGAAACGGTGAAACTAGACTAACTGCTCGTGCGAAGAGGTCAAGTACAATTCAAGGAATACATCTGGGTAATATGATGAAGGAACTTAGTGATAATTTAGGTGGTGAAGGTGGCGGCCATGATGGCGCAGCAGGTTGGTCTGGTAATACAGATGCAATTGCAGTAGAATCTGCTTTTATCAATATCTTGGCTAATACTAGGAGGGAAAGCGATTGAATCCAGAACAGATTATTTCCGCTTTTGACGATGGTGAGAGAGAACTTGAACCATTGCTAGAAAAAATGGGATGGACTAGTTGGCTTGGAGTTGCTGAACTTGGGTTAGTAATGGGTAGTGAAATTGTTGAATTTCTAGAGCCAAAATTATCAGATGCTGAAAAGAAAGTAATTGAGTTAGTTAAACTGAGAATCAAAGGAGATATTTCAATCGATGCAATCGAAAATGCATTGACAGTTGCAAGGAATCCAGAGACTCGTGATCTATCTTTAGAGGGCAGATTACGGATGGAAAGAGGATTGGTCTATTTTGAAAATGGAGAAATTGAGAAAGCAAGAGATGATTTAACATGGGCTGAGACTAGATTGAAATCAGTTTCAAAGGCGAGCAGAGACCATGATATTTCATTACTAAACAAAGCCGCATTTCACCTTTCTATAGATGAGCCAATGATGGCACTTCATGTGCACGGTGACATTTCACGTAAAGCAGGTCACGCCCATGAAACAATTGCAATATCTAGGATACAGGCTGCTAGAATACATATGGCATTTGGACAATTATTCGATGCCGCTAGATGTGCTTTTAATTCTCATGCACATGCAATTATTTCCGAGCAAATTCAACTTGCTGTAGAGGCAGGGGCTATATTTGTGGAAATTTCATCTTCTTATATCGATGACTCCGCAGACAAATTCTCTGACCAAATTATTTCAGCAAAACCTCTTTCAGCGGGTGAAGAACCTACATTGCTTCGTGTAAATTCAAACGATGTCCATGGAGTGTTAGAATGGTGTGTGCAAAATGTGGGTCAGGATTTTTCAGGAGAAGAAAGGCCTGATTTAAGAACGCTAATATTACTAGCAAAGAAGTTGGAAAAAGTAGATTTTTTCACTAACCTACTCTCAAACCCAAATCGTGTTGAAGATGCATTACTGGCAGCTATGTGTGCATCAGTATCAGAAGGAACCAGCAAAGAAACTTGGACTAATCGAGTTACAGAAATAATGACGTTAACTGATAATTAGTCCATCATTTCTTGCGCCTTTGTCATCCATTCTCTAGCCCAATCCTCACCAGAAGTAACTAGAGACCTTGCCATGAAAAATGCTTCAGCCGAATCTCCTGCCTCCAAGAGTGAACGCAATTTTACCATTTGTTGGTCTTCTTCTTCCACTTCAGCAGATTGTATGTTGTTTGATTCAATGGGTATAGAATTAATTGATTGAGTTAGTTTTTGCATTCGTTCTAAGAAGTCTGATCTAGTGTCTAGGGAAGGTCCGCTCCAAGGTATTTGTTCATCTCCATCCATTGCTCCTTTCAGCCTTTCCAGGAACAAATCCCTGACGTTTATTGTGGGTTTAATCTGTTGAACATGGTCATAGCACAGCCATGCCTGATCAATTTCATTTCTTCTTTCATGTAACCTTCCCAACTCAAGCCAAAGTTCGTGATTTGAGGGTCTGTGAGCTAGTAAATACTGGACTAAATCTATGAATAGGCTTTCATTTCCAGCACCTCTAATTTTCTCTAATCTCCTACCGTAGATTATATTGGTTCTTTGGTCTGTAAAATCTAACCTTTTACATCTTTCAGAGAATTCTTGTAGGCGACTTTCATCCATTGATTCAAACCAATTTTCTGGATCTAATGAATCTGTAATAAATGCTGCTTCTAATAATTCTAAGCCGACTTGGAGATGATCGACACCTTTCAACTGGTTTAACTGGTTTGGGTCACGTCCCAATACTACAAACAAATCTTCCAGAACCATTTCTAATCCGTAGCCATCTTTTCTTAATTCCTTTATTTCGGCCAGGCATCTCCAATTTCGTTCATCTGTGAAGTCATGTAGAATTGATTGCTGGGCATTTTGTTCCGCCCAAGCCAAATTCTGTTCAGCGTTTTCAGGGTCTTTTTTTGCAAGTTTGATGAATTTGCTAGCTTGAGATCTATGTCGGTTTCCCAGATTGCGTCGTGGGTGTTGCAAAGTACCCGCACTATTCTGCATCGAAGAGCCTCACTGAACAGATTTGAAACCTGACCTTTCATAACCCCATGGTATAGTAGCATCAATTCCAATTTTAGAAGTGTTACCATCATCTAACCTTGATGGGTCAAGACTAGAGCCCTTTTGATTTGAAAGAATAATTGAGTCTGTATCAGGCTGCCATCTAGTCATCATTGCCCATTCTACACGTACAGGATTTGTTATATCGATATCTTCATCGACTATAGTTACCATTTTCATTGATTTGTGACCATCAAGTGCTGCCTTAATTGCTCTTTTTCCGTCCCCTTCTTTGTTAACTTTGATTTTTACAACAGCAGCAAGCCATCCGCCGCCTCCTTCCGTCATGTGAACATCTAAACACTCACAGACCTCGCTTACAGCTGATTTTATTGTAGGTGCTCTCGGAAGACCCATCAGTGTTTTATGTTCAGACTCAGCTGGAATTAAAGCGTGGAATATAGGATTATTTCTGTGCATTAAACCATCAATTTCGATTATCGGTTGTTGCCTAATATCATCTACTGTTCCTGTTATGTCAACGTATGGTCCTTCATCAGCATCGGTTGTTAAAATTCTACCCCACATTGCATATTCAGCCTCAGATGGAACTTCAATACCATTTGGTAAGGCGACTAGTTCTAGTGGGCGATGGTGAACTTTTTCATGAAGTGATGCTGCAATCGTTAATTCGTCAATGTTAGAATCAAACGACATTGCTGCTGCAAGTAAAACAACTGGATCGGGCGCATTTATTATTGCCACATTTACTTCTTCTCCATTGCTCCTTGCTTCCTTGATAAAACCATGAAGATGTCGAGGTACTATTCTAGCGACTAGATGGTTATCGTCTTTCAATAACTGTCGGTGAAAAGACATATTTCTAATTCCGTTGTATTCTGCAATGATTACACTCGATGACATATATCGACCACCATCTTCCCTCCAATGATGAGGTATTGGGATTTTTGACAATTCTACAACTTCTTGTTGGTTATCCATCACTGGCCCGTATGATGCAATTTTAGGCTCTGTTGGATTATTCATTGCCCACCCTAGTAAGTCAATAAAGTCCTCCGGTTCAATTTGAAGCGCCTCACACAAACGAGGCCGAGTTAGCAAATTCGTAGCTACTCGGTGCCCTGGTGCCTCGACTATATTATCGAACATAATTAGGTCATGTCCTAGGGATGCTGATTTGTCAAAAATGCCGTGCTGGACACTAGTTGCATCTTTAATAAGTCGAGCATTGCCCAGTAAATCACGGAATGCCATGTGTACCTCCTGTTAGATTAAAGACATGAATATTGGCACTAATTCTCCCTCGATTGTTCAATCAAGAGTAGGCCGAATTAATCGGCATCATGAAATAGGGGCGGTAGGTCGGCAAAATGCTTCAATGGAGATATAATCATGGGTCGAGGATTATTTGCAGGTGCAAAAATGGCCAAGGATCGTCAAAAGTTTAGATGGTCGGATCGTAGATACAAAAAGCGCATGCTAAAATCAAAAGCAAAGCATGACCCGCTTGCTGGTTCTACTCAAGCAAAGGGTATAGTAATCGAAAAGGTTGGCATTGAAGCAAAACAACCTAACTCAGGTATCAGAAAAGCTGTAAAGATTTCATTAATCAAAAACGGTAACAAACTAACCGCTTTCGCTCCAGGTGATGGTGCTATCAACTTTATTGACGAACACGATGAGGTAATGGTAGAAGGTATCGGCGGGCGCATGGGGCGTTCATACGGAGATATCCCAGGAGTTAGATACAAAGTGATTCAAGTAAATGGCGTTTCATTAGATGAAATGGTAAGAGGTCGAAAGGAGAAGCCTGTACGATAATCAGAGGTGTTTGATATGAGTGATGATGAAGTTATTGAAGAAAACGAAGTCGTTGAAGCAACTCCCATCGCAGGCATTGGCACCCTAGTATTTGGTAAATATGATGCTGCTGAAGTTGTTTGTAGAGATCCTGGTCTTGCACCATACATCAATCTAACAACTGTAGGAATTCCACACACTGGTGGAAGGCATGCTAATGCTTGGTTTGGAAAATCCAGACTTTCTGTAGTTGAGAGATTCACAAACAAGTTGATGAGAACAGGAAAGTACACTGGGAAAAAGCAAGGCGCTTTGAAGGCATTCGAGGCTGCGTTAGACAGTATCGCTAATCGAAGTGGAGACAATCCTCTTCAAACCTTTGTCGATGCTATATGCCACGCCGCACCTATGGAAGAAATAACAAGAATCAAATTCGGAGCAGTGTCCCAACCAAAAGCGGTTGACAGTTCTCCATCAAGAAGATTAGATGTTGCCCTAGCAAACCTAGCAAAAGGTGCTCAACAGGGAACTTCTAAATCTAAGAGAACTCTTACACAATGTATCATTAATGAAATTACAAAAGCAAGTTCAGGTGATGTTACTTCCTTTGCAGTTGCAAAGAAAGAAGAAGTTCAAAGAATCGCTGCAAGCGCAAGATGATCACAACAATCAATCTAGAACAATTGCACTGCATTTAACCCAAATAGTCAAAGGCGTTCGTTGGCCGCCGCACTTTATGTCTGAATACTCGGCTATGTCTAAAATCAATTGGTTGAATTCAACATTTCTTATTGCTACTCCTATTTTGGCAATAATTGGTGTAATATTCCATTACAGTTATTTCGGCAGTCCCGGATTTACCGAATTATTTGTATTCCTCTTTCTATACTTTGCTTGTGGTTTGTCGATTACTGTTGGATATCATAGATTATTTTCACATAGGTCGCATGAAGCTTCTTGGCCTTTGGTTTTATTTTATGCGATATTCGGCGCTGGTGCATTTCAGAATTCTATAATTGAATGGTGCTCCGATCATAGGAAACATCACAAGTACACTGATGGAGAAGATGACCCTTATTCTGCCTCTCGAGGTTTTTGGTATTCTCACATGGGATGGATAATGGTTGAAGAAGAAAATTTTCAGAATGACTTCTCAAATGTCAATGATTTGAAACAAAGTAAAATCATAATGTGGCAGCATAGAAATATCTTCCTAATTGGGGCTATTTCAGGTATAATTTTTCCACTAGCGATTGGATACGTGATAGGTGGAATAGGAACTGCAATCGGATGCTTAGTATGGGGAGGCATAGTTAGAATTGTGTTCGTACACCACGGGACTTTTCTGATCAACAGTGCCGCTCACATATGGGGGAGACAACCATATTCGCAAGAGAATACGAGTAGAGACTCATTTTGGTTGGCATTTCTAACATTCGGAGAGGGATACCATAATTTCCATCACACATTCCAAGCTGATTACAGGAACGGTCACAAATGGTATCATGTCGATCCTAGTAAATGGTGGATTAAATGCTTTAATTTAGTTGGATTAAAATCAAATTTGAAGTCTACACCAAAGCACTCAATTGAAATTGCTAAAATAAATGTAAAATTCAAAAAGTCAAAAAATAAATTAATAAAGAATGAAATTGATTTGAATGAGCTTGAAGATGATTTCAAAAACAAAAGGGACTCTTTGAGAACCTGTTTGTATGAACTACACAAGGCAAAAAAAGAACTCAAGAACTCTATAGAACAATCCAAAATTCAAATAAAGGCTCGCATAAATGAGATAAAGCAATCCTACGCCCAGTTAAAAATAGAAATTAAAGCCATTTTCAAAGAAATGGAAAGTCGATTTAGTTCAGGAATTACGGCTTGATAATCAGCACACTGTATTCGATTTGATTTACTAAATTGTAGTCGATTTGATAAACCCCTTGTCTGTGGCCAAGTCATACCTGAGTCGTGATACTATGGGCCGTAAGGAAGACAATATCAAAAAAGCAACAGAAGTTATGCACATCTTACCTCAAATCAGAAATTTGTGTATTGCTGCGCACATCGATCACGGAAAGACTACACTGTCCGACAACTTGATTGCCGGGGCAGGAATGATGAGCGAAGATCTAGCTGGAAAGAGCCGTGTTTTAGACTTCGATGAACAAGAAAGCGCTCGTGGAATCACAATTAACGCTGCATCTGCGTCTATGGTTCACTCCGTTGAAGGAACTGACTATCTAATCAATCTAATAGACACACCAGGTCACGTTGACTTTGGTGGAGACGTTACACGTGCTATGCGTGCAGTTGACGGATGTTTCATTCTAGCTTGTGCAGTTGAGGGCCCAATGCCTCAGACTGAGACTGTTGTCAGGCAAGCATTGAAGGAGAAAGTTAAGCCTGTTCTTTTCATCAACAAAGTTGACAGATTGATCAACGAACTTCAGGTTACTCCAGAAGACATGATGGCTAGATTCCAAGAAACAATAACAAAAGTTAACAAATTGATTAGGCAATTCGCACCTGAAGAATTCAAGAAATCTTGGCAAGTTGACGTCGGTACTGGAACCGTTGCTTTCGGCTCTGCATATCACAACTGGGGGATTACTGTTCCTTTCATGCAGAAAACAGGAATCAATTTCAAGGATATTTTTGAATACTGTAACAATGAGCAACAAAAAGAATTATCTCGAAAAGCACCAGTTCACGAAGTATTACTGGACATGGCGGTTACAAAACTACCAGGCCCAGTTGAGGCTCAACCTTACAGAATTCCTAACATTTGGAATGGTGACCTAGATACAACAATCGGTAAGGCTATGGTAAGCTGTGACCCAGATGCAGAATTAGCAATGATGATTACAAAAATTTGGATGGATCCTCACGCAGGAGAAGTTGCAGTAGGAAGATTGTACTCAGGTGCAATAAACCAAGGTGAATCCGTATTCGCTATCGGTGCAGCGAAACCAGAAAGAGTACAACAAGTAAGTATGATGGTTGGAGGAGATAGAATAACTGTGCCAAAGGTCGTAGCAGGAAACATTGCTGCAATCACTGGAATTCGTTCTGCAGCGGCTGGTGTTACACTATCAAGAGACAAAGATTTCACTCCTTTCGAAGCAATTAGACATTATTCAGACCCGGTAGTTACAGTTGCTGTCGAGCCTAAAAGCATGAAAGACTTACCAAAGTTCATTGATGCACTCAGAGCATTGGCAAAATCTGATGCTTCACTGCAAGTAATGACAAACCAAGAAACTGGTGAAGCTCTACTAGCTGGAATGGGAGAATTGCATTTAGAAATCACAGTATACAGACTGGAAGAGGAGCAAAACATCAAGGTTAAAGTTAGCCCACCAATTGTTGTATACAGAGAATCTGTGGAAGGAAACAATCATGGAAGGTCATTCGAGGGTAAATCACCAAATCGCCACAACAGATTCATGATTGAATGTGAGCCACTTTCTGATGAAGTAGTCGCAGCATTGAGAGAAGGACATTTCGGAGATGGGCCTGTAAGGTCTGGAGATGCGAAAGAAATTGGAAACAAATTCGGAGAATTCGGAATGGACAAAGATCAAATGAGAAAGATCTACGCAATCAACGGAACAAATGTTCTGGTTAACGACACAAAGGGTATTCAAAACCTTCACGAAACCAGAGAATTAATCATCGAAGCGTTCAATGAAGTTTGTAAGAAAGGTCCAATCGCTGATGAACCAGTTATGGGAATGATGGTGAGATTAGTCGATGCAAAATTGCACGAAGATGCAATTCACAGAGGTCCTGCACAAACAATTCCTGCAGTAAGAAATGGCATCAAGGGAGCAATGATGAGAGCAAGAACCGTTTTGATGGAGCCAATGCAAAGATCTCATGTTTCAGTTCCTAATGATTGGCTAGGGCAAGTAACAAGAGAAATTACCAACAGAAGAGGAATCATAGAAGACATGCCTTCAGAAGGTGAAGTAACCACTGTAATTGGAACATTACCGGTTGCTGAAACATTTGGTTTCTCTAATGACATCAGAGCTGCATCCCAAGGTAGAGCAGTATGGAATTCAGAAAACACCGGATTCGAAATGCTGCCACCTCAATTGTTTGACAAGGTTGTTGGTGAAATCAGAACAAGAAAAGGTCTGAAGCCAGATCCAAATCCTGAATCATACTACTCTGACTGATGGGTGAATTTATTGGGCCACCTGCACGGGATTTTTGTTTCCCAAGGCGGGGTTCCAAAACTACCAATCACAGAGTGTAGTATCGATAATCTTGGAATTGTTGCAGATAAACAACAAAATCCGAAATATCACGGAGGACCTGAAAGAGCAATTTGCATATTGGATCTAGATATTTTGTTAAAATTGCAAGAAGAAGGACATCCTATCTCGCCGGGTTCAACAGGTGAGAATTTACTAATCTCTGGATGCAACTTGTCTATTGGAGAAAAGATATCAGTAGGCGATGTTGAATTGGAAATAGTTTCTGCTGCATCACCATGTTACAAAATTGCTGACTCATTTATTGATGGAAATTTTAATCGTTTTTCAGATAAGTTGAATCCGGGAGATACCAGATGGTACTGCAGGGTTTTGAACGGGGGAGATATCAAAATATCCTCTGCAGTTGATAATCTGTAAGTTCTTTTAATGCTTTTATTGCCGGTGATTTTGGCAATCTATCTAAACAATCGTGAGCCTTTCTATGATACATTTCAGCTTTGTTCCTTGCATATTCTATTGAACCTAAATTGTCCAGTGCCCTGTGAGCAAGTGCTACTTGGTCAGAAGTCACCGAATCGCCTTTTCCAAGAACAGATAACAAATCGTCCTTGTATTGTGATGGTGGTTGCTGTAATGCGTGGATTACCATTAGTGTTCTTTTGCCTTGAGCGACATCACTTCCACTGGGCTTACCAAGAGTATCTGAGTCGGAAAGAACATCTATCAGATCATCCATCAATTGGAAACATAGCCCTAGCGCAAGACCCCAATCATGCATACAGTGAATTGTATCTTCATCTGCACCAGCGAGATGAGCGCCTACTTCTGCACAAGTCAGGAACATAGCTGCAGTTTTACCATGAATCATCTCAATGTATTCTTCTTCGGAAACTGATTCTCTGGATTCAAATTCGATATCTAATTGCTGACCTTCACTACATTTTCTAACCATGCGACCTATCCTTTTTACCAAGAAAGGTAGCAATTCTGGCTCTATTCCTTCAGCAACAGCCATTGCTTCAAATGCGATTGCAAGCATCGCATCTCCAGCATTTATTGCTGTAGGCAAATCATACTCGACGTGGACGGATGCTCTCCCTCTACGAATATCATCATCATCCATAATGTCGTCATGAACCAGAGTGAAGTTGTGAATTATTTCAATCGCCGCTCCTACATCAAGTAATCCAGAATGCGTGTCACCAACGGCTTTGGCAACTAACCAAGGTAAAGTTGCTCGAAGTCGCTTTCCACCGCCTTCTACTAAGTGCATCATTGCTCCAGACAGGCGTTCTAAGTTAGTATGAGTCAATGCTCTTTCGATTCTATTTTCAACCAAATCTTTGACTTCTGCTATACTTGTTGTTAAATCTGCTCCTATAGCATTCGGAAGCATGTGAGAAACGTCACCCATGTCGTGAATCAAATCATCTGGAGTAACACACCCTGGCATCCACCAATCATCTGTCATCAAACGAGCAGCGATACACCTAAACCAGGGGGCAATCACATTTTCAGGATCGTTAGCGATTAGCATTTCTTCTAATTCGGCCTGGCTGACCCATTTTACATCGCTAACTTCGTTGGGGTTTGGGTTCAAATTTACATCAGTGTGAATGACAAGACAATGGTCGATTTCTCTTTCAATCCAATCTTGGTCTTGCCTAGCCTGATACTTCATTTTAGTTACAAATTCGAATTTGTCGATAGAAACTTCTTCTGGACTGATTCCTAGTTCTTGTTCTAATTTTCTAACAGCAGCATTTTTTACTCCAATATTATTAGTTTCATCTTTTTCTGAATCGCTGAAAAGTGGATGAGAACAGCAGCTATTGGCCCATACATTTGGAAACGTTATTTTGTGACTAGCTCTTTTCTGAAGTAATAACCTGCCGCTTGAGTCAAATAATAATACACTAAATGCTCTGTGATATTTACCAACACCGTTGTGGCTTTCGAATTTAGAAATTGGACCAATTATCCCATCTGATTCAGTTACCTCAATTACTGCTTCTGACATCAATAATTCCTGAGTTGAATCAGTTCCTTCCAAACTACTTTTTGAATCCTCATCAACATGAATTGTCGGAACATCGTGAATTGTGTATCCTTTCATGTTCCTCACTGTTGATACGGTCTCGCGTCAACTAAATCAACAGTTCCCCGATACTATCTTAGTTCCAATTGTCGTTTTTCCTTCAACAAGTTCCAATATCCTTTCAGGATGCATGCCATTGACCAGCCAGACATCTATGCCCTTTTCAGCAATCATTGAGGCTCTTGTTACTTTTAGACCGATACCACCGGTTACATCAAACTCTGTGGCGTGCTCTCCTTTAAAATTCATATCTGGACTCCAAGTTTTGAATAAATCATTCACTGTTGCTTCGGATGGCGGAACTTTTAGTAAACCATCAACTCCACCCATTGCAAATATGACACAATCTACATCAGGGATTTCCGTTGCATATCGATACATCAAATCGTCACCAGATAATATTGCAAATTCTTTTTCATAATCGTCGACAACATCACCAAAGACAACTGTAATTCCGTCTGAAAGTGGTAGATTTCCCTTGAAATTTGGTCCGTCTCCAGCAGCCCAATCTCTTGGAGGATATGTTGAATAATCTAACTCGTATCTTTGTATTGAATCTGTAACATGTTTGTTTAACAAAAGCATGTCTTCTCGTACTTCATGTACTGAAATATCCTGATTTAATCCAGGCAATCTTCCTTCAGCCAATCTTGCTTTTTTGGCTTTCATGTGACCAAATGACCCTGCGCCATGCACTAGAATTATTTGTTTTTCAACTTTCGATAAGATATCAACTAAAGAATCTATGATATGCATATTAGGGGTACACATATTTTCCTTATCAGTAATTAAACCGCCACCAAATTTGATAACGACTTTCCCGCCCATGGTATTCCGAAGTACTACTAACTAATCTTTGCATTGGATTTACAACCTATGAATTAGACCCCAAACCATGTCAGACTCTCCATCAGTCGACCAGTTTATCCGTCACATGCAGGCAGAATTAGATTCATGCGAAACAATAGTTGACAAAAATGAAAGAGAAAAGAGACAATGGCAAATCGAATCTGCTCTGATGCATGCAATTGATTTCAAAAGAAGGTTTGTTGATTTATCAAAATTGGGTGAAGATCCACTAAAAATTGTAAAAGCGCTTGCAATGAATGATATTAACTCAACAGAATTAAAGCAAAATGAGATTGCTACAAATGGTTTCTGTCCGAGGTGCAATATGCCTATGGAAGCTGATTTGGATTTCTGTCCAAATTGCGGGGATTATCAAAATTGATTATTCTTCTTCCCACTGTGCAATTATATCTTGAATAGCAGGGTCATCCTCTTCAACGAGGTACAAGTATTCTGGAGGCATTTCTTCGCACAAGAAGACTGTCTTACCTGCTCTCCAAATTGTGTGTCCATCAGCAACTGCTCTAGTTGTATCAATCTCAATAATTGCTGGCCTGTTGATTCTTACATGACCTGCTTCCATTGCTTTCCCGATTGTTTTCGAGAGATGAACGTGATTTCTATCTCCTGCGGATAAACCTAGTTCAAGATGTGTGCTTGACATATCTGGTTCACATGGCCAGTAAAGAGCATCTGGAATATCGTCAGTAGGTAAGTCTAGTTCTAGTTCAATTGAATGGCCATAAGTAGCCCTTATCATTTCACCTTCAACCTGGTAGCGTCCTTTCTCATCGGAGTCTGCAATAGCTTGGAAATGCCAACTTCTTATCCAATGGTAGTAATGTCTCTGCTTTTGTATTGCATCTGATAGTTCTCGGGTGTTAACCCATCCATTCAAATCCATTTCAACACCGAATTTTTCTGGAGCGTGTCGTAAAACTAAAGCCAAGATTTTTCCGATACTGTTGGATTCCTTATCAGACATAATGAATTTCCCTTCTGCATTGCATTCAGGGCAATTTGAGCCTCTAAAATGTCCGTGTGTTCTGCATTGTCTCAACATGGTAACGACTCTGCGACATAAGACATGTTGTTGAACCTTATGCACCGAGAGTTAGTTGAACTGTGAACTACTGGCCTTAACATGGTCGAAGTTGCAATCATTGGTGCTGGTCAGACAAAATACGGCAACCATGAGCAAGGACTGAAGGGAATGTGGGCTGAATCTGCCTTGAATGCATTTGAATCAGTCGACCAAAATTTTGACCCTCGAATAATCGATGAGGCTTTCATTGGCTCTACCGCTTTCGGAGGTGGGCAATTAGGTAATACGGCCGCTTTAATGACAGAACATTCAGGAATGGACAATATTCCTGTGCGACGTGTTGAAAACGCATGTGCATCATCTGGTTTTGCGATGAGGGATGCTTGGCTGGCTATCAAAAGCGGACAAGCCGATATTGTAGTAGCAGGAGGTATTGAGAAGATGAATGATCTATCTCCTGAGAGGAAAAGGTTCTGGTTAGGCGTGAGTGGAGATACTGAATGGGAAAGGCTGGCAGGCCTTACGTTCCCAGGTACTTATGCATTGATGGCACGCAGGCACTTTCACGAGTATGGATCCAAACATGATGATTTGGTAAACATCTCGGTGAAAAATCATACACACGGATTCCTAAATGAATATGCACATCTTAGAAAACAGGTTGATTTTGATAAGGCAAAATCCGGTTTTATGGTTGCAGACCCATTAACACTGTATGATTGCTGCCCTACATCTGACGGTGCATCAACAGTAATTCTAGCAGCAGACCATATTGCTAAAAAATTCACAGACACACCTGTGTGGGTTAAGGGTTCGGGTGCCGCAAGTGACTATCTTGCCCTTCATGACAGACCGTCTATTACTGAATTAATAGCCACCAAGAAAGCCGCAGAAGTAGCATACAAATCCTCGTCTTTAACTGCTAAAAATATTGATTTAGCAGAAGTTCATGATTGTTTCACAATTGCCGAATTACTTGCAACGGAAGACCTTGGATTCGCAGATAAGGGAGATGGAGGAAATTTTGCCTCCCAAGAAAGAGGAATGAGGAATAACGGAGATGTTACAATAAATTCTAGTGGAGGTTTGAAATCTAAAGGGCATCCATTAGGGGCAACAGGAACTGGACAAGTCGTAGAGATATTCAAGCAATTACGAGGGGATGTTGAACAAGGCAGACAAGTGGATGATGCTGAAGTAGGATTAACTCACAATGTTGGAGGTTCAGGGGCAACTTGTGCAGTACACATATTTGGGAGGTCTCCTAATGACTAATAATTCCACCATTTTCGAAGGATATTTTATCCTACACAATGACAAAGGGATAATTGCAAAAAGTCGCTTCATTGATGGAGACATTCATGTATTTGGTCCAGACAGTGATTACACTACTTTGGCAGTCAGCGCTGTAAATAAACTCAACCTTACTAAAGATACAAGCGAATTTGCAATGGATGAAAACATTGATGCAGATGTTATGCAAGCATCTGGTTACTTAAGTAACCAAAAAGCAGAATGGAAAATAATATGCCATCCAAAATCAGCAGAATTATG
>PAMN02000026.1 GCA_002707335.2 Methanobacteriota archaeon | reverse complement strand
GAGAGACAATGGTGATTCAAATCCGATTAACGAAATGAAACCCGATGTAATCGCACCAGGAACAAACATCATACAAGCAGAGGCCTGTGTTACTTCTGGCGGATGCAATAATTTCCTTGGTGGAGATGCATCCCAAAATGGCTACACAGGAAGAGGCTCGGGAACTTCCTATGCAACTCCAGCGGTTACTGGTGTAATTGCTTTGATGATGGAAGTAAATGATGAATTAAATCCTCTAGCAATCAGGGAAATTCTTCGTTCAACTGCTACTAGAATGGGGCCAGCATCTCAGCCTGAACACGACCCTCATTGGAACGAGGATTTCGGATGGGGATTGGTCGATGGTCATGACGCTGTTTGGACAGCTAAATATCTCAACATGACAGGAATCACAACTTCCAATATGAATTTGGACCTTCAAGCGCACATCGAGAAAGTAACTACTGAAGGCACAGTCAATACATTCACTGGTTTGGCATGGAGTAGAGGAAATGCTATGGAGAAAATCGAGTATTCAATAGACGATGGAGAAACATGGTCTGAGGTCATGTATGAGTCAGTTGATGGCTCAGTGAGCATCTACGAATCATTTGAATTTATGTTCAAATTAGATTCTGCAAATCTTCCGCAGGGAGAGAACATGGTCATGATTAGAGCTGTCGATTCTAATGGCTCCTCATCTATGATTTCATGGAAATCTATTGAAGGCTCTGGCGAGGTTGAATCAATGTCATCATCTTCTTCATTTGGTAGGATTGCATTCATTAGTATAGTAGGTTTTGCGATTCTAATATTCGGGGCATGGGTCGCATTAGGACAAAATGACGAAGAGGAAGTTTTCGTTACAAAAGCAGACGATTCTGAGGTATTCACCGAAAACCATGAACCAATGGTTGCGGAATTAATCGAAGATGAGGATTCTGACCCCTCATCTTGAAAAAGCGTTAGCCTTTCAGAGAATCATGCGTGAATTCTCCCAAAGGGCATTGGACATCCAGCCTACTGGAGTCCGCAAGATGTTCGACATGGCAGGTGACGATGTCATTTCGTTTGGATTAGGAGAGCCGGACTTTCAACCTCCAATAGAAGCAATTAACGCATTTCACCAAGCTATGTTAGACGGTCACAACAAGTACACAACGACCGCAGGCCTTCCAGCATTGAGAAAGAAAATCGCAGAATCCTGGCATCACTTGTCGCCAAATCTTGATGAAAATAACGTTTGTATGACAATGAGTGGCACTAACGCCCTTCTGAATATTTTCGCATCATTAGTAGATCCTGGAAAAAACGTGCTTCTTCCAGAACCTTACTTCCCGTTGTACGGTCCTGATGTAAAATTATGGGGCGGAGAAGCAAGATATTATCAATGCTTATTTGAGAATGAATTTGTTCCTACTATCGAGGACTTAGAGAGTTTAGTTGATGATAATACAGTGGCAATATTGTATAATTTTCCATCCAATCCAACAGGTGCTACAATTTCTATAGAGCAGAGGGATGAGTTACTAAAATTCGCGCAGAAACATGATTTATGGATTATTTCTGACGAGGTATATGATAGAATTGTATTTGACTCTGAACATGTTTCTTTTGTAGGCACTGATGATGACAGAGTCATTCTAATTAATTCGTTTTCGAAAACATATGCGATGACTGGTTGGAGAATTGGGTATATCTTGTCTGCAAATAATGAGGCGATGCATCAGATGATTAAACTTCAATATTACATCACTGCATGTTCCAATGATGCAATGCAGTATGCTGTTCTAGAAGCAATGAATGTTGCAGATGATTATCCAGACCAAATGTGTGTCGAGTACAAGGCAAGAAGAGACCTAATCTGTAGCAGGCTCAATGCCATGAAAGGAATTCAATGTCATGTCCCAGAAGGAGCTTTCTATGTATTCCCCAGGGTAGATGTTCCGAATATGAACAGTCAAGATCTTGCAATAGAGTTGCTAAAAGGTGGCGTATTGTGTTCCCCTGGAAGTGCATTTGGGCCTTCAGGAGAAGGTCATCTCAGATTTGCTTACACCATTTCACAAGAAGATATATCTCTTGGAATGGACAAGGTAGAGGCTGTAATCAAGAGGTTACGTGGCGATTAATATGTGGGACATGATATCCAATTTTATTTTTGGAGCGGTTTTTGCTCATTTAATAACACGAATACCATTCATAACCTTTCCAAGACTCAAAACATGGAATGAACAATTTCCGCCTCATCCTGAACCTATCTATGTAGATGGACACTTAATCCAACGCGTATTACACATGAGGATGTTCTATTGGTTAGCAATTATTTTTGCTATCATACCCCTATTTTTTGGCTGGGCTAGCCTTAGATATGGTTCCGCTTCCTTGGGCTTTGGAATGTGGGCAGTATCGTGCTGGCTAATTTTGAATCGGCTAACAGCCTTTATATCTAGCGAGAATGCTCCGTGGAGCAAAAAGATGGCAATAGAATTACAGATGATCCGAAATGAATGCGATTCAGAACAATCTTGCTGCAGCATACCTCATCCAGTATGGCAAATAACAGCAGTAAGATGTACAAATTGTGGCATGAACCTCAAATCAATGCCGAGGCCCGATTTGGGAAGACCAAGGAAGGACGGAAAGATTAGAGGTTTTGTTCGCCTATTATTGACCGATGGAAGGCCAATCGTTGCCAATGAAGACCAAAACTAATCGAACATCGAACCGAATCCTTCGAATTCGTATTCTTCTTCTTCCTCATTTTGTATGATATCTTGCGGCTGAATTTGCTTTGGGTTGTCGTCTACGAATGAAAACGATTCAGAAGCAGAGTCAACAATGTCCACTCCACTACTGAACCCTTGAGGTGTTGCATTTGCAGCCGCAATAGCAGAAGTGCCTGCAGCTTGAGTCTTTGCTGCAATGCCTGAAGCTGCCACAGCCGTCATTCCTACTCCAATTCCTACAGCCGTTCCTGCAACAGTACCAACTGCTCTACCAGCCGTGACTATGATTCCGGGCTTTTCTTCGTCAGGTGATTTTATTTCTATTTCATCCCCAACTCTCATCCACTCAGGAGGTGTGCCAGAGCCTCCTCCCAGACATGCTAATGTTGTAAATGCAGCAAGAGGCATAACTGCTAATGCGGTTAGCAGATCTAAAAATGAGGTATCAGGTACGCTTCCAATGTTGAGCATGTCTTCCATTAATGATTGTTCTAGTTGTAAATTATTTACATCAGCGCCTACCCATGAAAGAACAATAACACTCGCAATTCTTCCCATCAGCCACAGAACTAAGACTGGAGCCAAGAAAGATAGTTTAGTCATTGAAACTAACCATCTGCGAGTGAATGCCGCAGTAGTGATGTGTTTCCTGGCAAACTTGGGAAACATTCGTAATACTGCAATTAAAATCACTAGATAGAAAGCCATGGCGACTTCAAGCCTTCTATTTTCTCTTATCCAAGCATCAGGGGTCATAATAATGAATGCTAGTGGGAGAATAACTAGGATTAGTTGGAATGGTATTGCAAGTAAGACTAATCCTCCGTGTGTTGATAATAGCGAATGTTGTTTCTTTATCCTGTCGTTGACCATTACAGTTAATCTTGCGTGAGGTGTTCTCGAATGTACTCTTCTTGAGTTTCTTAACAACGCAGCATCGCGCTTTGACCTAGTCAGCCCTAGAGTAGATCTCCATCCACCCTTTTCGACGACAGATATTGGTGTAAATCCTCCAAAGAGTAGTGCTAACAGAAGTGCCAACATTCCGTATGCTAGGGAGGCTGCTACAATCCATGGTATCATTTCTGCTTGAAAAGACAGCGTGAAGTTTTCAGATCCAAATTCGAAATCGACCAGATATGTAATCGAAAAAGCAGCCATAGGGGTCAAGAAAATCTGACAGAATACCAACCCTGTTAGGAATAACCTTGCGGTTAGGGGTCCTTTGTCAGAGTAGGCACTCACAGAACCCCCCCAATCCTTTGCTTTCTCAAAGGTTGCCCTTCAATTTTGAATCAAATGCCGATTGCAAGACAAAACTTTCACAGCCGAAATCAGTGTCCCCTACGGGGACATGGGAAGGGGACATTCATATGCCATACTTATTTGGGTAGACTGTTGATGACTATGAGAAAGTCGCTACCGTTTGCCTTGGTTGCCCTACTAGTATTCCAAACTGTAATGATAACAATTACAGAAAATGTGGAAGCAGCAGAAGGAAGAGGAGGTTCATCAGATGACTTCTTCGTTCAAGAAATAACTTACAATTCCTCTGGTATTGAGACATGGTATCAGCCTGATGGTTCGATGGTTATGTACGTTGCAAAAGGCGACTTTGTGGATATCGATGTTACTGTAAAAAGAGGAGGTAGTGCTCTAACTGGATCTAGCGCTACCGTTACTGTAGACATAGTTCATCCAGTTGGTTTCGTGATGAATTCCAGTAACTGGACAACAACTCCACTGCTAGGAAGTCAATCCTTCAAGGGAAGCTACACTTGGGAAGCGAGTATTGCTCATTCTTACCTAAATGTGTCCTCAAATGAACTCTCAGGGGGGGTTATAGTCAGGGCGACAGTAAACAACCCTGCTGATGACCGAAACGAAAATGATGTAATGGAATCAACACTTCCAATCGCTGTATCACAAGATGATATGGAAGCTGAAGGTGATCCAAGAGACGGAGCATTTGGTCCAGCATCAACTCCTACCTTCTATGGTGCTAACTTCCCAGCCGATGGTTCTGACGCTAACGGACTTGGTTCATGGCAACAGGATAATTCAGCATCAACCAATGGGGATGCCCATTGGAGACATTCCAATTCAGGCTCAGATTATCCTTCAAATTCTAGAAGTCGTCTTGTTTTTGCACATCGTGCAGGTTCCTCAACTTGTGATTACGGAGCCCAACTTGATGGTGGAATGTCCAACACATACCAGCAATGGATGTGCAAGATGCAACTAAATTCTGCAGGTCATATGTCCGCTCAAATGCACGTGAAAACCTACGGTACAATGGGAGCAGGAGATTTCGTAGCCCTTGAATTATGGAGAGGCAATGGTGCACCAGAGTCCACGTTGAAACATGAATTCAAGAATGATTTGCCTAGCACTACACCAGGAGTTTGGAGCAACATATCATGGGATCCAACTGAAGACCTAGGTGGCCATTCTTGGTCCTATGGTCTAATATTCCAATCCGATAGTTCAGGTGCATCAAGCGGAATGCACGTCGATGATTTCGTAATGTTTGGAATTGAGAAAGTAGATGAATACACCTTAGATGTTGATTGTGACAACCCTTCAAGCGGATACACAACACCACCTAACAACATTCTATCTCTTCATTGCATGGTGACAAATAACGGTTACAAAAATGCACAATTCAGAGTACAATCCAACGTTTCTAATGTTTCATGGATGAATCCTAGCCTCCCTATGATTAGGATAGACAGCGCAAACCCAACTCAGCACGGAACTACCGTACTAATTCCTCCAATTCCTGGAGGAAATGTGACAGAGATGTGGATAAATCTCTCAATCCCAGCAGGTGCTGACGTTCAACAGCAAGTTTGGCAGGTTTGGTGGACAGATGCNGGNGGNACTCAACTNGGNGAACTTGGNCGTATNTCATCGGACATAGCGGTGACNGAACAGTACGGTGTNCATNTATCATCACCAGTTCCTCTNATCGCNGCTACAATGATGCCNGGGGAAACNACAGATATNCCTTTCAAACTACAAAATGCTGGNAATAGAGTTGCATCNTTCGCNGTCACAGCAAACTTCCAAGANGATGANTGGAACTCATTTGTAACAGATTTGAATAACACACCTGTTCAGATGCCGATACCNCTNAACAGAGGTCAAGAGATGAATTTGCTGCTAAACGTGACGGCTCCTGCACAAGCAACTCCTGGNGAAATGCCATTTTCACTNAGAGCAGTATGCCCATCTTGNGGGCAATCACTATTTGGTAACGATGTAATNTCCAAGAAAATTGANGTNCCAGTATTCAGGTCAGTAGANTTGTATACAGAGGACACTCAAATTTCTGCNCAAGCTAACGGAGTTGCAAGAGTAGTTTACATTGATATTTTCAANAAAGGTAACTCNGANGAGTCCTATACTCTAGAACTCATGCAATCCAACTGGAGGCTAGAGGCATATCTTTCCAATTCAGAAACACCGACTTTGGATGCTTGGTATGGGGACACAACCATCGCACTAAACTTGCCAATGCCAGTTGGTCTATCTCCAAGTCCTTACACTGCTACAATTGTAGCAAAGAATACTGAAGATGATACCATCAGAGACCAGATAATAGTTTATGTTGACGTTGAGGACACATCAGCAGTTTCAGTTTCAGACCAAAATGCTGAACAATCCTATGTCCCTGGTGACATCGCCCAATCAATGAGATTTGAGGTATTCAACGACGGTAACCAAGCGGATAGATTTTCAATGGACATGAATATTCCTTCTGGAATGATGGCCAACTTTGAACAATTATCAGAAGGAAACTTAACGCCCATGTTAGAGCCAGGTGAATCATACAATGTCACTGTAAGATTTTCTTTTGCGGATGAAGCAAATGGTCAATTATTGCTGAACGTAATAGCAACCAGCGTAAACGATCCTACAGTTTCAGGTTCGGGTAGTTGCTTTTACCGCGTAGGTTCACAAAATACAATGAATTTAGTATTCTATGATACAATAGTAATCAGTGAACCAGGTCGCCATGAAATTCAAGTTGAATTAAAGAACAGATTAAAAGAAGGCCAATCTGTTTCAATGTCAATTGACCAAAATGGTACAAACCGTTGGTATGGTACTTCCTTAGCGTCAGCAGACAGAGAGTTTTGGCTGGAATTAGAAGGAGAACGTGAAGTTACAGTAATTTTTGAGATTCAAAGTTCAAGTTTGAAGAATTTAGAATCTGATTTCATAACAACAGAAATAACACTGTGGGCTGTTTCAAATTCCGTAGAAGATGCTGAAGGTTTACCGATTCAAGTGAATCTGCAGAAAACAAGTTCAACATCTGAAGATTCAGCAGCATCTGGTGAAGACTTCGATTGGGTTGGCATTGGAATCTGGATAGTTGGTGGAGGCGTCATTCTCGCCTTGCTCATGGTTTTACTTATGGTGATCAATTCTACAGATGAAGAAGAAGAACAAGATTGGTCAGAGGGAGGGTACGAAGACAACCTTTCTGCAACCTATGGTTCCGTTGCAGCTGCGCCTACGATACCAACTGCCGACTCACCAACTATGATTCCAAATGTTTCACCACCGGCACCTTCGGCTCCTGCATCGCAAAATGGACCCCCAGTCCCAGCAGCAGGCCTTCCAGATGGTTGGAATATGGAGCAATGGCAACATTACGGACAACAATGGCTCGACAGCCAAAAATGATTTTTTCCAACGATGGTTTGAAGAAACACTGCGCTTGCGCATAACTTGCTGAGGTATGAATATGTATGGAAACGGACAAGCACCAATTTTCATTTTGAAAGAGGGTGTACAAAGAACCAGAGGTCGAACCGCTCAATCTAACAACATTGCAGCCGCAAAGGCTGTAGCAGATGCAGTGAGAAGCACTCTAGGTCCAAAAGGAATGGATAAAATGCTTGTAGACAGCATGGGTGATGTGGTAATAACCAACGATGGTGCAACAATCCTGAAGGAAATGGATATCGAACATCCAGCTGCTAAAATGATTATAGAGGTGGCTAAGACCCAAGAACAACATTGCTATGATGGTACAACTTCAGCAGTTGTTCTTGCTGGAGAACTTTTGAAAAAATCAGAAGATTTGATTGAACAAAACGTACACCCTACTCTAATTTGCGAAGGATTCAGACTTGCAGCAGAAAAAGCAGTAGGTTGTCTAGATGAGCATGGCATCTCAACTCAGGGCGATGACGATGTTTTGATGGAGGTTGCTAAAACATCCTTAACTGGCAAATCTGCTGGTGCAGTAAAATCATTCCTCGCAGACATATGTGTAAGGGCTGTTAATGCAGTTGGTAGAGTTGAGGATGGAGAAAGGCTGGTTGACCTATCGGATATTAAAGTCGAAAAGAGACAAGGTGGCTCAATCAAAGACAGTACTCTTGTAGATGGGATCATTCTTGACAAAGAAAGAGTTCACGCAGGGATGCCTAGGTCAATTTCAGATTGTAAAATTGCATTAATTAACAGCGCAATTGAAGTCAAGAAAACAGAGGTTGACGCAAAAATACAGATAACTGACCCATCAATGTTAGCGTCTTTCTTGGAAGAAGAAGAAGGATACATCAGGGGGTTAGTTGAAAAAATAAAATCTAGTGGTGCTAACGTAATTGTATGTCAAAAAGGGATTGATGACCTGGCACAGCATTACATGGCAAAGGCAGGAATCTTTGCAATTAGAAGAGCTAAAAAGAGCGACATGGAAGCATTATCAAAAGCAACAGGCGGCAAGATTGTTACCAATATTGACGATCTCTCAGACTCCGATTTAGGCGTTGCTTCCAAAGTAGAAGAAAGAAAGATTGGCGAATCTGATATGACTTTCATAACAGGTTGCCCAGAGGCAAAATCTGTTTCAGTTCTACTTAGAGGCGGAACTGAGCATGTTGTTGATGAAATCCGACGTGCTTTCGACGATGCAGTTGGTGTTGTTTCAGTTGCTTGGGAAGATGGCTTTGTACTAACTGGAGGAGGAAGCGTACTTGCTGCCCTATCTCGCGATTTGAGGTCTTTTGCAGAATCAATCGGCGGTAGAGAACAAATGGCAATTGAGGCATTTGCAAGTGCCCTTGAAATTATACCTAGGACTCTTGCTGAAAATGCAGGATTGGATCCAGTTACAACCATTATCGAACTTAGAAAGTCTCATGCAGATGGCAATTCAACATCTGGAATCAATGTTGAGGATGGAGGAGTTATGAATATGAGAGAAGCTAATGTTTTAGAGCCACAAAGAGTTGTAGAACAAGCAATTCAATCTGCGACTGAAACAGCAACAATGATTCTTCGTATCGATGATGTTATCTCATCCAAAGGAGTTTCTGGAGAGGGAATGATGGATGGAATGGATGATTTTCATATGTGATTTTCGAGAAAGAAAAAATCTCATATTTTCCTATCCCTGAGGGATAAACAACAAACCTTCAAAGACTAAATCATTCTCGGAAAGAATGTCAGAGTGGGTGATGTTATGTCTGAAATAGTTGGCAATCCAGAATTAGCAATATTCTTTGGTTCTCAAACAGGAAACGCTGAGGAACTAGCGGGTAACACCGCCAAACTTGCAAAAAAGGTAGGATTCACTCCTAAAGTGATTGACATGGATGGATTTAATCCTGAAAACTTTGCTAATTTTAAGCGTATTTTGATAATAACCTCAACATGGGGCGAGGGTGATATGCCTGACAACGCAGAGGATTTGTGGATTGCTACAAATGAACAAAATCCTAGCCTTTCTGAAGTCAGTTTTTCAGTTTGTGCAATAGGCGATACATCTTATGATGAATTCTGTAAAGCAGGTATAGATTGGGATGAAAAATTAGTTTCTTTAGGTGCTAAAAGAGTTCATCCTATCCAACTTTGTGATGTAGACTACGAGCCTGAGTGGTCAAAGTGGGCAAATGCTGTAATTCCTGTAATGGTCACAGTAGATGGCGGCGAAACAACATTAGTTTCAGATGACAGTTCGCAAACCATTGAAGAAGTATCCACATCTGAAACAGCAGCAGTCAGTGCTGATGCAGGCGAACTTGGAGAGATTATGAGTGGAGATAGAAGCCTAGCAATATTCTTTGGTTCTCAAACAGGTAATGCAGCAGGTCTCGCAGAAAAGACTGCAAAGATGGCCGCCAATTACGGTTTGGTTCCGTCAGTAATCGACATGGAGGGTTACGATCCTGCTAAATTCTCATCTCACAAGAGAGTTCTAATCATCACTTCAACATGGGGTGAAGGAGAGATGCCGGATAATGCAGATGCTCTATGGAATGCAACTTTAGCAAATAATCCACCTCTGTCCAGTGTACATTTTTCAGTTTGTGCCATAGGTGATACTTCTTATGATGAATTCTGTAAAGCAGGCCTAGATTGGGATGAAAAATTCAAATCTTTGGGTGCAACTTGCATAGAAGATATAAAACTCTGTGATGTAGATTTTGAACCACCATGGCTAGAATGGGCTCCATTGGCGCTTTCCAAGATTGCTTGTGTAGACTCATCTGGAACTTTCCACGAAGAATTACTTGAGGCAATGATTGCTTTCGGAGCAGGTGAAGAAGAGGAAGTAGATGATGGAGATTTCACTCCTGGAATTATCGAACAAGCAATGATGTCACTTAATCTAAAGATTTTCAGATACGATCCGTTGAAGGCTGAATCTGGATATGATACAGTCGCAGTTGTTCTACCAGGACATGCAACATTAGAGGATGCATTGGTTGCAGTCAAGAGAGAAGTCGACGGCTCGCTTGCATTTAGAAGCGGAAGCATCTGCGGTACTAATCCTCTAACTGGAGTCAAAGCAAACGGTAGAATTCTTCCAGCGGATACTACCAGAGTCTGTGATTTGATTAGCGAAGGTGGAACTCTGAAAATTGAACCTCTACCGGGTTATGAGGTTTTGAAAGACCTGATGGTGTCTTACGACAGATATGAAATCGCTAGAGCAAAATCTAATCCTTGGCTTGTTGCCGACCCAAGACAAGGTGAAAAACTACCGAATGGTGCTCCAATGGGGGTTATGAATTCTGATGAAGCAACGTTCCTTCACTCGCTAGCAGATGTTGGTTCTCTTCAACTAGTAAATTCAATGTCTGACACGTTTGACATTAATGATAACTACTGTGGGCCTGGCATTGCTCTACAGAGATGGGTTCGAAGCCAGGATTCTCGCTCAGGAGAAGCTCATATTAAGCAAATGTACGAACTAATGCAGAGAAAAGGCGGCGTGTGGGATGAAGCAGATATTTCATCAATCGCACGACATGGCATTGATGGCTCACAAGCGGCAGACTCTCTCTTCGCAGCAAGGTCTCGGTTGCTTGCCGAATACAAATTCACTGGTAAGACTGGAAGGCTTGTTAAGAATTATTCAAGATCAGTAAAGATGTCTGGAAATGTTAACGAAACAACACTCTACCGTTCAGTTCTAGGTCCACTAGGTCTTGGTTCTAATTTATTAAACGGAGTATCGTTGAGAATGATGCTTGGTTTCACTAGAACAGGTGGTCCTATAATGAGAGGATTCCAAGGTATGCTAATACCTCCTGCGGGAATTGGTAAAATCCCTGATATGTTCAATTCTAAGATTCACAACCACCATGAGGTCGTAGCGATTTTCAACGAATTAGATAGTAGATTCTAGGTGTTCACATGGTGAAGTACTCATATTACCCAGGAAATGTCGCTAGGCAATCCTCTCAAGAAGTGGAAGATACGATTCAACCCCTGTGTAAAACACTTGGAATCCAATTGATTGAAATGGTAGGATATAACAGCGATGGAGGAAACATCATCCGTCAAGGAAATAGAGAACTACAACTAGCATTGAATGCTAGAAACCTTGCTATTGCACAAGAAAATGGTCACGACATTATGACTCCATGTGCATCTGCTCAGGGCATATTGTATGAATCCCTGAAGACATTTAGAGAAGACCCTATTGCTTTAGCGAAAGCCAACACTGTACTTTCTAAAACATCAAATATGGCGCTAAACGCAGACGAGGTTTCCACTAGTCATTTGCTACACGTATTGGTTGACGAAATAGGACTGGATAAAATCGAAGACGCTGTCGTTAACCCACTGGATATCGAAATCGCTTGCTATTATGGCCCTCACATGCAAAGAGAGGGCGCCTGTGGAGCGGATGATGCTTGGAATCCTACTTACATGGAACAGTTGATCACAGCACTTGGCGGTAGACCTGTGGAGTATGCATCCAAGTGTGCCAGCGTTGGGAACCCCTCATTATTGACTCTTGGAGATTCAGTAATGAAAATGACCGCTCGTGTTTTGAATGATGCGAAGAAAGCAGGTGCGAAAATTATGGTTTCAGCATGCACTCTTTCACACTCTAACTTAGACTCATACCAGAGTAAAGCTGGCCGAGTTGCAGGAAAAGATACTAACTTGCCTGTTGTTAACCTTACAGAAATAGTAGCATTTGCATTAGGCCACTTTACTGATAGATTTGCTCAATTAAAAACGAGAGCAATGATTATTGGTTCATAGGTTCCCATGTAGGAATTTGTACAATTCATTCGCTTGTAGAGAATTGACTCCTTCAATATTAGTAAGTTGTTCCAGACTTAGTAGACATAATCCCAATATGTCTCCACATTCTGAAATAATAGAGTTCGCAGTTTTAGATCCAATTCCTGGCAATCTTGCTAACATTTTTTCTCTTGAATTTAATATTTCATTTTCCCATCTCTGGTACAATTTACCTGCTTCATTTGGTTTAGTAATCATTGAATTTATTTCATTAACAGCAGCATTTATTGCACTTAATTCTGGATTTTTTGGTTTAGATGGTACCTTTCCAATAAGCAGCTCTAGAATTTTAGCCTCTCTCTTAGCAGCAACTGATACAAATCTTGCAGTTTCCTCAACATTTTTTGTCATTAATACGGGTAATCCTAAATCGAGGGTAATCCAAGCAATTGCTCCCATCACAGCGTTTGGATGAATTCTATCTGTCTCCATCGTTTCTATAATCAACAATGGTCTAATCGCAGATGAAAACAATTTTTTTGATTGTTTTATTATTCTCCCATCGATTATTGAATCTATAAAATCTCTCGAAGTCTTTCTTTCTATCAATATACGGTCTGAGATTCTTATATCTCCAACACGTAAATGCTCAAATTGTACCTCATTTCCATGTAATTTAATCAATGATGGTAGTGTTGAATTACTCTCTCTGTGGTCTATTACTATTAACTCTCCCGTGATTTCTGATTTATTCAAATTTTCTATCTCTTTCTCAGTGGCTGAGATTATATCTAATTCTTCATTCCTGTCGTTTTTTTTTGACCCATCAAGCACGGGATTCCACCAATCATTTTTTCCCTCTTCGACAGTTGTAAATTCAGTTAGAGACTTCTGATTTCGCGGCCGATTAGAGGGTACATAGGTTTCTTCTACCTTTTTGGTTACTTCAGGAGTATCGGCAATTTTTGGTGTTGGTTTAGGGATAATTAGCCTCTTTTTCTCTTCTTCAATGAATTCTTCAGCACTAGTTTTTCCAACCGAAAAGTTCTCGAATACGTCCTTTTTGATGTTAGTTATTCTAGGTAATCTAGATTGAGATTGTAACTTGTCTAATGTTTTGTACATTGCGATTTCCCGGTTTTTTGCAGCGTTTTGTACATACTCATCTCGGGTGTTTTGTGCGATTAACACCTTAACATAACCATCCGTTTTCCTAGCAGTACGACCTCTTCTTTGTATAGCTCGTATAGCACTAGGAACTGGTTCGTACAATATCACACAGTCAGCAGCTGGAACATCTAGCCCTTCTTCTCCAACACTAGTAGCGATTAAGACATTAATATCTCCGTTTCTAAATCGGTTTAATTGTTCAATTTGTTCAGATTGTTTCATCCCTATTTGGCTACCTTTACTGGCTTGGCCAACGAATCTTCCTGGTTTGATTTTTTCACTCTTTAGAGTATTCAGTAGGTTATTCACTGTATCTCTATATTCAGTAAAAATGATTACTTTACCGCCTTTTTGTAGGCTTTCATTAACCAGTTTTTCTACTAATGGAGGTTTTGGATGAATCTCCTCCATTTCTTTACATTCTGAATAGAATTTTGCTACTTGGGGCAGAGAAAGAAATCGTTTTGTTTTTCTGTCTTTATCCTGTTTTGCTCTATCAAGATACATTATTGCACATCTCAGTCCCTGAGTTTCAAGCAAGTCGATAAGGCGCGTTAATCTCCTAAGATCACTGATTCGTTTTGCCGCATCAAAACCTCTTACGTCCCCACGGTTGATTGCTGCACTAACTCGCCTCTGCGCTTCATCTAAAGCAGCGGCAGTAACTCTTCCTGTCCATATTAAGAAACCTGCTCTACGAAGAAACTCAACTTCTTCATTCAGTAATAACTTCAATGGAATTATAAAATTGGTAAGATTTTCATTCAAGATTAATCTATTTTCATCTATTGACATTTCAGTTACATATGGTGTAACTATATCATCATTCCTTTTTGTAACATGAAGTCTTTCAATCCCGAGTCTCTTTACAATCTCAAGAACACTTGCGGCTTTGACGCCTGGAGAGGCTGTTGCGGCCAGAACCTTTGCATTTCCCGATGCATTGAGGTACAAGTCACCAAGTTGTGCCATCGAATTTGAACCAGTTGCGTGATGAGCCTCATCGCAGATTAACAAGTCAATGTCAGATAACAGGATTTTCCCACTAATGGCATCATTCCTGATAACATGCGGAGTAGCCATAATTATCTTGGCATCTTTCCATAGTTCCTCCCTTTTATTGGGTCTAATTTGTCCGGTTAGTGTGATAATTAAATCCTCATCGATATCAATGAAGTCCTTCGCCATAGAGGCTTGTTGGGCTACCAATCCAGTTGTTGGTGCAACCAGCACAATTTTGCCATCCCCCTCTAGATTTTCTGCCATTGCCATCCACTGTACTGCGGTCTTACCCAGACCTGTTGGCATCACCAATAGTGTAGACCCACTAAGGCATTCTTTTGCAGCGTCCAGTTGATATGCTCTAGCCTCGACTCCATTTTTGAGTCTTGGATGGCTAATCATGGGCTGCATGAATTCCAAGCCAAGTCGGGGGGTAAAGAGGATTTGCATTTTTCGCCTAGGTTGAGTTAAATAATAATCAGTTATTTTTTTCTGATATCCAAGTCAAACATCGTCCTTTCTATACAGCGTTCTGAACCGAACCACTCATATATGGGAGGTAAGTCGGGAACCTGCTCAGATGGTGAGCGGCCAGACACTGTGGGCAATGCACTGCACCCCATAACTCACGGTCACAATCGTGGACTGCGAGCCGGTGTCACGGCCACTCCATGCCCAGAAGAGCCTCTGTAAGCCCCTTATCGGGGGGCCAATGCGGAGTATGAAAACATAGGAGGCCGAAAATATGGCAAAGAGAAGTCACCCAAGACGTGGAAGTATGGCGTTTAGCCCGCGTAAGCGGTCAGCACGTCATTTCGGACATGTAAAATCGTGGCCAGAGACCGATGCGAACGAAGTCCGTGTACAAGGATTTGCAGGCTGGAAAGCCGGTATGACCCATGTAATGGCTCGTGATTTAAACCCAAAATCTAACAGTGCAGGACAGGAAATCAGAATCCCTGTTACAGTAGTCGAAGTTCCTAAGATGAGAGTTCTTGGTGTCCGTGGATACAAGTTGACTCCTTACGGCAAACAAGCTGTCGGCGAAGCATGGGTTTCTGCAGAACAAATTTCAGAAGCGTTTCCACAATTGTTTAGAAAACTACACAATAATTCACTTCAAGGACATAGTTCAGATAAGCACTATGAAGCATTGAAGGGTGAAGATCTGGTTGAAGTAAGAGCAATAGTTGCAACTCAGCCACATTCTATCAGTGGTACTCCATCAAAAACTCCAGAAGTAATGGAAATTGGTCTAGTTGGAGGAGATTCCTCTGCTAAACTTGAATGGGCAAAGGAAAAGATGGGTGAAGAACTATCTATTTCAGACGTATTCGACGAGGGAGCCTTTGTCGATGCAGTTGGAGTAACCAAAGGATATGGATGGCAAGGTGTTATCCGAAGATTTGGTGGAAAACTACAATCTCACAAGAACTCAAAGAAAAGAAGACAGCATGGTAACATGGGTGACTTCGGAACTGGGTACGTTCGTAAGACTATCAGACAAGGTGGTCAAACTGGTTACCATCAAAGAACTGAGTACAACAAAAGAATTCTATCAATTGCATCGGCTGAAGATAAATCGATCACACCAGCAGGTGGTTTCCTTCACTATGGTGAAGTGAACTCTGATTACATTCTGATTAAAGGGAGCATTCCTGGGCCATCTAAGAGATTAGTAAGATTCAGAGATGCAACAAGAGCCGCTAAAAAGACTGCACACCCTTACGAAATAACATACGTAAGTACCGCAAGCAAGCAGGGGGTATGATGATGAAGGTAGCAGTTCACAATATTAACAATAACATCGAACAAGATGAACTTGATGCAGGCAGACTACAAGAGTTCTATGATATCGAAGTTGAATTGGGTAAGAAAATTAGCCTTCCAGATTCATTCTCATCAGAAGTGCGAAAAGATCTGGTAAAACTCGCTGTTGCTAGCGCAAGAGCGAACAGAAGGCAAGCATATGGTTCCAATCCACACGCTGGAAAGAAGAAGCCAATGAGTGGTATGAAACACTCAGTGGAATGGTGGGGTAAGGGAAGAGGTGTATCTCGTATCATGAGAAGAACCGGTCAAAGAAGAGCGGCACAGAACCCACACACTCTAGGCGGTAGAAGAGCTCATGGTCCAAAAGTCGAGAAAGATTGGTCAAGAAAATTAAACCGAACTGAAAGAAGACTCGCAAGGAACTCAGCATTAACTGCAACAACAGATGTTGAAACAGTATCTGCAAGAGGGCACAGATTTGCAGAAGAAATTTCTTCTTTGCCTATAATCCTAGGAGACTATTCAGAAAACGGTAAGAAAATCGATTTCGAAGAATTCAACCTAAACGGTGGAACTAGAAAGGTAACAGCAATATTCGAAGCACTTGGTCTTGGAGACGACTTAAGAAGAGCAAAATCTGGTAGGAAAATCAGAGCAGGTAAGGCAACAATGAGAGGTAGAGTACACAAAACTCCAAAGAGCATTCTACTAGTTGTCGCCAACAAAGATGGTCTAGCAAAGGCTGCAAGAAATCTACCAGGCGTAGATGTCGTGGCTGCTAAAGACCTATCTGCAGAACACCTTGCTCCTGGTGGAGACCTTGGCAGATTGACTGTATTCACTAAACCAGCCGTGGAGGCTCTAAATTAAGGAGGAATGAAGTATGGTAAATCCCTATGATGTAATCATGATGCCTTGGATCACTGAAAAGGCAATGGAAGCACGTTCTGTAGACAACAGACTCGAATTCATTGTCAGAAGATCAGCAACAAAGCAAGATATCGCAGCAGCTGTTGAAGCATTATTTGATGCTGAAGTGGCCAAAGTAAATGTTCGAAATACAAAGAATGGCAAAGTAGCAAGCGTAAGGCTCGCTGAAGGATATGACGCAGATGAGGCTGCAATGCGACTTGGCGCATTCTGATGAGGTGATAATATGGGTAAGAGAATTCGTGCACAACGTAAAGGAAGTTCGCCAAGATACCGCGTATCAAGCCACAGATTCCCTGGTGCTAACAGAATGCCAAGGGCTAGTGAAGTAGTTGGAGAAGTTACAGAACTCGTACACAGTCCAGTTCACACAGCACCATTGGCGAGAGTAAAGATGCCAGATGGACAAACAACTCTAGTTGTTGCCACAGAAGGAATTTCAATCGGATCATCNGTTGCNATCGGCGACAATGTTTCNTTNAGGCCNGGTAATATNACNTCNATTACNAACATTCCAGAAGGAACTGCAATTAACAATCTAGAACTAAGACCNGGCGATGGAGGAAAAGTCGCAAGAACAGCGGGNAACTCTGCTTTCGTAGAGGCTCACTTGGACAANGGAAAGGTCAGAGTTAGACTGCCATCNGGCACTACCAGAGATATGTCTGGAAAGTGCNGNGCAACAATCGGTGTACTAGCAGGTCATGGAAGAGGAGAAATGCCTCTAAGAACTGCTGGTGCCGCACATTACAAGGCTAAGGCAAGAGGAAAATTGTATCCACACGTTAGTGGTGTTGCAATGAACCCTGTTGACCACCCACACGGTGGAGGTAACCACCAAGCTGTTCACGGACCAAACTCCGTAGCAAGAGGTACCTCGCCAGGTGCAAAGGTAGGAAACATTGCACCAAGCCGAACTGGTAGAAGCAGAGGAAAGAAAATTTGAGGTGAGATAAGATGGCAAAGAAGAAGAAGTCATTCATGACACCAAAAGCAAGCAGAAGAAAAGCTCGTAAGAAGCGCTCAAGCGTAACTGGCCGTAAGAAGAAACAATTCACTTACAGAGGATATGAAGTTGATGAACTCAAGGCAATGCCAATAATGCCTCCTGAAGAAGATCCATCAGTCCTATCCATTGCTACTTTGGTTACAAGCAGAGCAAGAAGATCAATCGCAAGAGGCCTATCTCCAGAAAATGAGCACTTTATTTCCAGAGTTAGAAGATCATCAAACAAAACTATCAGAACACACAGAAGAGACGTTCCTATCCTACCAGAATTTGTAGGGAAGAGAATCGCAGTCCACAACGGTCAGAATTTCGTTGAAATTGATATCATACCAGAAATGATTGGCCATTATTTGGGAGAGTTCGCAACAACCAGGAGAGGAGTTACACACTCTGGACCTGGTGTTGGTGCGACGCGCTCTTCGTCACACGTGGCATTGAAGTGAGGTGAGAAATATGGGATGGAGAAAATCAGAAATGGATCGCAGGTCCAAAAAGAGAGAACTACCTCAAAAAGGATACACTCAGTTGCTACAAGGCAGCAGACTTGCAACAGCAAGATCTGTTGGTGTTGATGTGCACGTAAAGCACTGTTTCGAAATCGCTAGAGCAATCAAACACAGAACCGCAGGAGAAGCTGTAGAGTTCCTAAACAATGTTTTGAAAATCGATAGTGACAGACCGGATATTAGAAAGAAAGCGACAGCAGTTCCTTTCAGACTAGGTTCTGGAAACAAGAAGAGAAAGCGCTCTGGCCCATCTATGGTTGGACACAGAAAGGGCGGTGTTGGTCCAGGAAGATATCCTGTAAAGGCTAGCAGAGTTATGTTAAAACTTATTGAAAGTTGCATGGAAAATGCTAGACACCAATACGAAGACATCGACCCAGAAGAGATGGTAATCACTCACTGTGCTGCACACCGCGGCCAAATCAAGAGAGGCTGGACTCCTCGTGCAAGAGGAAGGGCTTCTCCGAAGAACCACTATAGAGTAAACATGGAAATATTCCTTGAGGACTTTAACAGTGATGTAGACGAGTTGGAGGACGACTTCTGAGGTGAACATCATGAATGAGAATAGCAGTACACTAAGAAAGATAATTGACAGAAATGTTGAGAGGCATCTTGTCAAAGAATTCTTGATGAATAACACAAAGAAAGCAGGTTTCGGTGGAATCGACATCAGAAGAACACCAAACGGCACTGAAGTAACCGTTATGGCAGAAAGGCCTGGAATGGTAATCGGAAGAAAAGGTAAGATCATCAATGACCTGCAAAAACAACTTGATGAGAGATTCAGTATAGAAAATCCAAGACTGAAAGTTGATGAAGTAGAAAATCCGGCTCTCAATGCTCAAGTTATGGCAGAAAAGATTGCATCCGCAATGGAAAGAGGATGGTACTACCGAAGAGCAGGTCACTCAGCAGCTCTAAACATAATGGATGCAGGAGCAAGAGGAGTGATTATCACATTGGCTGGAAAGATTACTGGTGCAAGACACAGAACTCAAAAATTCATTAAAGGCCACGTAAAGTATTGTGGTGAAACTGCGATTGAGCACATGGATGTTGGGTATGCAGTTTGTGTAAAGAAACTCGGTGTTATTGGAGTAACCGTCTCAATCATGAGGAAAGGAACAAAACTACCTCACGAGATTTCTATCTTTTCTGATGAAGAACTAAAGATTCGTGCAGCAGAGAATGCTGAGCCAGTTGCTGAAGAGGAGGGTTCTGAGTGACACATGTATCAAGCAGAGAAATTTCCGCAATGAGCAATGAGAAGCTTGAAGAAAGGCTTACTGAATTGCAAGAAGAACTATTGCAACTTAGAGCAGAACAATCTCTTGGTGGTAACCCATCTAACATGGGCGCATTCAAGGCTTGCAGAAGGTCTATTGCAAGAATCAAAACAAAATTAAATTCAATAAAAAACTGAACTAAGGGGTGAAAAAATGGCTGCTATGTGTAACGTTTGCGGATTACCTGACGAACTTTGTATTTGTCAGGAAATTGCAAAAGAACAACAAAAAGCAACCATAAGCACCGACAGGCGCAGGTATGGTAAAATTGTGACAAAGGTTGAAGGAATTGAAGATTCTGCAATCGACATAAACCAACTTGCAAAGTTACTCAAGAATAGATGTGCTGCTGGCGGGACAGTCAAAGGTCGTGTAATCGAACTACAAGGTGACCACAAGAAGAAGGCAGCAGCAGTTCTGACAAATAACGGATTTAATGTGGAGGTGCGATAATGAACAACTCAGTATTAAATCAATCATGGATTGGAAGAGAAGCAACAATTGTTTCATCTAATGATCCTACTCACATCGGTAAATCTGGTATGATTTCCGATGAAACTCGTGAAACAATTACATTGTTAGAGGGAGAGAAACAAGTTGTTCTCGGAAAGAGTTCAATCAAATTCAAATTGGGTGACAGTGATGTTACCATCGTCGGTTCGTTGATGCGGCAACGTGCTGAGGACAGAATTTACCGCAACCACAGGAGTGAGTGATGACCATGCGTGACATCGGAGTAGATGTAAAACCGCCACAAGGTGATTGGGATGGAGACGAAAACTGCCCGTTCTACGGAACATTGCGCCTACGCGGCCAAGTTCTAGAAGGAACTGTAGCAAGTTTAGGAATGCAGAGAACTATTGTTATCGAAAGAAACAATGTACGATACATGAAGAAATATGAGAGATATGAGAAGAGAACAAGTGCTCTTTCAGCTCATTTGCCAAGTTGTATCGGCAATGTTGAAATCGGTGACAGAGTGAAAGTAATGGAATGCAGACCACTTTCCAAGACGGTTTCATTTTGTGTAATTGAGAATGCAGGAGGCGATGTTTAATGCGTGGATTAGCAGGAAAGCAAACCCGTGGATTGCCAACAATGGCAAGGCTACAAGTTGCTGACAACACAGGAGCAAAGATTGTTCAACTAATCAACGTTAAGAAACTCGGAGGTACTATGAGAAGACTACCTGCTGCTGGAATTGGAGATTTGATCAAAGTTTCAGTAAAGAGAGGGACTCCTGACACTAGAAGACAAATGTTCAACGCAGTTGTTATCAGGCAGAAGAGACCTTTCCGCAGAGTTGATGGAACATGGGTGCAATTCGAAGACAATGCTTGTGTTATTACAAATGAAAAAGGAGATGTTCAAGGTTCAGATATCAAAGGACCAGTTTCAAGAGAGGCCGCAGAAAGATGGCCTCGTATCGCTGCAACAGCGAAACAGATTGTATGAGGTGATAAGAATGGTAAAGAGTAAGAAACCTGGCAAACAGCGTAAGGAACAAGCTAATGCCCCAGATCACGTAAAGAGAAAGAGAATGCGTGCTCGCCTCCAACTAAAGAATCCAGACTCAAGACTAGATGGAGTAAGGTCCGTTACAGTAAGAGTCGGAGATACTGTCCGTGTGATTAGAGGAGACTTCGCTCACGGAGGAAAGAGAGTTGGTGGCAAGAGAAACGCTAATCCTCTTGAAGGAAATGTAATCAATGTAGATTCAAACACTGGTCGTTTGTTCATCGAAGGAGCAACATCGACAAAGTCAGACAACAAGGAAGAAGCAGTGCCGGTCCACTGTTCAAATGTAGTTGTAGTTAAGTTGGATGAAACCGATAAACTACGAATGCAAAAATTGACCGCAGATAGGAGTTGAAAATAATGGGAAGCAGCAGTCATCTAAAGCGATTGGCCATACCAAGAAGTTGGCCTCTTCCACGTAAGACCACAGTTTGGGTAACAAGACAAAGAGCAGGAGCTCATAGCCTTGAACGCTCAATGCCATTGAATATTATCATCAGAGATGTTATTGGATTGGCTAAGACTACTAGAGAAGTCAAGAGAATACTTCATCTTGGTTTAGTCAAGGTCGATGGAAGAGTGGTAAAAGATACTCGAAGAGGAGTTGGGCTAATGGATGTTCTAACACTTGGAGAAGAAAACTTCCGATGTGTATTAGACACAAACGGTAGACTACGATACAGAACAATCTCTGCAGATGAAGCAGGCTGGAAAGTTTGCCGAATCGAAGGAAAGTCTACTGTGAAGGGAGGAAAGACTCAGATTCACTTACATGACGGAAGAAATATTCTAGTCGATGATGCTTCAGAGCACAAGACAGGTGATTCAGTAAAGATTTCACTACCTGAACAAAAGGTTCTCGAACACATCAAATTCGGTGAAGGAACAAGATGTATGCTTGTTGGTGGAGTTCACGTTGGTAAATTATCAGATGTAACAAAATACATTGTCAAGCGTTCAAGTATGCCAAACGAAGTAGAATTCGACGGATTCGGTACAACCGTTCCTAACGTTTTCTCAGTAGGCGACTGTAGTCTTCCAGGTCTGGAGGTGAGCCAATGAGCGAAACCGTAAATCCAATGGCTATGCCGCGAATTGTAAAAGTTGTAGTCAACATCGGTGTAGGAGAAGGAGGAGATCGCCTAACAAACGCAGAGAAAGTATTGCAAATGGTTACAGGAGTCTCTCCAATCAGAACTCTAGGTAAGCAACAAAACCGTGATCTGAAAGTCAGAGTTGGATTCCCAATTGGCTGTAAGGTTACAATGAGAGATTCAGAATCGATTAAGAAATTCCTGACCGACGCTTTTTGGGTCAGAGAAAACACAATTCCTGGGTGGAATTTCGACAAATCCGGAAATCTTTCTTTCGGTATTAGTGATTACACTGATTTCCCAGAACAAAAATATGATCCAGATATCGGTATTTATGGAATGGACATAAATGTCGTATTAGAGAGACCTGGTCACAGAGTTAGCAGAAGACGCCGACGAAGTGCAAAGGTTTCACAAAGCCACCGAACCAATGCTGATGATGCCAGAGCATGGTTTGTTGAGAACTATGGTATCACAATCTTGGAGGAGTGAAAATGGCACGAGACCATGGTGAAGAAATTGGTAGAACAAATGGATGCCGCAGATGTGGCAGAAGAAGAGGAATGATTCGAAGACACGGATTGAGACTATGTCGCCAATGTTTCAGAGACATCGCTCCGGAAATAGGATTTAAGAAAATGAATTGAGGTGATTAAGAATGCAATTTGACCCCCTTAATGACGCACTAGCCAAACTATACAATGCCGAACAAGCTGGTAAGTTTGATGTTCAACTTGCTCCAGCATCCAAGTTGCTCGGATCTGTTCTTCAGATTATGCAATCTTCTGGATATGTAGGAGAAATTGAGAGAAATGATAACGGAAGAGGTGGAAGTTTCAACGTTCAACTACGTGGAGCAATAAACCAATGTGGTGTTGTAAAGCCAAGATATTCCGTAAGAAGACAAGAATTCGATAAGTGGGAAGGTAGATTCTTACCTGCGCAAGACTTTGGTTTGTTAATTTTGACAACTAACAGCGGAGTAATGCACCACAAAGACGCAAAGGAGAACCGAATTGGTGGCAAGCTCCTAGCATATGTGTACTGAGGTGATATGATGGTAAAATTAGACAGAATTGAACACACAGTAGAAATTCCAGAAGGAGTTACTGCAACACTAGATGGTGACATGGTCACAATCTCAGGTCCTAACGGTTCCATTTCAAGAGAATTCTCTAGTTCAAGACACGACCTCTTCCAAGAAGGTGGAGCCCTTTTGGTTAGAATTGATATGCCAAGGGTCAAGGAAAAGGCTTTGGCAGGAACTTGGAATGCACATCTAAAAAATATGGTAAAGGGAGTCACAGAGGGCTTCACTTACACTTTGAAAGTGCTATATTCTCACTTCCCTATGACTGTTGAAGTGAAAGGCAATGAGTTCGTAGTAAACAATTACTTCGGGGAAAGAGTTCCTAGAAGAGCGGATATTCTAAACGGTGTTACTGTAAAGGTTGAGAAGAAAACAACAGTGATTGTAACTGGTGCTGACAAGGAAAATGTCGGACAAACAGCTGCAAACATTGAGCGTTCAACCACCGTGAAAAATAGAGACAGGAGAGTGTTCCAAGACGGAATATATCTCATCAGTAAGGTATGAGGGGGTCTTTGAATGAGTGATTACGAAAATATGACGGTTGCACAACTCAAGGAATTGCTAAAGGAAGCTGGTTTGCCGGTTGCTGGTAAGAAAGCAGACTTGATTGCAAGATTGCAAGATAACGATGGTGCTGCAGATTCTGCACCTGAAGAAGTTGCTGAAGAAGCAACTCAAGAAGAAGAACAAGAAGATTCCTACGAAGACGATTACGAAGACGAAGATTGGGATGACGATGATGATTATGTCGAAGAACACGTTGCTCGCCAAAAGCCAGTTTTGTCTGATGAGATTAAAGAGGCACTTGCACTAAGGGCTGCTCAAAAGAAGGCAACCCCTTCTTTCAGAAGAACTGAATGGTTCCGTTACAAGCGTCTTTCAAGATCAGGCTGGAGAAAGCCACACGGTATGGATAACAAACAAAGACGCAATTTCAAGTATCGTGGTTCATTGGTTAGAATCGGACATGGAAAAGTAAACGCAGCAAGCGGTTTGCACCCATCAGGATTCCAAGAAATAATGGTTCACAATACTGCGGATCTTGACCTAATTGATGCAGAAACACAAGCTGCAAGAGTTGGTTCAACAGTCGGTGGTAGGAAGAGAGAATTGATACATTCTCGTGCTGATGAATTAGGCATTAGAGTACTCAACAGAAGGAGGGAGCGTTGATGCAGATTACTAATCAAAAGAAAATGGCGGCTCAAATCTTGAAGTGTGGTGTTAACAGAGTTTGGATTAACCCATCCTACCTAGACCAAGTTGCTCAATCCGTACAAAAAGAAGACATCAGAGAAGCAATTGATAACGGGTGGATAAAGGCGAAAGCAATCCAAGGAACATCAAGAGTTCGTGCTAAGAAAATTAAGGAACAGAAAGCAAAAGGACGCAGAAAAGGCCAAGGAAAGAGGTCTGGTACTGCTAACGCAAGAAATCCTAGAAAGCAACAATGGATGTCTACTATTAGGGCACAGAGAAAAACACTCAAAGATTTGAGAGAGGATGGATCCCTTGATAACAGTCAATACAGACATTACTACCTAAAAGCAAAGGGTGGTTCTTACAGATCAGTTTCTCACATGAAAACCCAAATCGGAATAGATGGAATTAAAATCGGAGGAGACCAGTGATGGCACGTGGTCCTAGACAGAGAAATCAATACAGAAGAAGAGTTTCTGGAGAAACAGACTACAGAAGGCGTCTGAAGCTACTAAAGAGTGGCCAACCACGTGCGGTAGTAAGAATCTCCAACACAAGAGCAGTATGCCAGATAGTTACTTGGGATAAGGACGGAGACAAAGTCTCTGTTTCAGCAACAGGTGATGACCTGGTTACAAAATATGGGTGGCCTGAAGCGAACTCAAGAAAGAATATACCTGCATCATACCTTACAGGTTTCGCACTTGGAAAGTCTGCAATTTCATCTGGTGTTGATGAAGCAGTTCTGGACATTGGTTTAGCAGCAAGTTCCTCTGGAAGCAGAGTATTTGCTGCCCTAAAAGGAATGGTTGATGCAGGCCTTGAAATTCCACATGGGGACAATGTTCTTCCATCAGAAGACAGAATTAACGGTGCACACATCGACGATTCTTACACCAAAGCAATTGAAGCAACCAAGAAAAAAATAGAGGGGGCGTTCTAAAATGAGTGACGAAATACCAAACATGGCTCCAGGGCTAGTTCAAGCATTTGCTACACAAGAAGATGCACCTCGTGAGGGTGCTAGAAGAAAATCATCGGCAGATGAATCAATTTCTGCACTTCGTTCTTGGACTCCAAAAACTCGTCTTGGAAGAGAAGTAATGGCTGGCAGAATCATTACTTATGAACAAGCAATGGCATCAGGACTTCCCATTAGAGAAGTAGAGATCGTAGATGCACTAATTCCAAATCTAGAAGACGAAATCATCAAAGTAAATATGGTTCAAAGAATGACTGACTCAGGTCGTCGTGTAAGATTCAATGTAATGGCTTGTGTTGGTAACAAAGACGGATACGTTGGACTTGCTATGGCAAAAGGAAAAGAAGTTTCACAAACCATCAGAAAGGCACTTACTGCGGCTAAGTTGAATATAATCCAAGTCCAAAGAGGAAATGGTTCTTGGGAATCAAGCGTAGGCCCAGGTACATCTGTTCCATTCAAAGTTCAAGGACAAGCAGGTTCTACAAGAGTAACTTTGATGCCAGCACCAGCGGGTAAAGGATTAGTTATCGGTGAAACTGGAAAGAAAGTACTTGTTCTAGCAGGAGTTACAGACGTTCTATCAAGAACTAAAGGACAAACAAGAACTACAATTAACTATGCTGCAGCTACTTTCAATGCTCTATCTCAAGTTAACAGTACAAGAGTAAGTGAAACACAAAGATCACAACTCTTCATCCATAAAGGGAGGTTGTTAGAATGAGTTGGATTGTTGTAAGAGCACGTTCAGATGTGAAGGTTGAAAGATCCATTCGTGAAACAATGGGTATGCTAAATCTTACCAGAGTAAACCACGCAGTTATTATTCCAGAAAACCCACAATACAAGGGAATGCTGCAGAAAGCCAAGGATTACATCACTTGGGGAGATGCAGATGCAGGATTAATTGAAAAGATGATTTCAGAAAGAGGCCGCCTAATCGGTGACAAGCCAGTTACAGATGCAGATGTCAAAGAATCTACAGATTATGCTAATATCAAGGATTTTGCAGCAGCAATTGCTTCAGGAGATGCAACTGTGAAAGATATGGCGAATCTAAAGAGAGTTTTCAGATTACATCCACCACGTGGCCCAAAGGGCTGGGGTGGAATCAAGCGTACCTACGTCGTAGGTGGCGCTTTAGGTCCTCGTGGAGAAGATATCTCAGCACTTGTTGAGAGAATGATTTGAGGTGATAAAATGAGCAAAGCAAACAAACATCGTGGAAGATGCAGAACTCACGGAAGAGGCCACAAAGCCGGCCGTGGAGCAGGTAAGCGTGGTGGTCGTGGTAACGCAGGTATCAACAAACACCGTGTAATGACTCGAATTAAATACATGCCAAACCATTGGGGTATGCATGGATTCAACAGAAATCCTGGGCTAAGAACAGTACATGTTACTTGTAATGTCGGAGATTTGGAAACCATTGCAGATGGTAAAGATTCAGTTAACCTGACTGAAATGGGTATCGACAAATTACTTGGATCAGGACAACTAAAGAAAGCACTAACAATCACCGTTGAAGAATGGTCAGCAAAAGCGGCAGAGAAAGTTGCAGCAGCAGGCGGTTCAATCGAAGGCGACGATGATGAAGAAGAGTGGGAGTGAGAGATTTAGAGGATTTTTTTCCGCTATCTTCTTTAGATAATCAAAACTAAAAATCAAATGAGGGATGAAAAATGGGTAAGCAATCAATTCCATGGGCAGTTGGTTTAACTGGTATCCTATACTTTGGAATGCTAATTTATTGGGAATTCGAAGCATTCGAAGCAGCACTTGGCAGCGGGACTGCAACACAAAATGCAATCGATGGAGCCATTTTCGGTCTAGGTTTAGGAATAGTATACGTTGCATATCTAATTCTATGTTTTACAAAAGATATGCCTGCAGGACTGAAAGAAGTACCGTTTATCGGTAGATATGGAAAGTTACTTGGATGGTTGGCATTCTTAGCAGTGGCGACTTATTACTGTCGACCGAACGCATGGGGCGGTTCCCATGAGGATTTAGTCGGCTATCTACTAGTAGGAGTTATTCTACTTGGATTCGCAGCAGCAGCAGCGCTTACTTGCTTCATGTTCAGCGGAGAACAGAACAGTAGATTGTATGCACTTTACAGGTTCGTAGACACCTACCCAACTATTACCAAACCAGACCGTCACGTTAGATTCAACGAGAAATTATGGACTACTACCCTAGTTCTGATTATTTACTTCGCTATGACGAATGTCATGCTTTGGGGATTATCTGGTCAGGCTCTGGATTTGTTCAGTGGATTCCGATCTATCATGGCGGGTGCTTCTGGTACAATCATGCACTTGGGAATTGGACCGATTGTTACTGGTTCAATTATCATGCAATTATTCGCAGGAGCTAAAATTATCAAATTAGACCTGACTGACTCTAGAGACAAAGCCATGTATCAAGGTGTTCAGAAATTACTTGTTTTGGTTATGATTCCTATCGAATCAATTCCACAGACATACGGTTTCTTAGACCCAACACAGGCATTGATTTCGGACTATGGTATGGGATGGGCTAACTTTGTTATCGTTGCACAATTATTCGCAGGCTCCTATCTTGTTTTCCTTCTTGATGAATTAGTATCCAAGTGGGGTATAGGATCTGGTATATCTCTATTCATTGCTGCAGGTGTAGCGCAATCCACATTCGTTGGAACTCTATCGCCTCTACCTACGACCTCTGGAGTAGGATACAGCATTCAGAACCCACCTTCTGGGACGTTACCGATGATATTCTACATGTTTAGAGAATCGACTAATGGTCAGATGATATCGCAGAACGGGTTTGAGACAATTTTGCTGACGCACGTCAATCCTGTTGCAGCATTATTCTCGTCTGTAGTAGTATTCTTGGTTGTTGCCTATGCTGAATCGAGTAAGTTGGAACTGCCGTTGACACACGGTAAGGTAAGAGGTCACAGAGGAAAGTATCCAATTAGACTTGTATACGCTTCTAACATTCCAGTTATTTTGATGGCTGCACTGCTTGCAAACATCAACATGTTTACTCTACTATTCTGGAATCATCCAACGCTTCAGAAGACTCCGATATTAGGAAAAGAAGGTTGGGGTAGTATGTCTGAATATATTGGTACTTACGAGCCAGGATCTTCAACTCCTAGTGGAGGATTTGCCTGGTATTCATCTATGGTCAATGGTGTAAATGATTGGCTAATACCACTCTTGAACCAGCAAGGCGATATTTACGGGCACTCATTATGGCAGATAGGTGGGCACGTTATTTTCTATGTCACATTGATGACAGTAGGTTCAATGGTATTCGCTAAGTTCTGGATCGATACTACAAATATGGGTTCAAAGGACGTAGCTAAGCAAATCGAAAGAACAGGAATGCAAATTCCAGGTTTTAGAAAGAATCCACTTGTTCTAGAGAGAATTCTTGAGAGATATATTCCACCAGTGACTTACTTCTCTGGTGCATTCGTAGGTTTACTCGCAGCAGGAGCGGACTTGCTTGGAACTGTTGGTAATGCGACGGGAACAGGTTTGCTACTTGCTGTAGGTATTATTTTGAGAACGTATGAGCAGATACAAAAAGAACAGGCCATGGAAATGCATCCGATGCTGCGGCAGTTCTTTGGTGCAGAGTGATTCGCTATACTGCGAGTCTTTGATCTGGTATTTTCTGTTGGTAATATCAAAAATCGTTGGTATTTTTGCTGGAAAAATATAACAAAACTCAACTATTTTGTTATGTAAATATGGCTCGCAGTAATCCGATTTCCAAAAATCCAAAACAGTCACCTTGATATACGGGGGGGAGTTGGGCGAGATGCTTGCGTCGTAAGGGACGGCGTTGGCGGATGAGTCGGAAGACTGTGACACCCGCCATCTACCCAGATGCAAGCCGAAGCAAATTGCGGTCTCAAGAAACCACACCCTTCCCGGGGATATGTGCCAGCTTGAGGCCAGGTAGGTGATCAGTGTTCACGACACAATATTGTATTGTGTGCAAAATAAGAGCAACTCTAGTGCAACGTGAACCTGTCAATTCAATATTTTAGGTCAGCAAAAAAAATAACACAAAAGCGACAAGTAGCCTAAGGATCGAGACAAGAGAGGTGCGAATCTAGCATCACGAAATCTGGTTGATCCTGCCAGAGGCGACCGCTATTGGAGTTCGATTAAGCCATGCGAGTAGAAAGAAATTAGATTCTTTGCATACTGCTCAGT
>PAMN02000045.1 GCA_002707335.2 Methanobacteriota archaeon | reverse complement strand
AAACCTAGTTGTTCCAATTGCTATAGGAATTGTACTAGCAGTTATGGCCTACGTCGGATTTGTCGTGTATACTCAAAAGAAAAAGATTCACGCTGCAGCAATTGAAGAAAAAGTTAGCCGAAACTTTGACGATTCAGAAGTTGGAACAATTGAGTGAATCAGCACTCAGTCGCTGGTTCACTTCCACCTGCTTCATTGGAATCCCAGAAAAATTCTATTTTCGAATCGGTATTTGTGAATATATCTCCTAGCACGTTGGCGATAGTTACCTCGAATGTATAACATCCATCACCTGTGTAAAAATCTTCTTTGTCAAGTATTGATATATCATTAGAATAAGTTCCAGGCATCTGAACCCAGCTAAAGTAAAACTCTCCAAGACCCGGTACAATTCCTTCTTCTGCAGTAATAGAGTTATATGTGTATTTTACAGAAGAGCCTTGTAATATCCTCAAACTAGCAGTCCAGTCTGATTTGACAGGCTTTGGTTCATCACCAGTAAACATATTGTTATCAAATCCAAATGAGGCATCAGGACTACCCATTCCAACGATTAACTCAACATTGATTCCTGTGTACTCTTTATCTCCGTTAGAATTTGTAGTGAATTTTTCGTTAATTCTGACGAAACCTGTATCCATCTCACGATTCATAAGATGGCTAAAGTCGAATGATGCTTCTCCACCTTCAGAGGTTACCTTGACTTCGTATGTAAGTAGAGAATTTTCATTCATATCCTCGGCATTACCTGCCCAGAAATCCTCTACATCAACTGAATGTGAACCCCTGTCTACATTAATAGACGAATCATGAGATGCACTCACAGCTCCATCAACTAATATCTCGACAGTATAGTCCATACCAGACGGGCCAAAGAATTTGAGATCTAATTCATCATTTGCTCCGTCTAATTCTACACTTGCTATGGTGACGCCACCTCCAGCAACAATGAACATTGTACCAATGGATGCTAGGATGTAAATCAGAACTAGAGCTCCTGCTGAAATCCCTGCCTTGACCGGGGAAAATGCATTTGACATCACGCTTGAACCAGTGTATAATCCCCACCCGACTGCAATTATTGCAAAATTTACGAATCTATCAGTTATAGTTACGTAATTCCATCCGTCTTGTAGTATCTTTATCAAACTGAATAAAACAAATACCACAGCTCCTATTTGCATACCGATAATTATTCTCTTGTCTACATCCATAGGTTCTGATTCTCTATCAAAAAAATCTCCACCATTATCCGAATCCTTTGGTGATTTGATAGGTTCAGGATCAGGTTTTGATTTTCTTTTCTTCTTTTCGAGTTTTGTTGATTCAGTTTTCGGCTCTTCATTGGCAGAATTCTTACCCATTTCATAAGCACTAATTATCGCAGATGGGTCGTTTACAACCTTAGACCCAACGTTGTCTCCTTGATGCACAGAATCTTTGTAATCATTCGCTTTATCCAAAAGTCCACCCATAAAATCACCTTCTTCTAATTACCAGCACGATAAGTAATGCATTATCAATACAACCCCTTTGCGGAGTCAAATATCAACTAATTGGTGTGATGTTTTTACAAGCCAGGGGCTGCTTCGAGCCATTCGGCGTCTTCATCATCCTCGTCATCGTCACCTCGACGCTTAGCAATCACTGCTGCAGCAAATCCAAGCATAGCAAGGGAAGGAATTAATTCGAAACCTGGCAGATATACACCACGTACGTAAATTGTAATCATCTGTGCCATTGAGTTACAGCCACCAGTTTCATATCTACATGAGAATTCGGAAACCGCTTCAAATTCTAGTGTGTAGTATTCATCAGTCCACCCTTGATTCTTAGGAGTTCTGACCATTACACGCACTTTTTGTGGTGCAGCCATACCATCAATTTCTACAGCAACTGCTGGGATGGAGATCTGGAAACCGTTATCTTCGAGTTTTTCACGTGAGGCATCCGTCACTCCCACTTTGAACTTATCAGCCCAATTTCCTTGATTGTACACCTTGAACTCAAAGTTGTGATCAGTCTTTGGAGAAAGTTGTAGGAAAGGTTCGGTTGCTTCAACTTGAAGTCTACTAAATTGTAGGATGTTGATAATCATTTGAACTTGTGATTCAGCAATGTTTGGTGGAGGTGCACCGTTTGCTTCTACAACTGTTGCTGTTACGATTAGGTTACGACCAGACATAGTCATTCTTTGGTCAGCCCTAACAGTTGTCTGGAATTCAGACTCAGCGTTTGGTCCAAGTGAAATTGTACCAGGAGCTGCTACTACCAAACCATCGGCTGAAACTTGAATTTGGATTCTTTCAGCGTAAGAGTTTGGGTTTGTTACACGGCAGTTCGCAAATCCAGTTAGTGTTGCACCTGGATAAACAGGAACGTCAACAGCACCACTTGGATTTGGGGACAAACATTGCAAGTCTACCGCAGGAACAGAAATTTGCGCTTGAGTAGGGGTTGCCATTACAAGTATGCTCGCCATGTATACTGCGAGTAAGAATAAAGAACGTCTCAATGCCTTCATACCTTCACCTATAACCAACCCACATTCTCGACCCTCATAACCATTTTGGGAACTTGCCTTTGCGAAATGTCCATCAGTTACTCTTTCGTTCAAACCACAGATTGATATGATATTTCCATTTCGGTAGGGTTGAGAGGAATAAGAATGGATGACAAAAATTTCATCATCGCTGAAGCACACTGTGACGGACCATGTGGAGTATACGACCCTGCAAGTGCAAGAGTTGCAGGAGAAGCTGTACAATCAATGACTAACAAAATGTTGGGGCTAACTTGCCCATCAACTGACAATGGACCTGCAATGGCACATTACCTAAACACCATGGCAAGATATGCTGCAATCAAAGAGGAAGAAGCACAAAAGTGTAAGGACGAATTGCTAGTACTTTGGACTGACTTTTTCAAACCTCAGCATCTTGAAGCATACCCTGATCTTCATGAGACTTTTTGGAATGCTGCGAAACTATGCTCGGCATGTAAGGTAGAAGTTTCCGCAACACACGCTCAAGAATTAATGGATGCTATTGAAGAAATTCACGGTATTTTCTGGGCAGCAAAGGGTCGTGAAGTGGCTTGGGTTCGCGCATCATAAGTGTAAAAATATCTGGAGATTCAATGTGGCCATCATTCAGTGATGGCGATGTTATCGAATGTGAAACATACTCAACACAAGAAATCGAGGTTGAAGACCTAGTAGTGTTTTTGCACCCTCTAAAAAAGAATGTGACATGTGTGAAGAGAGTAAAATCAATTCTTGAAAATGGCCTTTTCGTCCAAGGAGATAATTCCGATCCTCTCGCAAGCGAAGATTCACATAATTTTGGGCCAATAAAAGAAAGTGCAATTATTGCAATTTTGAAATCTTAACTCAATTTTGCTCGAAACAATCGTAATCTATCAAGAATGTTGTAGCAAGTAAAGTGAATCTTTCATCGAGTGAAAGGTTACTGTCAATGAACTCTATTGTGAATGTGTCTGCTTGAGTGAAAATCATCTTGAGAGCCCCCTCATATCGTTTCATTATCGTGGCAACATGGACACCGTTTTTCATCACATTAAATCTGAAATTTTTCCATTGAAATAAACTACTTGANATTGTAAATGTTGGAACTCCTCTGACGCTGATTGAATAATTGCGTCCAATCCATGAAACACGCTTTGCTCTACCTATTTCTTGACCGCCCNAGACNGCNGATATTTCTGAAAAAATGAATTTGAAAGGCTTGCGAGCCTCTGCTAATTCTGTGCCATCNTTCCCAAAAANTTTGANATTTGCTGAACGCATGTTGTNGAATAATTGTCGGAAAATGAAGCCTCCAAAACCACCGGATACTTCTGCGGATTGACCCATTTTTTGTCCATTCGGAGCATGAAGCGAATACTTGTTTCCTTTGTCAATTCCAATCAGAACATTGGTCATTTCAAGTTCCTGATTAACAACAATAGCCTGTTGCATTAACATGTCTTTGAGTTTTTGGTCCATGCGGCTCGTACCAAGTTCTACATTTCAAGTGATGGGCAGTTTTCTCTTGATTTACGGATGTCATATGAGAATATAAAAATTGTAAAACGAACTCATAGTATTGCGAATAAGAGTGGACCCGGAGGGACTTGAACCCACGACCGCCCGGTTATGAGCCGGGTGCTCCACCAACTAAGCTACAGGTCCGATGGTGCTACTCAACAAGTAGGTAGTCTTGACTGTGACGGTTTGATAACTTCCCTTGCAACATGTTCACATTCATCCCTGACATCTTCAGGAATAAATATCAATGCAAGTTCAGATGACAAGACTAGACTCTGAATTAATGGAGAGTGTTCAACGACATCTCTTCCGTCTTCAAGAATTATACCTTGTGTGTAAGGTTTGTATCCTTTTTTCCTTATGCTTGAAACTATTATTTCATCTTCTGAGTAACCTGATTTTTCGATAATCGGTTTAATCTTGTCAATTATCACGGAACTCATTTCTTGAGTCAAATCCGATATTCTGATGGATTTATGATAATCTCTACGGGAAACTAACTTGTCTGCATATTTTGACAATTCTTCATCATCTGAATCAGACCATTCCATGAGAACTGAATTAATGTCTGCATCTGTTAATTTGACATAATCTCGAACTGAAAGTTCTTCGTTACATAGCATATTTGATAGAGACTTAGAAAGTTCTAACTCTCCGTTTTCTGCCAAACTTCTTGCCCTAGATAGCGCACGAATCAGGTATTCCTGAGTCAATTGATTCACTTTGTGGAAATATACTTGATTGTACATATGATATCTAGTAACTAGATACGCTTCTATTGCAGGAAGACCCCATTTCTTAGCGAATAATCTACCTTCATCATTCACTCTTAGCGCCCTGATAACTCTCGATGAGTCGAAACCACCAATCTGAGCACCAGTATTTGCTTGATCCCTTATCATGTAATCCATACGGTCAACATCCAGTTGACTACTGATTATTTCTTTTAGGAATGGAGGTATTTCTACACCGTTGTATTCTGATTTTCCAGAATACAATGCAAATAATCTACCTGTTCTCTCCTCGCCAAGTATCTCTCTCAGTGCTTCCCCTATATCGGTATCAGGTGATTCCAAAATCATTTTTCCCCAGTCTTCATGAGAAATAAATCTCGCAAACACCTTATCTGTTTCAAGTAAGTGTGAGAATGGTGGATGTCCTATGTCGTGAAGAAGAGCGCCAATTGATACCAGTTCCGCATCCTCGTCTGAAATTATTCCTGGTTGAACATCTGAAAGGTGCTCACACAACTTTGAAGCCAGGTGGTATGCGCCTAAACTGTGTGAAAAGCGGTTGTGGGTTGCTGCAGGGAAAACATAGTGACAGGTTGCCAATTGCTGAATATTTCTTAGCCTTTGAAATTCTTTAGTGTCGATTAATCGGGATATGTGACCTGGTACAAGGATATCACGATGGATTTCATCCCTGATTACCCTGTCCCTCATGAACCTCCGTTTCGTCACTAATATCAAGTCCTTTCCCTGCGAAAGGATATTGATTTGAATGTGGTGGAGAGAACATGAGCGAAGCCCTAGAGTCTGAATCTGGTGCAGAAATTGAAGATAATGAAATCGTTGAAGAAGACCAAACAGAGTTGGATATCGACGCTGTTTTCAGCAAATATGATGAGAATTCTGATGGTAAAATCCAACACTCAGAATATATTTCAGAGCATGCTGTTGAAGGTAAAGGCGGAGTTTCAGGAGTTCTTGATAAATTACTCGACGATAGCCCTGAACTCAGAGGACAAAGATTGTGGGTAATGTTTGCAATTTCTATTGTATTAGTAGCAGGCCTAAACGCATATGCAATGATTAGAGAACCAGAATTGGTTGCAATAGAAGATTTAGTGCAACATTCCAATGAAGTTGTATCAATTGAAGGAACTGTAGTTTCTTGGGTAGAAGACCCATATTCTTCTGGTGAAAACCGTGTCAATATTTTGATTGAGGACGATACTGGTGTTGCTCAACTTAGATGGTATAATTTTGCAGAAATCCCAATGTTAGGAACCACAATAAAAGTAACTGGAGACGTAATAGTTTACAACGGTAAGATTTGGATTCAAGCAATTGGAAGTGGTGCAGTTTCATGGGATGATGCTGATGTTCCGGATGCACCAGAACTCACGATATCAACAATAGCAAAATCTCCAGAGGATTACCAAGGCGAAACAATTACTGTTACAGGGTATATCTCAAAGCCAGTCAATCCGGATTCAACATTCACATCTTTGACTCTAAGAGACCATCCAACATATGGAATGCAAGAATATCAAATGAACATGATTATTCATTCTCGCACCCCTGATTGGTTGGAATCCGGGCAGAAAGTAGAAGTTACCGCAACTCTAGATTACTCCGAAAAGTTCCTACAATGGTCTTTGCATGTTCAAGGCCCTGAAGTTCGAATTCAAAGAACACATGACCCCGAACCTACCAAAATCGGTTGGTCAAATTATCAAACGTGGTCATACAATTCAGGAGCCCTCGTGATACTTGACGGGGAAATAGATGGGGACAAGATCGTTGAACCTGGCGGAGACTTGGAAGCTTGTTTACTAAACTCACAAGATTTGTCATCTTTCCAAGGAAAGGAAGTCAGTTATGGAGGAAGATTGGTTTGGTCTACATCTTATGCCGGTTGGTGTATTGATTCCTCCAGTTCAAGCAGTGTTGAAATGCTCGATGTAAATGATGCTGAGAACATCTTGGGATACTTAGCAAACAATCCTCGCGGCACACTTGATGACGTAGATAATTCAACTCGATATCTAATCAGCGGTGTAGTTTCAGGTTCGACTTTGATGAGTGAAACTGGAGATACCAAAATTGCAATTGCGGATGCAATTTATCCAAACACATTAACAAAAATCGACGCATATGTTCCAGTAGGACAACATTCAGGATGGCTTGAGGATGGCCAAGAAGTGGTAGCAAATGTCTCACTAAACTGGAACTCTGCAAGTAACGAATTCCAGCTAAGCGTTTGGAATTTCATGCTAACTGGTGATGCCCCAGAACCTAATCCATACGACTTATCAGAAGGTGCACCTCAATTTTATGACCTGAATAAAATAACAAGCATAGTAGGTAATGTTGTTGAAGTTGACAACATAACATACCTGCAAAAAGAAGGTGGTAACCAGAAGGTCAGAATTAACATCGACTCTAATTCCATTGGTCTCGATTCTTATCATCAAGGCCTCACTCTAAAATGGGTTGGAAGATTTATTGAAGTCGCTGATGATGTGACACTAGCACATCACTATGTATTAGACAACGCAGATGTAATTGACGAAAATGGCAATGGCATCGCTGATGACGCTGAAGATTTGTGAAGGTGAGTTAGTTGGAAGCATATTTTGCAGAAATGGGCTGGATGCTCTTCGCTCTATTCTTGGGCGTATGCATCGGTTCGTTGACTGGTTTAATCCCTGGTTTCCACGTAAATAACGTCGCTTTGATCTTATTGGGAGTCTCACCCGCTTTGTTAGCGATTGGAATTCCACTTTCTGCAGCAGCGGGAATCATTGTTTCAACTGGTATTGTTCATACGTTTCTCAATTATATTCCGTCAGCGCTGATAGGAGCCCCCGGTGCTGATACTGCTCTGTCTTTGTTACCAGGACATAGGATGTTATTGTCCGGAAATGCGCCAAAAGGTGTTGCATATTCTGCGAGAGGAAGTCAATTAGGACTATTCCTTTCTCTTCCTTTAATTGTAGCAGCAAGGATTGCGTTTGGCCCTGAACTTGGATTTTATGACCACCTAAGAAGTGCTCTTCCTTTCGTACTGCTATCTATCTCAATTCTATTAATCGCAACTGAGACAACTAGATTGGATTTCCCAGAATGGATGCAAAAAGCAACCGGAGGAAAGTTAGGAAAAGACTCTCGATTTGCAGGCTATATTGCTGCAACATCTTTCTTTTTACTGACTGGTCTGTATGGATGGGGCATCTTCAATCTCCCGGTAAAGTCACCTGTCGGAATGCCTGGTGCTGGATTATTACTACCTGCTCTAGGTGGATTATTCGGTATTGCTAATCTCCTGGATATTTATGCCACAACATCAGAACTACCACCTCAAAAAGAGGACTGGGAATTACCTCCTACTGGACCATTGATGGTACCATGTTTCCTTTCCTCCTGTGCAGGAGCAGCGATGGGAGTTTTGCCAGGAATGACTGCTGCACAAGCAACTGTTCTCGTAATGGGTGGAAGAAATGTTGCTGCAAAAATGCAAGGCAAAGAAGGATATGGTCTTGACTGGGAAACAAGAAAACTTACCGAAATGACCGACGAAGAGTTACTTGCATTAGCTAGAGCAGAAGCAGCAGGAGAGGGAGAGAGCCCACACACAAAACAAGACTTGGAAGTTATTGCTTTACTCTCTGCAACTAACACAGCAGTTACAGTAATGGTTCTTGGATTCCTATACATAATTGGAAGATCACGTTCTGGTGCAACTTTGGCTTTGAAGCAAATGTATCCAATTGACACTTGGAGCGGATTGCACCCCACTACGGATTTCATTCGATTAATTGCAATTACAATTGCAGCAGGAATAATTGCCGTACCATTGATGAGACACGTTGGAAGAGGAATTCTACAACTTCACGAAGCAGTTCCACTACAGTCCATGGTTCTAGGAGTAGTCATTTTCATCGTCGTATTGGTTTGGTTATCTTGTGGCTGGGTCGGAATGGTTGTTCTAATCGTAGGAACAATCCTAGGATTAATTCCACCAAGAATAGGAATCAGACGTTCTCATGCGATGGGAATTATTATCGTACCAATTATGATTTACACATTCGCACAGAAGTACGATGCTTTCGGGTTCTTGTGATTAAGCATCGAGAATAATATTCTCATTGTTTAGAGGGCTTTGAAAAGGTAGAATATACCGCTAGAGATGATTCCTACCATTATCCCATTTTTTATGGTCGTAGTTTTCCATTTA
>PAMN02000013.1 GCA_002707335.2 Methanobacteriota archaeon | reverse complement strand
TTCATAACAAATAATAACGTAAATTTACCTATGATAATTGGGTTAGGAATAATTATCTATGGATTTATCAGAGCAGGATATTCATTAATGTGGAGTGAGTTTACCCCAACTGATTCTTTCATTGGACTATTCATCTCTTTTGTTTATATCATAGGTGGAACAATAACATTACAAGGATACAAATCTGGACTTTACATTACTGCTGGTGCGTTGGTAATTTCAGGTGCTTTATCTTTGATATTTGCAGGGGAATCTTCACCTTTAACTGTGGTTTGGGTTGGAGACGACCCATCTATGTCTTTGCTATGCTCGGGATTCTGTATCGTAATGGTAACAGCACCACTGTTCGCAGCAGATCAGAATTCATTTAGGGATGGAAGTCCTAGTTATGTCAAAACCATCCTTGGCTTCCTAGACACCATGTCTCCTTTGCCATTTCCATTGATAGGGCAGGAAGATGATAAAATTGAAACTAAGGTTGTCAAGAAATGTACACATTGCGGTGTACAACTAAAACTCCCAGTGAATTACAAAGGTAAAGCAAAATGTCCTTCATGTAACCAATCATTTGAGGTTCAATAGGAATAATCAATCATTTTCAGGACCTTCGTCCATACCACGGATTTCATAATTTGAGGGAAATAAGGCTACTATAACTCCAGCTATTAGGAACCCAAGTCCAAGTGCAAAATCATGTGTTACGAACAAAAACTCCAGAGCCAATACTACCAATAGGAGACCACCGATATTAGAAATCCAAACCAAAGTTTTGAAGGTCGAAAGGGAAACTCCAGTTGTGTTTTCTCCTCTTATTGGTCCAAATTCTCCACCGAATCTCTGGGCTCCTTCGTGTTCTGGTTGTTTATCCATTTCATCACCTATCAATCATTGTTATTGCATCTGTTGGGCAAGCCAAAACGCATAGCCTGCATCCAGTACATGCATCTCGGATGATCTTTGCCTTCTTGTTACTTGGAACGTTAATCAGAGGTGAGGTTACATCTTTGTTATACAAATCAATAGCATCATCATCGCAAACTATAGTACATTGATCGCAACCTATACACAAATTTTCGGTCACCCAGGCAACTGTTCCTTCTCCACCTTTTATGGTTGCACGGCGTTCGCCTTTTTGCCTAGCCAAAGCTATCGCAATGCGTTCAGCCTCTTCGGCTCGACGCTTCGCTAGCTCCTTGGTAGAAGTCATACAATCACCTCGATATGATTTGACTTTTCAAATCTATCCACGGATAGATTTACCAATAAATCTCCTAGACAATAGAATGCACCAACAAGTAATGGTGGATTCCAAGCCGTTAGTCCAGTATATGGAACATCAGAAGCCCATGTCCAATTTTCAAGATACGTGCCCCATATCTCCATTAGTAAAGCCAGCCAAGCCATAGTGGCATAAAGAGCCGGTTGAGGCCCATATTTAGTAAATACAAGAACCAATACTAACATTACCAAGCCAGATGTATCTGTGCCAACCCATACACCGTAGAATACAAAGGGAATGAATGGAATCAATACATACATCGCGACTTTATCAGAGAGCATCTTCGCTAATTGTTTACCTGAATCGAATAGGAACCAATGTCCCACTGGAACAAATAAAGGCATTAATCCCCTTTGATACTCATAGATTAACCAAACTTCACTAAAGAATAATTCCATCGGTGTTGCAAAGGCTAGAACTGTTATCATTTCGATTCTCTCTCTCCTTTCTGCTTTGTTAAACAGCATAAGGAATAGCCCAATGCACCATATATTTACAGGCCATTCACCGTATTTGGCACTTATCCAAAGGCCAATGAATATAGTAAATCCGTAAAATATCAAACGGTTCAAAGCACTACCTCAGACGATTTTTCTAGTCACTAATGTCTAACTGTGCTTGTGACTCAGCACCCATTGCTAGCATCGATAATTCTGCAACCAAAGCATGCCATGTTCTTGCATGCTCACCAAAATCAGCACCAGCTTCTGAAAAGGAACTAAATCTTGCAGATGGAGAGTTAAGATTATCCATTTCTCCTTTTTTCGGATTCATTCTGTAAAACCATGATGCGGCTTCGCCATCTACCAAGTACACAACTGGCTCGACTGTAGCGCCATCTGATGATTTCATAGTTGTTGGAACACCCTCTTGAATTAGGAAGTTTTCTACATCAACTCCACCCTTTGAGTACATCAATTTCTTAAATTTACGATTTGATAGATTTAGTAATTGCTCACCACTCGTTACCGCCATTATTCCGAGACCATATGTTCCTCTGTCATTTTTGATGAACGCTACTGGTTCTCTGTCTATACCAAGTTTCTCATATTTTGCTGCAATGTTTGCTAGAAATTCATCAACTTCGCTAGCCAACATTATTCGACAAGTTTCTTTTTCGAGACACTTGTCTTCACTAACAAACCAATCTGTTAAAAGATGCCAAGAATCAATACCAATTAATTCAGAAATTTCATTTACATAATTTTGTAAGTGTTGATAATGCTCAGATTTCCTTCTTCTTTGCCAACCCATGTGTGGAGGAGGAGAAACGTTACTAGCGCTCAATCCGTCTAGCACTCCTTCTGTAAGATCATTGTTTAGCATGACTAAATCTGGTTTCAAACCATCGATTGTGATTTCATCATCGACAATCAAAACTTGATCCAATATCAAAGGAGCAGATATTCCATCCAATGAACCATGACCTTCTAATTCAGGAGATCCTACTGTACATCTAAAGCCTGCTTTCTGGATTAATCTCTTTATTGTTGCAACATTTTCAACATAACCTTGATTCCTAGTATGAGATTCGGGGTATAGGTGAACCCATTCACAACTAGGATGTTTCCTCATAATGTGGTCATGAAGTAATTTCGACATAATTTCCTCATCACCTTCTGAGATATTATTGAAACCTGCAGGGAAATGGTTTGCATCCACAACAGCTACTTTCCATCCACAATCTCTGATATCNACACTACCGTAAATCGGGATTGGTACTTCNGAACGCTTCTTAGCCATCCATTGTGTGATTTCATCTCTCTTTACTTCGAGTGTTTCTGTGAAATCGTGTAATATTGACATCATAGAACCTCCTCAATCAGTGATTTAGCATCACCTTGCTTTTTCGACCTGCCACCATCAACTATGTGAAGTGATTCAAACAGAGCCATGCCTATGCAAATTTCTGGCTGTTTAATTAACTCTCGTTCTAATTCAGAATAGCGATTTGCGATTTCTGGAACAAGTGGATTCAACTCCGCCAATATTTTGTCAATCAATCTTGGAGAAGTGGCTCTGCCTGCTGGTAATTTTGGCCTATGAACTATTTCTTTAGGCAAATTGGTCAAATCAGCGGCTTTTCTGAGTGCTATTTTTTCCATCACTCCCTTCATTAGTCGTTCACTCATTGGCAACTTATTCGATTCAAGGCGATGTCTACTACCCAAGAAAGGAACTCTTACCTCAAGGCTATGTGCCATTGAGTGACGGTCAACTAATCGTAGTTGAAAATTAGATAATTGACCATGATCTAATTCAAATTGTAGAAAATCCTCTAATGATTTGGTATGATTTTCCGGATTCAAATCTTCTGCCCACCAATTTTCACCTTCCAAGTTTGACAAATCAAAATTCATATTTTCTAGTCTACCTCTGACTAATTGTGAGTGATTATTCAGTTCCTTGTACCTTGGATAACCTGCATGTAATTCATCAGCACCTTGGCCACACAGACCTACAGTTACTGAATCGGCCATCTTTTCAAATAATGGTTGGAAAAAGAGTACTGTGAGGTCAAAATCTTCACCATGCCATGATAAATCAGGTAAACGATTGTCAAATGAATCCTCACCCAAAACATATTGATGATGGTCTAAATCTAGGCTGGATGCCACTACTTCAGCTGCTTTCCAATCAGGGTTATCCTCGCTTTCTGCTACTGTCCAACATGCAGGAACTGGTTGTTCTGCAATTTCTGCTGCTTCCCTGGCAACTGCACAAACTAAACTCGAGTCTAATCCACCAGAAAGTACGATACCCAAAGGAACATCAGACATCAATCTATCACTCACACTAAGTGTAAAACTCTCGAGTAATCCTTCAGGGTCATTCCAGTTTACGGCAGGTTCAACTTTCTGTTGTTCAAACCTACATGAACTAACCAAGGTTGGAATACTGTTTACTAGTTCCCATACCTCAATCGAACCAGGTCTAACTTGATATGTAGATTTGAATAATGATGATGCATCTAATGGATATTCCCAAGCAATTCTAGCTTTAATTGCTTCAAAATCCATTTCTGATTTGTATTCATCGTGCGCTCTAAGTGCCTTAACCTCACTTCCAAATAGAAGTGAATTCCCTAAATTTGAACGATATAACGGCTTGATTCCCATGGCGTCCCTTGCTAAAATTAGTTGGTTGTCCGCCCATAATGCAAAAGCAAACATTCCGTCAAGTTTTGAAATCCATTTAGCATGGTCTAATGCGGAGCCTTTTCCAGAATGTAGGGACAAAATTACTTCACTGTCCCCATTTGTTGAGTAATTGTACTGAGGATTTCGAAGTTTTTTGTAATTGTAGATTTCTCCATTTACTACACACACCTTTCCATCTCCATGAATTGGTTGTGGAGATCCCACGACATCTACTATCGCAAGCCGAGAATGTGCTAAACCACAACTATCATCAGCGTAGACACCTGAACCGTCGGGACCACGGTGATGCATCAATTTAATCATGCCATATAGAACTGATTTGTCGGGATTTCCAAGCATACCGCCTATCCCGCACATATTAAACCCTCAAATTACCTCTTGAAGAGGTCTTGCTTTCTATCACCAGAGTGGATAGACAAAGAATGTGATAATTAGGAAGACAAATGATAGCAAAAATACCATCAGATAGGTACTCTGAGGCGGGTCGTTTGATGTCTCTTCATCACTCATTTTGTGTCACCTAATGTAATGCAGATAAACTCGCCATTTCAACATAATGGTTTCATAACCACGGAACAAGCAATAAAACAGTGAATAATGGAATAAGTAACATTGTTGCGTTATCATCGATCCATCTTAGACGTGGCCACTCCGCTGCGACGCAAATCGGACCCATAATTGCAACCAAAATAATTGGCGTATCAACAAAATTCCAAGATGCTAGCCATATTGCTGCAATAAATATTGAACCAATAATCACGACATTTCTACTCTCAATGCCTTTTCTTCTCAATTCACCCAAAAACGGATCACCTAGAGACAATGACAGAACAAGAGGCCAAATGAATTCTGGATTATTTGGCAATGCGATTAGTGTTAGACCAATTGCAATACCGCCCCATGCAAGTGCACTTACTTGTTTTGCCTCGTAATCTCTTTGACCGAAAATTGTGAAACCTAATTTTAGCCTAATGGCTTCTATTACAATTAGTAAAATCGTTGCTGCAGATACAAATTGGGAAACCTCAAGTTCAAAAATATCCGAGATTTTCTCACCATATTCAAAATACACAAATGGTATTGCCGACATCGCAAGGTGAAAGGCTCGTCTAAACAGATGTCCTCTCACACCACCAACAGAATGGTCTACAGGGTCAGTTAAAGCAACCTGTTCAGTCATTAAGTTCCCTCAATGCTTCAGGAATAGACAATCCTTCTTGACTGATGCGGTCTAGAATTGATTCAAAGTTAGGGTTTGACACTATTTTGTTTTCATGCGCCATCAATAATTTTTGACGAGACTTAGCTCGAATAGAAGAGGCTCTTTGTTCTAAAGTGAGGATAAGTTTTGCAACATCACTTATTCCAGTCCCATCAATTGCACTTGTTCTCATTATTCTCGGAGGGTCAGGAGATAATGAAAGAGAAATTGTCAATTCATTGAATACCTTTTCAGAGCCTTCTAAGTCAGATTTGTTTACAACAATAAGATCGGCTAATTCTAGTAAGCCTGCTTTTTCGGCTTGTATGCTGTCGCCTCGGGCAGGACCTTCGACAACAATGATGCGATCTGCGACAGCGGCACATCGCATTTCAGATTGTCCTGCTCCAACTGTTTCAATGATTACTAAGTCGAAATCGTTTGCAAGTAAATGCGATGCCAAGTCATTAACAATTGAAGGAATTGAACCGCCTGATGAACGAGTTGCAATACTACGAATGTAAATTGATTCGGCTTTGTTAGCATCATCTAGCACATTGAATCTAATTCTATCACCAAGAAGGGCACCACCACTTACTGGTGAAGTAGGATCTACTGCTAAAACTCCAACCACAAGTTCAGGAGTTAATTCATACAATATTTTGTCGATTAAACATGATTTCCCGATTCCAGGAGGGCCAGTTATTGCAACTATTGGACCTTCTCCATACTCTGCACTGGATTCACCATTTTCGATGGCAGATAATTGACGAGAAAGTTTGATTCGATCCAATTAAACACCCCAGTGCCAATCATCATCAGAACCAACACCACAATCTCTGCTAGATGCTTCTTCTACAAATTCTAATATCTCAGATGATGTGGTGCCTGGGCCAAAAATTGCTTTTACACCAGCGTCAAACAATTCCTGTCTGTCTTCTTCCGGAATAATTCCTCCACCAAAAACTACAACATCATCAAGTCCTGCTTCTCTGAGAAGTTCGCATATCTTTGGGAAAAGGTGGCTGTGAGCGCCAGATAAGGAGGATAGCCCGACAAATCTGGCATCTTCATCCATAATTGTCCTAACAATCTGACTTGGTGTTCTTCGTAATCCAGTATAGATTACTTCATGACCACCATCTCGAAGTGCTCTTGCTACTATTTTTGCACCTCGGTCATGGCCATCGAGACCCGGTTTTGCAATTACAATACGTTGGCGGCCTCCCATATTACCACGTGTGTAAGGGGGTGTATGAAGTGCTTGCGGTGAGTTATAACGCACACAAGCAATAAGAGCGTTCTTTGATAGTCGTCAATTTGGCGAGTACTATGATGGGTACAGATGAAAGGCTTAGAGACCTACGCGCTAGAAAGGCTAGAGGCGAAGTTGGAGGAGGCCAAGCCAGGATTGATGCACAGCACAATCGTGGTAAAATGACCGCAAGAGAACGCCTTGAAATGCTATTAGATGAAGGCTCATTCCAAGAAATTGATGCATTAGTAGAACACCGATGTAGAGATTTCGACATGGATAAAAATGTAATCCCAGGTGACGGTGTTGTAACTGGCCACGGTTTGATTAATGGAAGGGAAGTTTTTGCTTTCGCTCAGGATTTCACAGTTTATGGAGGAAGTTTGGGAGAAATGCATGGTTTGAAAATCTGTAAGGTTCTTGATATGGCACTGAAAACAGGAAGACCTGTCATTGGGTTGAATGATAGTGGAGGCGCAAGAATCCAAGAAGGAGTTGCTAGTTTGGGGTCTTATGCTGAAATTTTCTTTAGAAACGTAAGAGCAAGTGGCGTAGTCCCTCAAATCAGCGTAATCATGGGTCCTTGTGCAGGAGGTGCTGTTTATTCCCCTGCAATTACTGACTTTGTGATAATGGTAGACAAAACTGCACACATGTTCATCACTGGACCAGAAGTTATCAAGACGGTCACCAACGAAGAAGTGTCATTTGAAGATCTTGGAGGCGCATCCACTCATGGAAGTAAATCTGGAGTTTCTCATTTCACAGCAGGTAATGACGAAGAAGCGATTGACCTTGCAAGAGACCTAGTAGATTTGTTACCTGCGAACAACATGGAAACACCACCTGTCAAGAAAACATCCGATTCCGCAAGTAGAATGTGTGACAAACTTGATTCTATTATTCCTGAAGACCCATCTAAACCGTATGATGTGAAGGATGTGATTGTAGAAATTCTAGATGACGGTGGGTTTTTGGAAGTCCAAGAGAACTGGGCAGCAAACATTGTTGTAGGATTTGGTCATTTGAATGGTTCAACCGTCGGAATTGTGGCAAATCAACCGAAGATACTTGCTGGTTGCTTGGATATTGATGCTAGCGATAAAGCAGCAAGGTTTGTCAGATTCTGTGATGCATTCAATATTCCTCTAATCACATTAGAAGATGTACCTGGTTTCTTACCTGGAACCAACCAAGAGTGGGGAGGCATAATTAGACACGGTGCTAAGTTACTATATGCATATGCAGAAGCAACTGTTCCAAAGTTAACAGTAATCTTGAGAAAGGCATACGGTGGAGCATATGATGTCATGTCATCTAAGCACATCAGAGGAGATTACAATGTTGCATGGCCGTCAGCTCAACTTGCTGTGATGGGTGCTGAAGGAGCGGTCCAGATTATACATCGAAGAAGATTACAAAATGCAAGAGATCCAGAGGGAGAAAGAGGAAGATTGATTGAAGATTTCGAAGAAACATTTGCGAACCCATACAAAGCAGCATCACTGGGGTACATTGATGATGTAATCGAACCAAACCAAACTAGAATGAAATTAACTCGTGCTCTTTCAATGCTGCTCGACAAAGAAGAATTAAGACCCGCTAGAAAACATGGCAACATACCATTGTGAGTTGATTAGATGACAAATATTAACACGCTAAGAATTGCAGCAATAATGGCTGTAATTTCCGCATCATCCTCAGCAGAGGATATATCTCAAGTCGGAAGACTTCATGGAGAATCATGGAGTGAAGACCATAGGAGAATTAACATGGGAATGTCTTCACTGATGCATAAGAGAAGTTCTCGATCGACCTGGAGGTGAAATGGTGACTGAAACAAGAAAAGTAATTGTCAACGGAGAAGAATTCGAAGTAGAATTATCTAATGATGGAGACATATGGACTGCAACTGTTGGTGGCGAGACGTTTGAAATCAAAGTGCCTGATGCTGCACCTCCTCCGAAAAAGCGGGCTTCTTCTGGTGGAAAATCCAAAAAATCAGGAAAAGTATCTGCTAACATTCCAGGTAAAGTCGTTACAGTAGAGGTTTCAATCGGTGACATAGTTGAAGAAGGACAAGTTGTAATGATTCTTGAGGCCATGAAGATGCAAAATGAAATTCAAGCTCCTGTTGCTGGAACAGTAACTGAAATTCATTGTGAGGAAGGACAATCGATTGAAGCAAATGTTCCGCTGTTAGTAATCACCCCCGAAGAAACAGATGATGAGTAGTGAATAATTACAATGGTTAAAGTTGAATGAGTAATTAGGTGAGAATATGGGAGATGATGCTGTCTGCGATTATCCTGGTTGTAATCAGGTGGGTGAGATAATCTCAAGGCTTTCTCCTGAAGGCTATTTAGTAGCGACTGGAAAGAAGGCTTACTCGTTTAGAGAAGCATACAGAAGATTTCACTACTGCGCTAATCATCATGAAGAATTAATGACTGGTGTTTGGTCAAGAGTCAGGAAGCCTGATGACAAGAAAGATGGACATGTAGCTCCCACTGCAATCTAAATCTGTAGCCTCAAATCGTCTTGAGCAGATTAATATTAACGATTAACTTTGGTCATTGATGATTTATATCACCATTAAGATTCTCCGTCATCTCCGTTGACTCTGATGATTGGGAGAGATCTTTTCTCGCAATATTGAAGACATTTCGGCCTCGTGAAGTTATTTTGATTTGCCAAACCTCATCTTTTGGATTGAAGGTTCTCAACATATTTTTCCGTGACCAATGCCTCTTAGCATCATTTTCATCAAAGTATTTACCCCACTGAGTCCATCTATTTTCAGCTCTACTAGCCATTATAACATCAATGGGCTTGAACGTTCCAAACTCTTGAGTGAGTGCAGTCCAATTTGCATGATCGTACCTATCTTGAAGTCCTTGGTGTAAATCTCCAACTATTTGATAGCCAACTCCTGAATTTGAATCGAGAGGTTCAACATGGCCAGGAAATAATTTGTCTAAGTGGGTTCTTTGATGTTCATCCATATTTGTAGATACCAATAGTGTATCATGGCCACTAGGACCTAAACCTGTGTGCAAATCAATAGCCCAAATCCGTTTAATTTCATTCAATTTGTCATCAAGCCATGAAAGCAAAATTTCTGGACCTGATTGTAGTTCAAAACCACCAAATTGTATCGCTTTCGGGTCTTCATATTGACCTTCAGCAACCCATTGTTTCAAATTGTTGAAACCATGTTTCAAAATGAGACGTATGGCTCGAAGTTTAAACCATCTATCTTTTTGCTTAGGAGGAGTTTTTGGATTAATTAAATCCTTGACATAGTGATACCCTTCAGGAGTTCCTTTGTATTCTTGTTCTTTGGTGAGAAAATTTCGATTTAAGTCTACATTGTTTTCATTAAATCTTCGCCACCAAGCCATACCGTATGGGTTGATTGTATGAATGAAGATTATTGCATGATCATCAAATGGATCTTCATCTGTAAGGTCATTCATTACTGCTAATTGTATAGCACTACCGGGATAGCCTTCAACTCCATGAATTCCGCTTGAGGAGATTAATACTTTACCAGATTTTAGATTACCAATTATAGCCACATCGATACATAATGGTTCACCCTCTGGGCCAGTTCTTCCAATTTCTAATCTATCATTTTCGATATTGTGACCAGCATCTTTGAGGTCGTCACATGCTATCAGAAAACGGCCAGCAGCTTCAGCATAGGAATTAGAAAACCAAAACCGCCCATCCATACAACTCGCAGAGGTTTTGTCCTAATAACCATATTAAAAAATCAGAATAAAAAGTTGACTTATGGTGTGAATTGAAGCGGTTTCAAAATATCTGGTAAATCAGAATCGGAGGGGTTTTTTGAGATGTTTTTCGCCCAATCAACTAATGCTTCATAATGAGTATCTTCTCCTAATAACCCTAGCCAAATTCTGCTTTGCCCAACTTTTAGTATCGAGACATTCTTCTTACTGCATGGTCCTAGACAAGTAGAAATTCTTAGTTTCACATCGTTATTAAGGTCGTTATCTTTCCAAGATTGCTTTAATTCGTCTATAGGAACTGGTTTGTTACCTCTATCAACACGACCACAACAGCAACCATTGCAAACTGTTACTGAAGAAATCATTATCTCACCAATTTATTTAAAAATCTAAAATCAAAGTTCTGATTTGACATACCTGTCGTCATCAATTGGAACCCAAACATTCGATTTTTCATCATTTTGAATTTCAACTCTGTATGGATTTCCTTGATCCCAACATTTCAAGATTTTACCTTCGGTAAATTCTCCAATATTTGCGTATACCTTGTCGCCGACATTGAATCGAAGATCTTCAGCTATGCATTCCATCAAGCCTTCTTGCAATGCATCATGGTCTAGATTACGGCCAATGAATACGAATCTACATTCGCGTTTCTCGCCCTCCTTCCAAAGACCAATTTCTTCACTGAATTCACCACCAAACAACATGTGTACTCCTTGGAATACGAATTTTACATCCATTCCTTTGACTGCTAATACACCTTTGTAGCGGAACAGGTCTTCTCCTTTGGTACGCATTAATTCTCCAATCCACCTATCGAGTTTGTTGACATTCAACTCTCCTTCAAATTTGGCGCTTGTAGAAGTAACTCTTTGATCATGTTCATGCTCTGATTCTGTGTCCAAAAATTCAGGATCCATTTCCAAAGTTCTTTCTAAGTCAAATGAACCTATGTTGATTAATTCCTTTGGGTCAATCAAGCTATTTTGGGTATGATATATTGGTGCAAAACCATTAATCGCTTTTATCCTAGATTCGACTTCTTTGATTTTATCATCAGAAACTAAGTCAATCTTGTTTAACATTATTCTATCTGCAAATGCTAGTTGTTCTACTGATTCATTTTCCACATCGTCTGGCTTTTCGTCATCAAGGTGCTGGATAATGTGCTTTGCATCAACGACAGTAATTATACCGTCTAATTTGTATCTCTC
>PAMN02000065.1 GCA_002707335.2 Methanobacteriota archaeon | reverse complement strand
TAACACCCCTACAACCTAGATACAAATGAAGTAATCTATCTTAGGTCTTCCATACCTTCTCTATATTGCTCCCATTGTTCAGCATTCCAATCGTCTGGCATTGGGCCATCAAGCCAGTTTAGGAATTCTTGTACAGTCCAACCTTCAGGAATCCTTTCGTCCCTCATGGGCTCAGGGGTTTGAGAATCGTCTGCCCACGATTCTTCTCCTCGAGATTTAGATCGTCCTCGAATGTACATAGATGAGGCTAATAGAACAATAATTAGTACTGCAATTCCACCGGCTATTTGATAGATGTAGGATTCCTTTGAATCGTCAACTGCATCATTTAGGTCTGAACAGTTTTCTACACATTCACCATTGTTTTCAATTTCTAACTGACTAGTATATACTACTTCNTTAGATGACCAATCAACACACTGAATGGTCATATCAACCACTCCATCAACATAATTTGGAAGTAACCATGATGTAGACCATACTCCAGTTCCATCAAGGTCTGTTACTGTACTATTAGGGGCGAAATACAGTAATGTTCCATTTTGAGCGTATTCAGCAGAACATACTGCATCGATACCATCTGCATCTTGCATTTCAACTAGTATTTCGATAAGAGATGACTGAGCGAAGGTGGTTTGATGATCCACGGTTATCTCTGGCGGGGAATGCATGAATTCAAACTCTAAGTATGTCAAAATCGATAAGTCGTCAACATCTGTTATTCTAATTCCAAGATTTCCATCACCAGGTATGAATGATGAATCCAACTGGATTCTAAATGAGTATTTGTCCGTCTGTTCGGGGTGGTCTATCCCACATACGACTTGATTTTGTTCTGGGGCNGCTACAACCCATCCCAATTGTTCCAGAGTTGCTGTTACTTGTGATAGTTCTCTGCTCGATTTGATTCTGACCATTGCATCTGCTGTCTGCCCAAACATCAGTTCATCGACGATTACTTCATCTCTACAAAGATCGATTGAAAGAACCTCTGGCAAAGTCAGTGAGATTTCAGAAGTAAGTGTTGCACTGCCCTTCAAACCNTGTGCACCTGTGACCTCTGCCTGAATTATCAGGTCACCAGATTCAATACTAATTTCTGATGTTAGCGGAATTATTGCTACACCGGATTCATTAGAAGATTCGAAATCTATTGGAATACTAAATTCAGAACGCCCTGGCCATTTTATCGAGACGTCACCATATACGCCTGAAACATAATCATCAGGGTCACTAACGCTTATTCTGAGAGATTCTGTTCCATCAGCTTGGATGTTTTCCGTGATGTTACCATCGCCGTCTAGAAGAGTTAGATTTACGACAGGCTGTTGATCTCTAATCTTGATTGTACGTTGGGATATGAAATCTCCCGTAGCAGACCTCAATTCCAGGTTGAATGGATCCAAGGTGCCCATATTTGGCATTGTAAATGATGCAATGTAACAGTGATGACCGATTCCGGTTCCAGATACATGAGTCATGCCATCGATATTTCCTCTACTTGCCATGAAAATTGGCGTGCCACTCACGATTTCGTGGTCTGCATCTAATACGCAAGCACGTAGTGTTAGGATATGACCTCGCTTTATTCCGTAAGCCGGTTGAGAGGTTAGAGGTGTAGCGCCATCCCAATCCCCTGCATCCACGGTTGACACGTGGATTCCGTACCAAAATGCTGGAGCATTAATGATGTATGCAATACCATTCTCTGTGGCGTTAGTTGTAAGGTTAGATAAATCTACTACTGATACCGTGATATCAAGAACTCCCAATTCAATATCGACAGGAAGTTCAATTGTAGTCCACCAAGTTATACCATCTTGGCTACCAGTATTCTGCCAAGTCCAATTCGAACTAACATTATCGAAGGTTATTCTCCATCCAATCTGGACAGATAAAACACCAGAATCGTCGTCTGTAATTGTGCCGCACTCGAATCTGTCCCCTCTACTGTACTGATTTTGGTCGCAGTAGATTTCATCGACTTCTGCAGGAGAATTAACCCAAATAATCGAATCAAATTTGTTCAGTTCTATATTTCTCTCAGGATGTTGAGCAGAGTTTGCTTCCCATCTAATTTCTAAGTTATTCCAACCGGCTCTTGATGAGTTTACTTGAATGGAAATAATCTGTCTACTACCGCTATCTTCACCACTTGGCATGGTCATTGAAACATTATGCAGTATGATGCTTCCTAATTTGTCGACGACCTTTAGGTTACCATAAGCAGCTCCTGGGCCAACATTTTGTAATGCGATATCAATAGTGAAATCTTGTTCGAGTGAAACGTTATCTCTGATTCTGACATCTAATATTTCGATATCATGAACAATGTCTGCGTAAGGGCTCATTTTTGGGTCGCCTACTACAACACCCATCCAACCAATCATCAAATTAGATGCTGCATATGACTCTGCAAGGTTGAATCCACTGGCGTATGTTGGAAGCAAAACGCTTGGATATGACACAGCGGTNAGATACGGCTCATACACGTATCCTTTGGTTCCGCTAGCGCCATCATCTAGGATATCTGCGACTAATGACTGACCATAGGTTGTACCCCAGTTGAATGAACGTGCTCCAGTGCTAACTGCGGTTTCAACAATCGAGCCATTGACCCAATCCATATGTGGCCTAATCACTCTAAGTACTACAGAATCAATGAATAGAGAGCCGCTAGTTGATGTCGGTACAATATCAAGATTGATTCTAATTTTGATTGNTGTTGCATTGTCATGAGGTCTAAATCTCAAGTATTGATTATCCCAAGAAGAAGTGATGTCCTTGTTTGATGAACTATTCGTATAAAGTTCGGTTCCGTTATNTAAAGAAGTAACATCGACGCTATATTCAGCAAATACTTCACCATCTCTCTTACCGTAAACTAACATGTTCCATGCATGATCCTTGAGGTGTTCTGGAATCTGATATTCCGTCTCAAGGTATGCGGCATTTTGGCCACTGCCGGAGTATAGCGTACAATTATTGATGATATTACGGCTAAGCGATGTTACAGAGGAATTATTCAATGCGGCATCCCAAATCATAAGATTGTCTATCATACCTTCGAAATATGAATTTCCAGCTCGGTTTACTCCTAGTTTGTATAAGTCAAAATTGTTGACTGAACCGTTGGGGAAGAAGGTTTCTCTTACCAGTACTCCATCCATGTATTGTCTTAGGGTTCCTGCATCGAATACGGAAACTAAGTGTGTCCATTTTTTCTCTTNTACATCGCCAAAGACATGAGAATTATTGTTGTGTAGCCTGTATTGGCTATTGTAAATTACATGTTGGAATGAATGATTTGAACCTGCATTGTTGTCTATTGCAAATGTAGCAGCATAATTTGGCTGATTCGATATATTTGCATACACCCATTGACTTACAGAGAAATTACCAAGCCAGTCCTCGACATCGACTTTTATGTAATCATTAACGCCATCATACCACAGACAATTACCGTCAATGCACGATCTCCAGTTTGAGGAATCCATTCCAATTAATGTGAAATTTGAATCATTGCTAAGTTCATCTGCAGTCGTATTTCCACTTCCTTCCTCGAAATCCCATTTGTGAATCAGATTATCTTCTTGTGGGATATAATCTCCTGAAACATAGAATGCCGAAGCAGGGATTATCGTCTTGCTAGTGTTTGGTCCTTCCCAAGAGAATCGCAGTCCATGTGGCCCTCCTCCTTGGAAGAATTCTATTCTAAAGTCATGATATCCTGAATCGAGGTATAACGTTCCTGATTTCTCCTTCATTCCATGCATTCCTGGATTTTCAACAGTCAAGTTATGGTTCATCCATAGTGCTGAGCCATCATCAGAATTGATGTAGAATGTCCAATTTCCAGAGTANGGTACATCGATTAGGCCACTAAATCGTCCGCCCCAGTCATTTTTGAATCTGTCATCGAGACCGGGGTAAGCATTTCCAGAGGATGAGTAAGCAAGATTGCTTTCTATTCTAGCATAATCTGGCTCTCTGTCAATCAATGTAGGCATACTGGCAGCATTGAATGACACTCCAGTGTTGTCGAAGAATTCGGAATAAATTCCCTGCCTGTAATGGCCACTTTGTTGAGAGCACACCGTGGAAATCTCAGCTTCCATGGCACTATTTCCTCCCTGTTTCGTATCACCTTGTCTTACCCATGAAAAAGAATCGCCGTTAGAAACCGTTGGACCGCTTACATTCCAGTATTTGGCACCGCTATTCCAGGAGCTGTCTTCTGTGTCAAACCCGCCATTTGGCATAAAGTTTTGATTCCAATTTCCATCATTACTTCCCCATGAAGCGTAGCCGATTACATTAGAAATGTTGGTGACAAAATCGGTTTCTTCGTCAAATATTACTGGCAAATTCATTGTGTCGTTGAGTGTTGTATTTGCAACATACAGGTCATCGTTCCAGAACTTGTATCCTGATTCGTTTCTATTAGTTGCTAAATCAAGGACATAATCGCCCCTAGATCCGTAGGAATTGTTTGCTTTCTCAATTAGCCCTAAAGCGGTTTCAACAGTGTATCCTGTTAGTCTTGTAACCAAGAAGAACCCATAATCATCTCTAGTGAACTCTTCCATTTGCTTTCCCGCTAGCGGACCATATCCGTGGTTAACCCACCAGTCAGCACCAATTTCTGAATCATAAGAGCCTCCAATTAGTGATAACTCTTGGTCGAAAGATGCCTTGTTATTGCCTCCATTTACTCTTAGTGGGATTCCTTTTGTTGTTACAAGATAATTGAGGTCAGTGCCGTTATATTCAGATAACATTTCTCTGAAAGGGTCTGCAAAATAGGTATTGAATTGGTCTCTGTTAATCGTTTCTCCTTTTGGAGTAGATGTATTCTCGAAGAGGAAAACCCTTTCACTTGAGATATTTCTTGCGTTTACGAATGCCCAACCAATTGTCTTGCTTGCCTCAGATTCGTTGTTTATCAAAACTCCAACATCGCTGTAATCAATGACGGTTGATTGATTGAAACCACTTGGAACCGCTATATCTCTGAAAGGGGTCTCATTCCATATTGATGTGTCCGTAGTAAAGCCTTCAAACAAATTGTTTGAATCAAGTACTGGATTATCGGCTCTTGGACTGTAAATCATTAGACTGGATAGCATTAGCGCCACTAAAACTAGTGCGCTAACGCGAGAGGACATATACTGGGCAAATCCACTTCACACAAATGCGCTTCGATTAGGCGTCAATTGAGAAAAACAGCGTTTTTGAACCATTTTTGTCAGTGTGTATATGAAGGACGGCCTCCTCTGCTTGTATATGGCCGAGTTGTATATGGAGCGAACTTGCAAATGGGGAGTGCTTCGTGTCGTGGGCGGAGAGTTGCATTTACAAGAGTCAGATGCAGTGATTACTCCAGCAAATAACCGTCTATCTGGAAGAGAAGGATTGGATGCCAACATTCACAAGGCTGCTGGTGAAGAACTACGAGAATTTTGTAGGCAAATCAGCATTGAGCAGAGGAAACTCAACCTGCCACCTTGCCCAGTAACAAGCAACGTTGTTAGTAAGCCATACAATTTAGAAAGCCGATTCAAGCACATTATTCACGTAGTTAGCCCTGACTGTAGAAGGCCTAGCCAAGATGAAGCACGTAGAGACTTGCTACCCCAAGCATATCACAATCTATTCAAAACTTTGAGAGAGATGAAAGACGTGAAGAAAGTTGTCGCCCCACCACTCTCTATGGGCGTGTTCGCATACCCTCACAGGGAAGGAGCCAGATTGACTCTTGAAACACTCCTTGGTTTGATGGATGGTAAGGAAGACCCTGGAATCAAAGAATATCATATCGTGGTCAAGGAAAGAAATTTCATCGGCAACATGAGGACTGTATACCGAGAGTCCGAAGATCAGTTACCTGGTGTAGATACCACAATGGGCGGCTGAGGTGTATTGATTGGTCGACCTGCCAAATCTAGTCGCTTCGACCATTGATAATGATGCAACGGGTTTTACCACCGCTGTCTTACTTTCGAATAATGCGAGAATAATCACCTCTATCGCTGAAATACTCCCTAAAAAAACCAAACTTGTAGCTATGACTTCGTCACAGAAAGTGATTGAGACTTTACAGGAATCAAAAATAGAAATCAGACTCTTGGAAGAATCCCTTTCTTCTCAAGGCTTGTCGATTATGAATTCATTACACGACATTATTCTACAGGGCTTAGGCGAGGGGGCTATCAAACATAATGAGAGAATACTCGCAATATTGGGTGAGCCAGTGGATGGCGTAATCGTTATCGATTCGAGCAGTCTATCCTCGAATAAACTAGCAAAGATTTCGCAAGAACATGAAATCGAAATTGAGGTACTTTCCAGATTACTTGAATTGGCTCGTCATCTTGCAAGTCGAGGTAGAGAAGGTCATGCAATAGGTGCTCTATTCGCTGTAGGTTCAGTTCCCAAATTAAGAAGATATACGACTCAACTGGTTCTGAATCCGTTCAAAGGACATCCCGACAACAAAAAAAGCATTCTAGATTTGAAAAATCATGAGACGCTTGCGGAGTTTGCGTGGCTAGATGGGGCGATATTGTTCAATTCCAAGGGAGTTGCAAGCGATGCAGGAAGATATGTTCAGGTTCCATCTGGAATCTCTCCAAAATCTGGCGAAGGCGGCAGACATCTAGCGGCTAGATC
>PAMN02000022.1 GCA_002707335.2 Methanobacteriota archaeon | reverse complement strand
TTATAATCGACATCGAGACATCAAAAATTAAGAATTCAGTGGTATATTACTAAACCTGTCTTTTACACCGTCGTAACAGGGGGAGCAATATGGACATAGACGAGTTTGTTGAGTCTGTTCTTTCTGAAATCAATAATTATCTCAAGGGAAGCGAGTTGGTTATTGAATCAATATCTCACAATAGTCTCAAAAAAATTACAGATTTAGCTCTCCCATTAGAAGGGATGGGGTATCAAACTGTTTTGAGTGACATAAACCATTTCCTACGTTACAGTGTAAGAACAGACCATCCTGGATTCATGAACCCATTGTGGGGTGGAATGAACCTCACGGCATTTCTAGGAGAAGTGATTGCGAGTCTTGCAAATAATTCTATGTACACATATGAATTGTCACCTGTTGCAACATTGATTGAACAATCATTGATTCGNAGAATGTGCGAAATCGTAGGATTTGGAGATGGTAATGGAACCTTGACGACCGGAGGATCTAACGGGAATATGATTGGTATGCTTTGTGCCAGATATAGAATAAATCCTCTTGGACTAAGAACAGGGTACGATGCAAAGAATTTGGTATGCTTCGTATCTGCAGAATCTCANTATTCAGTGAGGATGTCCGCCACAGTATTGGGAATTGGTTTGGACAATTTAATATCTGTACCATGTGATATTAATGGTAAAATGCGACCTGAAAAATTGACTGAGGAGATTGAGTTTGCAAAATTAAACGGACAAATTCCTTTCTGTGTTATTGCAACTGCGGGAACTACGGTTAGGGGAGCGTTTGACCCAATAAAGGAATTATCTGAAATATGTACTGATAATAATTTATGGCTTCACGTTGATGCTGCTTGGGGTGGAAGTTGTTTGTTCAGTGCAAAACACCGGCATCTCATGGACGGAATTGAGTTAGCAGATTCCTTGTGCTGGGATGCTCACAAAATGATGGGTATCCCGTTGGTATGCTCAGCATTTTTGGTAAAAGATCCAGACTCATTATCAAAAGTTTACAACTTTACAGACTCAGCGAATTATCTATTTCATGAGGAGACAAGTGACGTAGACCTTGGCCGTTTTAGTTTACAATGCGGAAGAAGAAATGATGCTTTGAAGTTATTTTTAGCGTGGAGAGAAAAAGGAGATGCTGGTTGGGCTAAATTGGTTGAATCCTATATGNATCTGGCAGAGTACCTTGAACAGAAAATTGTAGAATCAGAAAATTTGGAATTAATGTCTAGTAGAGAATGGACNAATGTCTGTGTTAGATATAATATTGAAGGTCAAGACCTAAACAAATTGAATTCTAAAATACGTGAACAGATTAGGATTAATGGCAAATACATGGTGTCTAGATCAACACTAAACAATGCGATAATTTTGCGACCAGTTATTGCAAACCATTCAATTTCTAAGGATACAATAGACGGTCTTGTGAACGAGATTGTTACCGTAGGCAACGAAATAATTTCAGGAATCCCACAAAAATGATTTTTTGAAATTAAGCAAGTAGTAATAAATGTCGTTAGTTACTCATTACCATGGAAACNGGAATTCCACATTGGTGGGCAGAAGCAAAAGAATTCCTTTCCAAAGACGAAATAATGTCTGAAATAATACCTAAGTATCCTAATGAAAGCCTAGTTGGGAGAGGAGATATCTTCTACACATTTGTAAGAAGCATAATTGGACAACAAATATCAGTTATAGCTGCAGACGCCATATGGGAACGATTAGTCAATAAAGTTGGAGAGATAACACCCAAAAGAATTCTACAATTTTCTCAAGAAGAAATCGCATCATGCGGTTTAACTCGACCCAAGGCGAGCTACATTTTGGGCGTTGCAGAACGTTCGGAAGAGTTCCTGAATCAAGATTGGAATAGTCTTACGGATGTAGAATTGCACAATCATTTGGTTAAATTTAGAGGCATAGGTCCTTGGACTGCAGAGATGATGATGATTTTTACATTTATGCGCAAGGATATTTTCAGTCCCGGTGATGTAGGTCTTCTCAATGCGGTAAGAAAATTAGTTCCAGGTTTAGAAGACCGAGATGAAATAACTGAATTCGCAAAAAGATGGTCGCCTTACCGAACCGCTGCGAGTTGGTACCTCTGGAGAACATTAGACCCTGTGCCAGTCGAGTATTGATTTTGTATCAGTGAGCCTTTAATGCCGCCTCTACTTGGATTGTAATATGAGTGATTCTCCGCCTGTTAGAACAGCACTTTACGAAGAACATGTGGCTCTAGAAGCAAACATTGTAGATTTTCATGGTTTTGAGTTGCCAATATGGTATTCAAACATAACAGAAGAACATCTAGCATGCCGATCTAATGCTGGTCTCTTTGATGTGTCTCATATGGGGTCATTCAAGTTCAAAGGTAAAGGTGTACTGGATTGGTTTGAATCAATTGCGACACAAAAATGTACTGCTATATCTCCAGGTAGGTGCGCATACACTCATTTCTTAGATAATAATGGATTTTTGATAGATGATATGATATTCGCAGTGGTATCTGAATCTGAAATATTGGGCGTTCCAAATGCAAGTATGATTCCAGTAATGTGGGATTGGTTTACATCTTTACTTCCAGAGGATGGTTCAGTAACCATCGAAGACCTATCTCCTGCAACTAGCATAATTGCACTGCAAGGTCCCAAAGCAAAGGAAATCTGTGAGACTGTTTTAGGAATTGAAAATCATGTTGGGAGATTTAGATGGGCTAACATCAAAGAGAACAAACTTGGAGTCAATGGTTGGATTCAAGGCACAGGGTACACTGGTGAAGCGGGATATGAGATATTCATTCCAAACTCTGATGCTCCAAAATTATGGCGCAGTCTAATTGATAATGGCGCTATTCCAATCGGTCTAGGTGCTAGAGACACTTTGAGGTTAGAGAAAGGATTCCTTCTATCGGGTGTAGATTTTGCAAATCCCAAATTAGAAGAAAACGAATTCCTTCATCGAGATTCCTGGGAAACTAACGTTCCATTTGGTCTAGATGTAGGGCATGATTTCATTGGAAAATCCAGAGTTATTTCCCATGATGATAATGACCACAGATGGTGGGGGATTATGCAATTGGAAAAAGGACCATTCCCACGTGGTGGAAAAGATGTGGAGGATTTAGACGGAAATCTGATAGGAAAACTGACAAGCGGAGGTCCTGCTCCTTCGCTGGATAGAACTGGAATCGGAATGGGATACATCAAATCAGTGTCACCGGACGATGAAGTAGTAATTGTTGCATCTCCTAAGAAAAAACTACGAGCAAAAATCGTTAGACCACCCTTTATTTGATGTTTAAAATTGCGTTGGTTTGATGAGGGTGAATGGCCTCGGATTAACATGAGACGAGCAATTGCGGTATTCCTTGTGGTATTTTTCCTGAGTTCGATTGTTCCACTGTACCCTGAGGAAATTATTCCTATTGAAGAGGAGTCCTCGGTAATAGTTCAAAATAAAATGATAGACGAAAATGAAATGACTTTAGGACAATCTCAGGCATTAAAATCCCTTGCTATGGGAAGAAACGCTGATTCTGATTGGTCTGCAACTGGTGGGTCAATACAGCAAGATGAAATCTATGAAATGGTATTTGACTCCAATGGAGATATCATAGTCTGTGGTTCGATCTACCAGGTCTCACAATTCGGATCAATAAATGTTGAAACTGAAGGAGAAGGTGACATACTAATTGCAAAGTTGACCAAAGATGGTGTTTGGGATTGGGCTGTATCTGCTGGAACTGCCGTCTATTATGACGAGTGCCGTGGTGTTGCAGTTGACTCAAATGACAATGTGTATGCTACCGGATATATCAGAGGTGATGTAACATTTGGAAATACATCTCAATTATACACAACAGGCTTCGATGGATACATCGCTAGAGTAAATGCGAGCACTGGAGAATTTGATATGGCTATGAGATTCGGCGGTTTTGATGTAGACGTTGGATGGGATCTAGCTGTAGACAAATATGACAACCTGTACGTCACAGGATACTACCAAAATATTACAGAATTTGATGCAGTACAATTAAACGCCGGCGATGAATCAGAAGATGCGAAATTCTTCATTGCATATTACAACACATCCTCATCATTTTGGGATTGGGCTCATACTTCAACCGGAACTGGTGACGCAATTCCTTACCAAATAGTAGTCGATACTGTCACAAACCATGCATATGTTGCAGGTTACAATACTGGAACCGAGACTTGGGCAAATAATACCTTTTTATCAAGTCCTCTCTCTACATATGCTGGATTTTTGTTGAAATATTCAGATAACGGTACTTTCGAATGGGGAAAGACAATCTCTGGAAATGGATGTTTTGGTTCAAATTGCGGAGTATATTTCAACAATGTTGTCATTGACCCAACTGGTGGAGTAATTGTTGGTGGGAATTTTTATTCTACCTACAAAAAATCATCAAACACCGCTATAAATTCCCAAGGTAGTTGGGATGTTCTAGTTGCAAAATACGATCATAATGGTAATCGGGAATGGACTTACCATGCAGGTGGTCTCGAAGACGACAGATTACAAGCTCTTTCAGTAAACCAAAAAGGCCAAGTACAATTTGGTGGAAGACACGGTTTTGACATGATTTTTGACACATTTACAATGGTCGAAAACAATACAGCTGCGCTAAAATATGATGGTTTTATTGCTCAGATAGATAATAATTCAGACTTCCAGTGGGCGTTTTCGATAGGTGGTGCGGACAATGATACGGTGGGAGCTCTACTCACTTTGGACGATGGTTCGATAATTGCAGGCGGTGATTTTAGTGGCACTGCATGGTTTGGTGATATGCCTCGAATTGCTAACGATCAAGACATATTTGTGTGGAAATTCCAGCATGACAAAGATGGAGATGGTATTACTGATTATGTAGATAACTGTCTGAACACTGCGAATGTAAATCAAAGTAACTTCGATTCAGATTTGAAAGGTGATGCCTGTGATAACGACGACGATAATGATGGATTACACGACGTTCTCGATGATTGCCAGTACGGTGTTTTAGAATGGAATCAAACCAATGTCTCACTAGATTACGATGCTGATGGTTGCAAAGATTTTGAAGAAGACACCGATGACGATAATGACGGAGTGTTAGACCCCGTAGACAATTGCCAGGCTGGTGTAATGGATTGGACTCCAGATAATCTCACAGATTTAGATGGAGATGGTTGCCGAGACGAAGATGAAGACTTGGATGATGATGGCGATACAATACTTGATTTGGATGATAACTGCCAGTATTTAGTAAATCCACTGCAGGAAGATTATGACTCAGACCAAATCGGTGATCTTTGCGATAGCGATGACGATTCAGACGGAGTTGGCGATTTTGTCGATGACTGTCCAATGGGTGAATTGAATTGGACATCAAGTTCGCAAACCGACAAAGATGGTGACGGTTGTAAGGATGAAACTGATGAAGATGATGATGATGACAATGACGGAATCATTGACGATTTAGACTCTTGTCCACGAGGTGAAACCGGATGGAATTCCACACAATCCACAGACTGGGATTACGATGGTTGTCGAAATGATCTGGAAGATAATGACAATGACAACGATGGTGTTACTAATGGTGCAGACCAATGTGTCAATGGAATTACAAATTGGACAAGAAATACAACTAATGATAATGATGCAGATGGATGTTTAGATGATAGAGAGGATTCAGATGATGATAATGATGGCTTCAATGATTTGATTGATTTCTGTCCAACTCAAGAAGGATCTGCTACTACTGGTATGAAGGGTTGTCCTGACTTTGATGGCGACGGAGTCGCAGATGCAGAAGATGCTTTCTTCCAAGATGAAACTCAATGGAATGATGGAGATGGTGATGGTTTTGGAGACAATCCTTCTGGAACTAATCCCGATGATTGTCCTTTATTCACTGGTAATTCTAGCAAAGATCGAGTTGGCTGTATTGATACAGATGGCGATGGTTATTCTGATCCTCAACCGATTTGGACAGTGGAAATGGGGGCTGATGCTTTTATCGACAATCCTAATCAATGGTCGGATATTGATGGTGATGGTTTTGGAGACAACTTCGAAGACGCAATGTTTGATTTCTGTGCTGAAGAAGAAGGAACCTCAACTGTAGATAGATATGGTTGCCCAGACACAGATGGTGATGGTTATTCAAATCCTGATCCTTATTGGAGTGTTTCAAAATGGGATAGTTTAGGATATGGCCCTGATATGTTCATTTTTGATGCGACTCAATGGTTTGATACCGATGAGGATGGTTTTGGAGATAATTGGGGAGACCCTGAATGGAATGACTCCAGAGACCCATCTTGGCCAGGAATATTCGTTGAAGGAGCGACATACGGTGACATGTGTCCGTTAGAAGTTCCAGATGGAAGATTCGATGATGATGTCAATTACCCTGGTTGTTTACTAGAATCCCCGAGTGATGGTGGCAACAAAAACTCTGCAGATGACGATATGAAATCAAGCGATGATGGAATGAGTACTGTAACATTAGTAGGGATTATCGGAGGTGTAGTTGTACTTGCATTAGTAGTAGTCATAGCCGTATTGATGAAGAAGGAGCCAAAAAAACCAGATAGAGGCAAGAAAGAACCCAAATCATTGACTGATGTACCGCCTCCGGAAAATATTCCTGGTCTTT
>PAMN02000023.1 GCA_002707335.2 Methanobacteriota archaeon | reverse complement strand
TTTCGGTTAAACGGAAGAGGAGTGTCGGCGAGATTGCAGCCGAGATCGCAAAGCCTGGTAGTGCGCGCGACTGGAAATCGCGTGGGCCTGTCCCTCGGGAGTTCAAATCTCTCTCTCGGCGCCAAATGATAATACCATCGCTAAGCGTACGATGGACAGTAAATTGCCACCATTTTGATGTTCAAAAAATGTCCATTAATTAACTACATGTAACACTACGATTTGCAGAAAATTTACATCACAAATAACAGCGATTGTTTTATTCGTAACAGAAGTTTGAATATATCAAGGAGAGTTTTATTGTACATGAGTACTGACAAATTAATCAAAGAATCCAAGCAAAGACGGTTTCTGTGGAAAATTTGGTTCGCTGCCTGTGCATATGTTACAGTTTCATCATATCTTAGCATTATTATGCTAAATCATGAAGAATATACACTATTCATTACATCCCTTTCAATTTGGATATTATCCATGTTCCCCATATACTATTATGAAAAATCTAAGAAGATGGAACTAAAATTACAACAAAATATGTATTCTGGTCAGCCAGTAAAAAATGGAACTAAATTTGAATGGAGAAATTCATTAACAGTCGAAGGGAAAACCTACCATTCTTATGATTTCAATCCTGTGATGAATGCGGAAGACTTTGCGGTTTACTCTAGTAATTTTGAAAGAATACCTATGTGGTTGCTCCCATCCATTTCCTCCACCACAGTATCTTGTAAGATTTGTTTTAATAGAGTATCTGCTACTGAATTTCCTAAACATGTAAATTCTAACCAATGTAGACGGGTATGGTCTCTTGAGGTTCCTAAGAATACGACTTCTGACGATAGTAAATTTATTGTCGAAAAGATATCTGATGAAGAACCTAAAATTACCGAAGAAAAAATCAAATGCATACATTGTTCAAGAACAGTTTTGAAAAGAAATCTTTCTAGACATGTGAAATCTTTTACTTGTAAAAACATACAAGAGAGAAAAAAAGCAAAGAAGCAAAAGGCTCGTGAACGGCAAAAGAAGCGGGATGAACGCGAAAAGAAAATTCGTGAGGCTAAAGAAAATGCCTTCAGTCGAAAAAATTTTCAAGCCGACCATGGAAGTATTTCAATGCAGAAAAAAGACAAAGTTTGGAATGAATCCGGCGGTCGATGTTATAGTTGCACTTCGCCATCCACTTCTCAAACCAACCCTCTTAGTTTCTGGTGGACTATTCATCCAGATTTGAAAGTATTGCTGTTGTGTGACAGGTGTGCAAAAAAATTAGATTTGGTTGAAGAAAATCTAATCGAAATTGACTCCAGAAGCAGAAGAATCAAGGCAGAAGTAAGAGATAAGGTTTGGAAAAGAGATGGAGGGCTTTGTGTAAATTGTGGGTCAAATGAAAGACTGGAATTTGATCATATTATTCCTCATTCGAAAGGGGGATCGAACACTGTAAGGAATATACAATTACTGTGTGAAATTTGCAATCGTAGGAAGTCTGACAATATTCAGTAGGAATTCAGAAAAATCATTTATAATTCATCCGTCTGCTATATTTGGTTACAACTTAGTTTTATAATTTGTATTAGCACATGAATCATGGCAAATCAATTAATTTGCTCCAATAAATAAACTTGATAAACGAAATAAGATCAAAATTTATACATATTTACGAAAAATAAGTTGTTTTATAGGGACAAATGATAACCCAAAATAACCGAAATTACTCAAAGGGGGAAATACCCAGCATGTAACATGGCGGAGGTGGTTATCTCAGATTCTGCCATCCTAGATGCAGAACATGGTGAAATGCCATTCCGTCTCAGAGACATCGATTTACACAAAAAATTTGGCGACTTGCACCCATCGCTTGCGAATTTAGATAGATTTAGAAAAGAATGGAAATTTCAGTTCAAACTATTACGTCATGAGTGGAGTCAGCCTCATTACCTAACCTTTTTGACAGGAGTTACTGCGTTTCTTTTAGGTTCAGTCTCACCGGAAATATATGCAGGTGGTGACCCTAGTGCAGGAGGTTTAGCAGGGCTATCTTCGATTTCCGGATTTTCATTCTTCCAACTTATTCTATCGGGGATTCTGTGGTTATGGTTCTTTGTACAAATTTCAGTGAATTTCCCGATAATGAAGGGACACATAGTCAATATTGTTTTGATATGGTCTTCGATATTTGGATCACAAATAGTCCTGCACATTAATTCTCCAAATTTCCCCGTAGACTCNGATTTTGGTGATGCATTGGGAGGAATTATTCTTGCTTCAGTGGGNTTCTTTTTCACNTACTTCTTTTGGAAGGCCGTAACAGAAACAAGNGANCTGCACGTTCAAGAAAACCATGTTCACACTGATGTCAGGATAATGGAAGAAGCCATGGAAGAACACAGTTTGTATGCATGGTCTGCAATAGTTATTTTTTGGAACGGTTTGATGTTATTGAATGGCTGGTCAGGAGCTCACTTCATAGCAGATAGAGTGGTTGTTGATTATTCGATTTATGCTATTCATTTAATCACTGGTATAATACTGATTTATGTCTTNATGCATATTCTTTGGTTTCCTCAAAGAATGCTGGGAGAAGGTGCGAAAATCAAAACGAAAGCAGCAATGGCTGCAGAAGCAGATTTACTTGAGGGAGTGATAATACCNCNAGAAGGCCTTTGCCCTGCGTGTGGTGCAATGAATCCAATATCAAGGTCNTCNGATGGAGAACCATTAGTNGATTGCCCAAAAACTGATTGNAACGAANGTGGCGTTCCAGGGCAAAAATGNGCAAGCTGTGANNTCGANTTCCCTTCAAGATATACTTGCTTGGAGTGNGGGGTAAATAGCCCAGTTGTAGATTATCTTAGTGATTCGGAGGCATGGTGATGTTTAACAAATTAAGGGATGATTTCCCAACATTGACAGGAGATAATTCTCCAATTTATCTCGACAATGCGTGTATGACCCTTAGACCAAGGCAAGTTATTGACGCCATTCGTTCATACTATGAAGAATCACCAGGCTGTGGCGGTCGTTCTGTACACAGATACGCAACCACTGTATCAAGAAAAATGATGAATTGTCGGAGAACACTTACAGAACTATTCAATGGCGAAGATACCAAAGAAATGATTTTCACAAAAAACGCCACNCATTCACTTAATCAAGTTGCTAAAGGTCTGTCATGGGAAAAAGGCGACATAATTCTTACCACAGATAGAGAACACAATTCAAATCTAGTGCCTTGGCTTCAATTAGAAGAAGAAAAAGGAGTCGATCATAGGGTGGTTACTTCAAATGATGATAATACATTCAACCTAGAAAATTTTGAGAATGCTTGCGCAGAAGCAGGTAAAAACCTCAAAATGGTTTCATTATCACATGTAGGNAATTTGGACGGNATCGAAACTCCTGTNAAAGAAGCAACAAAAATTGCCAAAGATTTTGATGCACTTGTTTGTATTGACGCTGCTCAATCAACACCACACATGAAGGTAGACGTTCAAGACCTTGGTATCGATTTCATGGCATTTTCAATCCACAAAATGATGGGCCCATCCGGAATGGGAGGACTCTGGGGGAAATACGACCTTCTCAAAGACATGAGATCAATTCAATCTGGAGGAAGTACAGTNGAAACTTCACATTATGACTCTTTATCNTGGTCTAACCCACCAGAGAGATTCGAAGGCGGATTAGGTAATTATGCGGGAATTCTCGGAACAAATGCAGCAATAGACTACATTTCTAAAATCGATTTAGATATGGTGCATGAACACGAAGTTAAACTCAATAAAATAATGACTTCCATAGTGAAGGACGTTGATGGAATAAATATAATTGGTCCACAAGATGCAAGTCTTAGAGGAGGTATCTGCTCATTACTTTTAGACAACATTGATGCTCACGACATTGCAATATTGCTGGACGAAGCAGCAGGAGTTATGGTTCGCAGTGGAATGCATTGTGTCCATTCATGGTTCAACAACAAAGGGTTAAACAGAGGCTCCTTAAGAGCAAGTGCATATCTGTACAATACAGAAGACGAAGTAAAGTTGTTCGCCGATACACTTGTAGAAGCAGTAGAAGCCTTGGGATGATTAGATGCAGCCAGAAATCCAATCTGCTATAATTGAAGAAAATGAGATGGATTTTATCAAATTACTAACTGTTATTTCTACAAGTGTAATAGTTGTAATCTCATTATGGTTTATTTTCAGTGATTCACTTATTACCTATGGACCTGAAAGCATGGTTCTTGAACAAGAAAAAAAATTCGAAAATCTTGTTCAATATGATGAAGTCGATTATTTGTCGGGTAAAGGAGTATCTGTTTGTATAGTAGATTCCGGAATTGAAGACAGTCATTCAGACTTAGAAGGAATTAATCTAGAGGGTTGGACTGATTTCATTGGCAATGAGCCTAATCCATACGATGATAATGGCCATGGGACAATGATGGCTGGAATCTTAGTGGCAGATGGTGAATTAACAGGTGTCTCAAGAGATGTTGACTTGTATATTGCAAAGGCTCTTTCTGAAAATGGAACTGGTAGTGATACAGTTGTTGCTCAAGCAATAGATTGGTGTATCAACCAAAATGTGGATATAATCTCATTGTCCTTGGGCGGTGCAGCAAATGCTGCCTCGATAATTTTTGGAGATGCTGTAGAAAATGCAGTAGATGACGCTTATGATGCTGGAATTGTGGTGGTTGCTGCTGCTGGCAATGATGGACAGAATGATGACGGGGATGTCGCTTCGCCTGGTACGGTTGACACTGTAATTTGCGTGGGAGGAGTTGACAGCGACGGCAATATTTGGGAGGGGTCTTCGATAGGCGATAACAATGGGCGAATACTACCTTTGCCTGTTCTTTTACCAAGAAACGACCCTGATAGGAAACCAGAAGTCGTAGCACCCGGGGATGATGTTCCAGTAATAATGGTCGGTGATTCATGGGGTCTTTCTTCAGGAACAAGTGCCGCAACGGTGTATGTTACCGGTGCAGTTGCTCTGATGTTTGAAAATAATCCTAACCTCATGGACGGTGGCACAGATATGTTAGATGACTTGAAAGACTGGATTGCGTCTACATCAAAAATGAAAAATGGACAAGAATCTCACGATAATCACTATGGATATGGCTTAATCCAGTTCGAAGCATTGATTCAAGCAGCAGGTTAAACCTATTTTGCGAACCAAGCAACAATAGTCCCACCAAATAATGGTGCAAATGCCAAATGATGAGTGTCATTTGTGGATTTGATTAATTCCATCCACTTGTTAAAACCGACAACTTCTGGATCAGTAGTACCTTTATCGCCAACTGGAGGTGTTGGTTCGATTGTAAGAAGTATGCCATTCTTATTCAGAATTTTTAGCATAACTTCTACATCATCTGCTAACTTTACCATAGGTGAATTAACGATTATTGCATCTGCTTCTGGAAATATTGGAGGATTGCCAGATTTGGTAATTTTCCATGCTATTAATTCACCAGCTAATAATGCAGTTGACCCTACAACTATGTTAGTATCTACACTTTCATATCTGTCGCAAAGCCTCTTTAGAATAACTGCGAATCTATTTCCTTCTTCGATTAATTGGAATTTAGATTTTGACTCATTTTCGGAAAGATGGTGTAGAATCCAAGAAGATAAATGTCCTATTCCTGCTCCAGCAAATATTATTTTATCTGGATTCAATCTCAACACNGTATCACGGATTCTCCTTCTAACGGAAATAGACCAAGTCTCTAGACCCATATGTTCCATCTGTATACCAAGATTGGCCTCTACTTCTGGCTCATCACGAGATAGTTCTTTATCTGCTGCCAACAGAGCAGCCAAAACTTCTTCTCGCATGACATGGGCATTGAATACTTGTTGTCAAGTCTTTGTATTAGCCGACAGCCTCAAAGGTAAAGCGATAGGCCAAGAAAAACGGAGAGATGGCAATGAGTGATGATTTATCATTTGAGAATGATGAAGACATCGTCCAAAATGTCGCAGATTGTCCAAGTTGCAATGAGCCCTGTGGACACCAGATTTTGAAAGAAAAGATCGTAAAATCTGGAGTTAACTACCTTCTCAAATGTGACGAATGTGACCATGTTCACAATTATCAAATACGGGAGCCAAAGCCTGTAAATGTCACTTTTTTACTAAGTGAAGGAGCAAATACTGTAACGGTTAATATCATTGTTGATGATGACGAAGTTCTCAATGTTGGAGATATTTTCGAATATTCTGACGCTAGTTGGCAGATCAACCGAATTGAGAATAAAGAAAATAACCCNGTTTCAAGTCTAATAGCGACTAAGGTATCGAGAGCAAATGCAGTACGCTCTGATGTAGTTATGGTTCGATTAACTCTAACGATGGGAGAGTATTCAGAGAGCGACTCAATATTCGTCGACAGAGATACTATTTTTCAAGCTGGTTCGATTTATGACTACGATGGAACCAAATGGAAAATACGAGCAATTCATACAGGTGCTGGTAGAACATTATCAGGAAGGGTTGTCGCCCACGAAATCAAACGAATGTATCTTCATGAACCACCAAAACAAGAAGATTTTACACCAAGGACCCCAAGAGAAAGAAGACAAGCCTGGAAAGAGGGGAAACTTGGCAACAACCCGAACCCCATTATTCCTGATGCTGAGAAGAAGGGAAAACCAAAACCCGGTAAGCAAGGTCGTAGAAAAAAGAAAAAACGCTACTAATCAAGGACGATTAGTCCAAGGCAGTAAAAANGATTTAACTATTTGAGTGCCTATTGTTGGATTCTCTTGCAGTCTTCTAATCGAATATTCATACCATTTTTCTCCATATGGAACATAAACACGTGTTCTGTGGCCTTCCTTCGACAATTTTCTCCTTAAATTGCCACGNACTCCAAGTAACATTTGAAATTCGTAGCCAGGTCCTTTGTTATCTCGTTTAGGCCCTGAATTTTCTCTTGGATCCGGAATATTTGGTCCCATGCCTCTAGATTTTAGGGCATCGAGTGCATAATTGACTACTGGATAATCATGGCTTGCAATTCCAACATAAGACCCGGCATCTAACATTGCGTCAATTGCCTCATTTGTAGCATCAATTATTGGCTTTCTTTCCGTATGGGATATTTCACTTGGCTCCAAATAAATCCCTTTACAAATTCTATAATCTGCTTTTGCCCCTAATATTTGTTTTATTTTATTTATATCATCGACGGTTCTGAATAATCTTCCTTGTAACACAACNCCTACATTTTCAAGGCCNTTCGAATGCATATCTAGCATAACTTGTATTGTTGCATCTGTAACTCTATGGTCTTCCATATCCAAACGTACAAACAAATTATTGTCGTTAGCCATTTTTACTAAGGTTTCAATATTTTCCATTCCTTCCTTCTCGTCTAACAATAAACCAAAGGCAGTTGGTTTAATCGACAAATTAGAATCTAATTGATTCTCAATAATCGCTTTTACAACATTTTTGTATTCTTCTAAGAAAAATTTGGCTTCTTCCATTGATTTTATTTCTTCACCTAGTACATCAACAGTAAAGCAAGAACCTTCGGATGAGAGTCTCTTCATCACTTTAACAGCATCATCTAAAGTTGAGCCTGCAACGTATCTTCGACTTACCCAACCAACAAACCATTTAGGCATTCGAATGGTCATCGCCACAATCAGACGAGAGAACGCTGAGACCATGGGTTAATCCAAGAATCGACAATTATTGACCGTTTTCATCCGATGATTTGAGACCGACGTAGCAATGGAATCTCTAATTCTTCAAGCAAACCTCTTATTGCTTGGCGTTGCCATCCTTTGAACGCTTTCTTATCCATACTGCAGACCAGATCTCCTCCTGGGAATGCTTTTTGGGTTGCAGCAACTGCTCTTCTAATACTTGTTTCCCACATACCTGTAACGTTTTCATCATCATCTCTTTCAAAAGGTAATGCATATGTTGCAAGCATATGGCCTAACCAGACGTTCTCATGTAAGCCCAATACGTTAGCTCTCGGGGCATAGTGTCCGCCACCGAGAGTAATCACAACTTGCCCTTCACCGTTCCAAGTACCCAATCCGTTTGAGCCATCTAAGCCTAATCCCCTGTATATTATTCCAGNTAGAACCTTTGCTGCTCCGACATGCCCCCATGTTTCAGATGTTGACCCAATTTCGATAAACAGTGAAGGGGTTTCAATCCATGGCCCATGATGAGTGGTCTCCAAACTCAATTCAAACTCATCGAAGTCAAGATCAATTGCGTTNAATTCTCTCCACCATGCAGCCAGCCTCGGATTNGGTGGGGGNCAATCTGCCGCCCTTCCTCCAAATTGAGGAGTCTCGTTGAACGGAACTTGCATAGTACCAATGGGGTGCAACGTAAGTGATGCATTCCCACTTGCTGCTGAATGCCTAGACGGAAAAATAATTTCTTCGGGTTTTTCGCCTGTGGCAGACTCCCATCTTTTATCTAAATCATCCTCCCACAGACAACCATCATCCACCCACCACATTCGTGCATGTTTGTACGAAAACGCCTTTCTGCCTTCTACTTCAGGCAATTTAATCCAATCTGCCAGTTTCAATAATTCATCAGCCTGATTGGTTGACGCAATATCTCCACCAGACACAAGAATTAGGCTGACCATGTGAATCCGAGTGTGTTGAATTTATTGAAGCAATTGTTCAAATTCTATACACCATAGCAGCAAACATGTCGGGAGCGCCATGGAAGCATTTGCAGTATGAAGGCGCTGAAATAATAATTGATGTAGAAGGTAATGTAACAGCAAATGACACGACTGCGCGACCTTTTCCCACTGAAATTACACAAGCAGCAATTTGTGATTCAGGTTTAGTCGCAACATGGGTCGACCATGAATTGCGATTGGCTAGAATGGCATTGATTGATGTAAATGAAGAATTAGTTGATGGAATCTCACGCTCGGCATTGCGGGTTAGTGAGATTAACACCCCTGTTGCTGGTTCGATATGGTCTCATACGCTTGATGCGGAGCCAATTGCATTAGCAAGTAACGGCGAACATATTGTTTTTGCACTTTACACAAGAGGTGTTTATTGCATCACATGTGACTCGACAGAATTATGGCGGCAACCAATAATTGGTTCAGAAGAATCAAAACTTCCTGGTCAAAATTCTATTTCAGCTCTGACAATAAATGACGAACATGTAGTCATCTGGACGCGAGGGGGAACTTATCGAGTTCATTCTTTAGAAGATGGAGAGATGATCTCTGAAAATAGTTTAGGTGTAGATTGCGATGTAGAAAATGTATTCTGCTGTGATAATAGATATCTCATAAGTTCTAGAGATGGTTGGGCATGGGAATTAGTAGATGGACAAATTACTGTTGCAAGAAAACTAAGAGGAACTATTCAAGATGCATTATACTACGAAGGAGAATGGAGGATTATTTCTTGGAGAGAAGACATCATCCTATCAAAGCCAGAGACTTCGAAGCGAGTTGAATTAGGAGTACAGTTAGTAATAGAAGAAGGAAAGTGCCTTGTTCTAGATAATCAAGGTGCTAAAACAACCCACATGAGTTAATTATTACTCTTTCATTTCTGTGTAGCCACATTTGCCACATGACTTTCTGTTTGCGTGGATAGCAAGAAATACACCTGGGCCACACTTTGGACAGAACTCAGATTTTCTTACGAGTTTTCCGTCTTCAACTGAATACTTAGACCACTTTGCAGCCGCTTGAGGACCGTCTGACATCAAGCTTCACCTCCATCATCTTCACTTGTATTTTCTTCAGCAGCAGGCTCATCTGCAGATGCGTTGGACGAACGTAGTCCTGAAAACCTGTTGTGCACGTATTCTGGTTCAACTTTTATTGATTCTTCATCAGCATAAATGAACGCAGAACCTGTTGTTATTCCAACCCCAAATCTGGTATTTACATGTTTGATGACAATCAAGTCTTTGTTAGAACCAGGTTCTAATGAAGCAACTTGGTCTAACATTTCTGAACGTGAAGGTGTTGCTTTACCCTCGTGGTTCCAACTGAACTCGATTTCTATTCTGTTTAGTAGTGAGTTTTCTTTTCTATCTTTTGACTCCATATTTATTCCTCCTTATCGAACATTTACTTTCAATGCGTAATTACCAGCAACTTCGATATTCAATCTAGCTGCGATATCTGACCTTGACGGGTCAATGATTACTACATATCCTGACCAATCTGTTGAGACTGGCGCTGAAGGATGGCGGTGGCATTCTGTTGCTTCGTCTGCAAGTATTAGATGACATTCGCTACATGCAAATGGGTTCTTTGCCATAATTACTCCTCCTTCTCTTCGTGAATCCACTCGTGACTTCCTAGACCTGTTTGCTTACAGGTAAGACCAATCTTTGATCTTCTTGGATCACTTGTATCTGGAGACAAGGATACTACTCTTCCCCTAACAGAACTCCCTACGCCGATTCTTTTCCCAGATTGGCGTCCTTCTACAAGACCCATTCCAGTGTTAATGTCGACATGGTCTTCCATAATCTGCGATTTGTGAAGCAAGGCCTCCATTGGACCAATTCGCACGAATGCTCCGAAATCGTTGACTTCAGTAACAGCACCCTCTACTACTTCATAATCTTCTATACAATATAGGACTGCGTCGAATTCTACCTGTTGATAAATTGCACCATCACCATGGATAATTCGTCCTCGGTCAATTGGTTCGTGATTAGTTGTAACCAGAACAAATCTGTTTTGATCATCGAATCTTCCTTCGAAAGCAGTTGCTGCTAGTCTATCAATGTGTTCGTTTAGGGATTTACCCTTTCGAATATACTCCGCTGGAATGCGGATTGTGTCTCTTTTCCTGACTACTTTGTACATTTTTTCCACCTCTGGAATCTCTCATGAGTCAAGCGGTAGGACGAAGGAGGTTTCTTGCCTCATCCGTCCTTCACCGGCTATACCTCGGGAGAGATAGGTGACCGAAGTCATTCCGTCCACCAACGGCCCCTATTTGAATGATACCCTAGAATAAAATCAACCTCGGATTATTTTTTGCATCCTAATCGCTATTTTTGGCATGATAAATTCAGATGCATATTTGGCTCAGTGAGCCTAAAGGCCTAACTACCTCTAAAGCCCTCCTTTGTGTGGGGGAAAATGATGCAGAGGCAAAGTCAAGCCATATTTTTGATGATGATTTTGTTAGCATCGCTAATCATTATCCCCACCGAGACAAAAGCCGATGAAAGCGAATCAGACAATTCATGGGATCCGCTATGGCAACCATGGGCGCAATATGGAAGAGATGCAGGCCACTCGAGAGTAATTCCTGAACATGGAGATACAGGACTTGCTACAATTGAAACTCCTGCTGTAAATTGGGTGGCTTTCGATTCAGGACTAGGCGCTGATGGTTATGGAGTGGCCATAGCTAATCTGTCCAAATCGATTACTTCTTCAGAAGGAGCTAAAGAAAGGTGTGGCGAAGGTAAACTATTCGCAATTATGACGCACACAGACCCATCTACATCTGATAGACATCTCTCCATAATCGAAGGAGATAGTGCTAAGGTGGTCTGGGAAGTAAATCTTGGCGAAGCGAGATATATTCGGTCAACACCTGTTTTAGTTGATGTTGACGGGGATGAAAAAACTGAGATAGCAATAGCATACGACACTTCATCTGCACTGAAGGTTGACCTTTGGTCTCCTGAACTAACATGCGATGAATCGGGTTGGATGTCATCTGGACACTCAAATGAAAGGTTATGGTCGTGGACAGATGCGGATTTGAGACTTGGAATTAATAGTCCTCATTTCTTTTCGAGTCAATCTAACCACTTCTCTGTAACTCAGCCATTACTAGCTGATTTATCTCTTGATGGAAGTCCGGAATTAGTTCTAGCAACTGTCGACACTAGTACCGACGACCCGACAGTTATTGCATTACCACTAGGTCTGCAAAGTCCAGAAGTCGATTGGTCAGTTGCTTTAGATAGAGGAACCCACCCCTCCGACCCTGCATTTGCTAACCTCGACGACAACAGCGGATCTGTTGTTTTGACCACCGTAGATTCTAATTCAGGAAACATGTGGATATGGCAGATAGATGGACCAACTGGTTCACTAGACTGGGAAAGAGTTAGTATTCAAAATACTGACTCTGATAGCGATACACCTCGTTTGAGGCTCCCTGGGCCAGTGATTACACAACTAGATTCCGATGCACCTCCTGAAATGATTCTTACTCTACCAGTTGATGAAAACGGAGCAAATGATGGAATGGGTGCTCAATATGTGGGAATGGAATTAACCAGTACTAACGAGATTTGGAGATTCCGTGCCAAGAATGGTTATGGAGATGCTGAACCACTGCCCATGGACACCACAGGTGACGGTGTAACCGACAGAGTATGCTGGGTTACGTGGTACTCTGATTCTTCTTTTAGCACAGACCGAGAAGGAATGACTGGTTGTCACGACATTACAATCGATCCTCCTTTTAGAGAATGGTCTAGAACCCTTCAAAGAGGTAGTGGGAATGATAATGATGAAATCGCGGTAGCAGCACCAATTGCTCTTGATTTAGATGGTGAAGACGAAGAAGAATTGATCGTCGCATTTGGCCGTAGATTATTTGCTTTTGATGGGGACACTGGGACTTCAGCAGATGTTAGTACAGGATGGGCAGCACCTGTAGATGTACCACACAGAACATGGGCAGGGCCTGCAGTCGCAGATATGGATGGTGATGGGCATTTGGACATATTGATTGGTGATGCTTTAATTAGCGAAGCAAAATCTGATGTTGCCCCGTTAGCAGATGGCAGGGGTATAGGATTTACTCCTCCTGACCCAGACCCAGGAGAAATGGTAACGATTTCTTGCCAATATTCAAACATTGGAATTGTAGACACTGATGCACCTACAACTGCAATACTAATGATGAATGGCGTTGAAATCGAAAGATATCGACAAAACATCGTAGAATCAGTCGCCCCTTCAGGAGAGGGGGGGCCTGTATCATTCAGCGTTGATATTGAAGCCACTCTTGGAGTACACACCATTGAATTGTTTTTAGACACAAGTGACAACCTTACTCAAACTCGAACAGAGAATGATTATTATTCAACAACTCTGACAGTCTTAGAACCATATGTTGCCGAGATTCAAACCCCAATGGAGGTGTCACGAGCACTTCCAGGTTCATCCCAAATCGTAGACGTTACTGTAATGAGTACTGGAAGCAGGGCTGCTGATTGGACACTAGATTTTGATGACTCTGTTCTACCACAAGGATGGAAGTTCGAACCAATCGATTCATCAGATTTAGTAATAAATTTGGAGAGAGACGTTCCGCAAATTATTCAATTTAATTTCTCAGTTCCTATCGGGGCAGAAGGCTCTGATAATGCTTATGTGCCACTAAACCTCAGTTTGAATCAAGATGGTTCGATTTTCACAAATGTAATTTTACCATTGGAGGTTGAAAGGACAAGAGGTTTGTCACTTCAGGGAGCCACTGGTTTACCTAATGGTATAGGATTCGGAAAACCAGGTGATGTTGCCCATGTTTGGATACTCGTTGAGAACGTAGGTAATGCGCAAGAAACTACCGAGATGCAATGGTCTTCAAACACTTGGTCGACTAATGCCCAGGTAGTGGATTATGAGGGCAATACACAATGGAGTATTGAGTTAAACCCTAGTGAAAAAAAGGAATATCTAATCGAAGTTGACGTACCCATAGGAGAGACATTAGGAGAATCTACATCGTCAACATTGACCTTGTGCATTGGATCGGGTGATGATGAAATCTGTGAGGACTTCACAGCAGTAATTTTTGCCAGCGATATTTCTACAGATATACCTCACATCAGAACTATTCCCTCCACTAACTTGACATGGGACATTCAATCAAATTACGATGGAAGTACAATCGTTTGGGATATGTCAGAAGCATCTATGCTAAAGGAAGGTTGGTCATGGTATACATCTGGAGATTTGATGATCAACGGAACAAATCTCGAAATGAACGGCCAAAATGGCAAGTTACACCTAGATTTACCAATGGATGCACAACCTAAGAGGCACTTTTTCAATCAATCCGCTAACAATTTGTCAGACAGTAGCTTGTCGATATCATTGCATGTTTTGCAGGTTTTCAGAGCAAATGCAGAGGTTGTCGACCCGCTCAATGATTCAACATTCAATGTGTCTGAGCGTACGAGATTGATTTTAAAACTTGAAAACCCCGGTAATGGAGAAGATACATTCCTGATTGAAGGATTTACAACTTCAGGTAATCTAACTGAAAAACCTGAGGTTTTGTTTGAAATTTCAAATCCTACAAGAACTATAGGAGCAGGTGGTTTGTCTAACGTTCCAGTTTGGGTAACATTGCCAGATGATGTTCCTGCCAAAGAAAAATTTGAACTGGTCTTCAAGTGGACATCCATGGGTGATTCTACTGTTTATGATTATGCTAACATAACAATACAAGCTAGACCTGACCATAGATGGGACGTCAACTTTGATGACGGAGAAATTGTTTTTGGAACTCCTGGAGAGGAATTAGAATTGGGAATGACTGTGGTAAATACAGGAAATTCAGATGACTTGTTGACAATAGAACCGAGCTTATCCATCAATTATCAAAATGGTGATTCATCCGTTTGGAATGTAGTTGGAATCAATTCATCAAGACTGGATGTTAATCAAAGCCAAACAATGTCAATGTCTCTATCAGTACCTGAAGATGCTTGGGCAGGAACTACTGTGAATCTAACAATTCATTTATTCTCAGGAGATTTTGCGATTAATCAAACAGAATATATCATAATCGAGGTATCAAGTGTATCTGGATGGAGAATAGATCTTGCAAATACAGTTTTAGAAGTCCCACCTGAAGGGGGAGAAATAGAAATTACCATTCAACAAAAAGGTAACAGCCCTGCTGCTCCGTATATTTCTAACGCAGGAGGAGGATGGAATACATCAATTCCAACAAGTGGCTTAGTTGGTAATACAGTCAATCCAGGAACATCGACTGTAGTTAATTTCTCAATATACCCTCCTGATGACGCTGTAGCAGGAGAGATAGGAATACTAGAGATAAGAGTTCGAAATGGAGACGGTTCAGGTGCAGTAACCCAGCAAGTACCCATCAGAGTTGGCGCTGCTCCGGGGTTATTAATCGACTCAAAGGGAGCATGGCTGGTAAAACAAGACGTGTATTCAATGCCAACAACATGGTTAGAGAATATTGGAAATGAAATGGCCATAGTAAATGTCTCTATTCCAAATCTACCAACAGATTGGAATGTTTCAGGAGAAGGAATCATGTTAATTGCTCCGAACGAGATCAAAGGATTACCATTACTTTTGCAGCCAGCAGCAAATTGGAATTCTGCAAACATACAACTTGATATTCATATCGAACATCCAACTCTTGGATTAACTGTTTATGACATGGTAGTTTCTGAATCAGATAACGTCCTCTTATCCAGCCCAGTTCATACTGGAAGAACTGGTGAGAAAGTAACTATTGATTTGAATACTCCTGATGGAATTGAAAGTTCACTTATCGAGTTGCCCTCTTCGCGTTCTAATGTCACGCATAACGGAGTAATTCTCCATCTAATTGGAATCCCTGCACCTGTCCACCAATCGTCGTGTAGCACTGATGTAGGTTCATTGTCTGAGCTTGGAGTAAAACCACTCTCAATGGTATGGACGAGTTGTACAATCACTGCACACCCTGATTATGACCTAGTGGCGAATGCGTGGATTAAATCTCAATCTGGAGAGATTCTGTCCTATGAAGTAATTAGGATAAGCGCAGGACAAAATAAAACAACAAACCTATCAATATCTAATTGGGATCCAAATCCTGGTTTCGTTACCGTTGATGTTTTAATCATCGACTCAAATGGAATAGAATTATACTCTAAGCAAACAACTCATATTGCCCGACAAAATGGTTGGAATGTTAAATTATCGAACTTAGAAGTGAATGATGAATATATTGAATTTGGTGTTGACAGAAATAATTATCAAATAATGGAAGGATCAATTTGTCGAGTTGATATATCTGCGTCAGAAGGAGATTGGTCGACTTCTGTAATGGTTGACATTTATGGTGGAAAGTATCCACCTAGTGAAACCATAGACAGGCCAGATGAGATAGAAGACGCTACCGCAGTAACTGCAAAAGTAGCCTGCAATGCACCATGGGATATTGATGATAATCCAAGTGATGATTCAATGACTGTTTATGCAAGTACAAAACCACTTGTATCCTATAGTTCGGGAGACATTTATTGGACATTAGGAATTGGTGCTATACTTGTAATAATTGCTTATTTCGGTGGAGTTTTGAATCTTAACAATTCCCTGAGAAGGGATAAGGAAAAGGATGATGTGAATATGAGCCAAGCGGTCAACCGATTACCTGAAAATAACGATGTAGAGATGAAAATTGAGCCTATCACAGAAGTTAAAGATGAATTTGAGGACATATCATTCGAGGAAGAATCTGAAGAAGAGGACGCTGAAGAGGAAGTAATAATCACGGAAATTGAGCAAGAAGTTGTTGATATTGATGATGACACTGCTAGTGGAAGATTATCTGCCCTAAGGCGAGAGATTCAAACAGATGGTGGACAAAACGAACAGAAAGATGACATTGGCAGGAGAATGGATTCATTCTTCAAGAACCGTTGACTTCATCCGTAGCTGACCCTCCCCTCGATACATGAGAGAGGCTCTTGACACCACTACTCCTTTTTCGACAATCGATCCAATGGTATCACATCGTCTTAAAGCAGTACATGAAGCCTTAGAATTCGGAGATTGGCAGACGGCAATAGATAACGATGACAATTTACGAATAAGATTGTTAGAGCAAGGTGTAGATAACCCCGAAAACCGTGATTCAATAAAATGGGATGATGCTAATTTATTCTTTTTATCCTGTGTTGAATTGAAAAATGGTAAGCCTGCTCCTTTGGAGGCTGGTGTGTCAAAAGAAAAATTCGGAAGATTTCCTTATGGAGATGGCTCCTCTATAACTTACATTCAAGAATGGATTAGAGAAAACAAGAGGATGGATGGTTTTACTGAGTTGACCGAACTTATTGACTGTTTGTCGACAAGATTGGTAGACACCAAAAAAGAGAATGGAATAGGAGGATTAACAATGAAGGGGTGGCTGACAATAGAAGAAGTCAAACAATTGAAGAAATTAATCACTTCAAGGTGCTGGATGCCAGCAGCTGACGAACCACTAGATGGTGGATGCCAAGATGCAGCAAAACATTTCCTTGCAATGCTCAGATCTGCCGAAAAGAGAAATTGTGGAATACTACTGCGAATCCACGATTAGAAACCTTTTCCAGTCAATCTTTCATACATTGATGAATATAATGCAGCTGTATCATCGATAACGCTCTGAGGAAGCGCTGGAATTGGTGGGTCTTCTGTTCCACCCTCTCTAGCCAATCTCAATTCTTCTTGATGACCGGTTTCAATGTAATGTTGTCTTACAAATTCTTTTGATAGTTGGACAATGTTTCCTTTCTCATATTCTTCTGCGTCCCACCATCTATCTTCGTCTAAAGTACCAAAGGAATCTACCAATACAGGAACCCTGCCTGGACCGAGGGCAAACTCCTTTTTGCCATCAACATGAATTAAACCTCTCTTCAATGCCTCCCTTTCAATCAAAGCATCGACCTTAACGACTACATCGATAAGCGAATTTAATTCATCAAGTGTGATATTTGCTATTTCGAGAGCTTCATCAGTATCAATTAATCTATCATATGCTTCGAACTTAGTTGTGACTTCAACATATGGTTTTGGTAATTTTACACCTTGTTCTAGTTCAGTACCGGCTTCAAATCCTAATTCTTCTGCAGACAATTCTCCACGCTTGTACCTTCTCCATCCGGAGCCAGCAAGATAATGTCTACAAACTATTTCTAAAGGAACAAATACCCATTCTCCATCTCTTGGCGTGGTTCCAGGTTCTCTAAAAATATCAACACGACGAACTAAACATCGATCAGGAGCATTCCTTTCAACGATGTGTGTTCTACAAATTCCTTCAGATTCAACCAATTCAAACCAATGACATGTTGTTCTGTTTAGTGATTCTCCTTTTCTTGGAATCAATGATGGTATAATTTGATCAAATACTGAAATTTGATTGGTATACCTGAATTCTAATATATCCGGGTCATCTGTTGACCAAACTTGTTTCACTTTACCTGCGTATAGACATTCTCCCATAGACGGTGTGGTTTAATCGGCCGTCTTTGAATATTGGCACACAGATTCAAATCAGTCCAAGTGCGTCCTCGATACGATTTAGTTCGGGACCTGTGGTTTCTCTGCCAGTTATTGCCCCATTATCACTAGCAGCAATACCTGCTCCTACATATGGAGAGCCAAATGCAACAGTTCCAACCATTGGAGCGACGCCCAGGATTTCTTCGATAAGTAGTACTTCGTCTGGTAAAACATCAGGATGCAATAGCACACCTTGATTTGTCGCAACGCCAAGAGAACCAACAATATCCTCTCCAGCAATTGATGAAGCAGCAACAGGAATACCAAAAATCTCTGATATTATCTCTACACCTTCATCTGGTAACGCAGGAGATGCAATCGCCCCATTCTCATTGCAAAGAATTAGATTACCTGCGGTGTTAACCCCTCCTTCCATGACAATAACATCACCATAGGAAGTGAGTTTGTCAATGTCTGATTCTGTTGCGATATCTGCTACGGCAAGTCCTTTTGAGTTACCTGCAACTAATGCACCAATGAGGTTAGAACCACCTATCGAAATAGGAACTCTCTCTAATCCTAGGTTGTTTTCAATAATCTGAACTGTCTCTTCACGAATTTCATTAGGGTGGAAAACAACATTGCCACAAACCGCCAGGTAAATACCAATCTGGTCAGATCCTAGAATATCACAAGTTGACATTGGCATATTATTCACCTACATTTCGAATGCTCATTGTTTGTGGTTGTAATTTTTGAAAATTAAAAAAAGCCGCACCCGCAAATTTGCGGAATGCGGCGATTGCTGCAAGGCAGCTGCGGGGAAATCAGAAGGAAAGAAGAGGGGCACAGTGACAAACATTCCCGTGGGCTCTCGCACCACAGTACCGGTAATGACGCAGATGGGCTTGACTTCCGGGTTCGGAATGGGACCGGGTAAACACCACCGCTATGACCGTGCACCCATCTTCTTTCGAATCTGAAAGTGCAATCTAGCAATAGATTGCGTGAATTGGCATGAACTTATGAATGAAGGGCACTCGCTAGTGCGGTGCATACACGAAAAGTAGTTGCTTCATTGTTAGTGCTGCTGGACTGAATACGTCGCCGAAGCTTCGTACTTACATCCGCAGTCTATCAAACTCGTCTTCTACGAGTAATGAATATGTGTCTCGTTTTTGGGTTAGTTTCGAGCTTAGATGCTTTCAGCTCTTATCTATTAGGGCGTGGCTACCCAGCATTGCCTTGTCAGACAACTGGTAAACTAGTGGCCC
>PAMN02000062.1 GCA_002707335.2 Methanobacteriota archaeon | reverse complement strand
ACAGACACACCTGTGTGGGTTAAGGGTTCGGGTGCCGCAAGTGACTATCTTGCCCTTCATGACAGACCGTCGATTACAGAATTAATAGCAACCAAGAAAGCCGCAGAAGTTGCATACAAATCCTCGTCTTTAACTGCAAAAAATATTGATTTGGCTGAAGTTCATGATTGTTTTACAATTGCCGAATTACTTGCAACAGAAGACCTTGGATTCGCAGATAAGGGAGATGGAGGAAATTTTGCCTCTCAAGAAAGAGGACTACGGAATAACGGAGATGTTACAATAAATTCTAGTGGTGGTTTGAAATCTAAAGGTCACCCATTAGGGGCAACAGGAACCGGACAAGTCGTGGAGATTTTCAAACAATTACGAGGAGATGTCGAAAAAGGCAGACAAGTGGACGATGCGGAAGTAGGATTAACTCACAATGTTGGAGGTTCAGGGGCAACATGTGCAGTACACATATTTGGGAGGTCTCCTAATGACTAATAATTCCTCCATATTTGAAGGATATTTTATCCTACACAATGATAACGGCATAATAGCAAAAAGTCGTTTTATTGATGGAGATATTCATGCATTTGGTCCTGACAGTGATTACACTACTTTGGCGGTCAGCGCTGCTAATAAACTCAACATCACTAAAAATATAGGCGAATTTGCAATGGATGAAAACATTGATTCAGATATTATGCAAGTATCTGGTTACTTAAGTAACGAAGAAGCAGAATGGAAAATAATATGCCATCCAAAATCAGCAGAATTATGTATAACAAGAGACAGATATTGGGATTATCAATTTGATGGATATTCAATCGAAAGTGATTTCATAAAGTCGATACAAGATGCTTGGATTGAAGAAGGCGTCTCCGTAAGCCAAGGAGCATATGTTTCCGATCAGACCTACACAATATCTTCAGATGCTAGAATAAAAATGACGTCCCAAAAAATAGATGGAGAAATATTCTGGCCCCCAAGAGAATTTCCTCACAAATCGTCTGAAATTTCCAAAACGCAACTAACCAAGGCAGGTGTTGTTGAATCATGGACGACCCTAGCTGCTGGCGGGGCACCGTCGGAATTTTCAATTAGGGCGCCTATTTTGGGAGGAATTTCAACAGTATTTGTTAAATTAAATGACGGACCTAAAGGAGTTTTCTTGGTTGTTGATGACAATGATGACGAAATATTAATTGGTGCTAATGTTAAATTAGTTTTGAGGAAAATCTATGCTCAAAATAATGTTGTCAGATATGGATTGAAAGCAATAATCCAATGATTACAGGCATAGTGTTCAAAAGCCGGAACTTGTGTTCAGCGTCATGGCGGAGTGGGGATTCCGGAAAGGACGGCGCGAGGCTGCAGATAATCTATCTTACAACGAAGAAGGAGATTGTCCAAGGTGTGGTGGAGAAAAGCAACCATCGACTATTGCAGGATATTTATCGTGTATTAAATGTGGATATGAATGGAGAGACCCAAACCACGTTACAACAAAGCGAGGACCACCAGAAACCTACAGAAGAGATGCGGAACTGATTGAAGAATTCAAAAAAGAAATGACGGGTGGTGAATTATCAAATGTCTTGGGTATTGACAAAGGACTTTCAAATGCTCAAGAAGCATCTCTCAAGCGATTAGAAGACAAATGGATGTCTGGTATGAGTGGCCACTTTAATGCGGCAGCGGAGGAAAGAAAACCCTTGATGATATCTTTTGATGATGATGACAATTTAGTAGATACAACTATTGGGAGCATTACAATTGTAGCTAACGGATTTGATGGAGGAGAAGAAATNCGTTTGGAGTACCCTGGATTGGGAACAGAATTCTACGTCTTTGATGAGGCGACAGAAACTGGTTGGAGAAAAGGCCGAAGTGCNGAGGATACCGCTAGGTCAATCACAATGGTCATCAATAAATTTTCAAATTTAGTATATGCTAACCAGAATGGTAATGTCATCTTGCTTGAACTAAGAGACCAAAACCTAAATCCAGATTCTCTTGTTATTTTTATCGATGACCCAGGAGGCACAGATATTGTCGCTGAGAAATCTGGAGTTTCAATGGATCCACGAGATATTACAATGATTGAGGATTATCGAAATGTCGTTCAAATTTGTCTAGCAGACGGAATAATTTCCCCTTCCGAAGATCAAATGCTCTGGGCTATGAGACAACAATTAGGAATTGATGATTTTGTTCACGTACAAATCGTTCAGCAAATATTTGGTAATAATGCGTTGAAAGAATGTACAAATTGTGGAGAAATGGCAGATCTGTATCCAGACTATGCTGCTTGGTATTGCAATAGTTGCGAATCTTGGTGCTGATGGCCTTTCTATAGAAAAAATGTGTTTATTGATTTATTGGTAACTTACGGTATTGTTCATAAGGTAATAGGAATTGGAGAAGATAGGTGAGTCAAATGGCAAAAGACGTACTTTACATTGGAATAGACCTTGGAACATTCAGATCTGTTATGGTTTCAAGTGACAATCACGAAGAAGAAGAATTGACAGTTATCGGAACTCCTAAGGATCCAATCGCAAAGAATTTCCTTAAGAGAGACGTTTTATTTGGAAATGATGCTTTGAAGAATAGACTAGCATTAAACCTGTTCAGACCATTAGAACTTGGTGTAATCAAAGATACTCCTGAAGACAGGGCATTCATTGCTCACTTCATCACTCACCTCATAGGTCTTTCAGATCCTGAAGATTATGACAGAGTAGTCGCAGTTATCGGAGCACCTGCTGAAGCAAGTCACGTTGACAAGACTTCTATCTTTGACGCTGCTGCTGGTTCNGTAAATGCGGCAATGATTATTTCAGAACCTTTCGCAGTTGCTTACGCACTTGATATGATTGAACACACACTCGTAATCGATATTGGAGCAGGAACAACAGATTTGTGTAGAGTATACGGCACNATTCCTGGACCTGGTGACCAAATGCACACAGGATATGCAGGAGACTATGTTGACAGACAGATAATCGCTGAAATTCAAAAGAAGTACAATGGTGCACAAATTACCAAGGACATGGCAAGAAGATGGAAGGAGCAATATTCCTTCGTATCAACATCCACACCTGAGGAGCCAATTATGGTAGATTTCTCAATCGAAGGAAAGGCTATGACCTTAGACATTACAGATTGCGTTCAAGCAGCTTGTGAATCTATAGTAGAACCAATTGTTGACAATGTCAAGGCTCTAATTGCAGGTTCAAACCCTGAATTCCATGATGAATTCAGAAGAAACATGGTTCTTGCTGGCGGAGGATCTGGAATTCGAGGACTTGGAGCACTTATTGAAAGAAGACTTTCTGATATGGGCGAAGTTAATGTTCACGTAGTGGACGACCCAGTAAGATTAGGAGCAATGGGCGGTCTAAGACTGGCAATGGAAGTTCCTGAAGACATGTGGAAGAATTTGACATTAGCATCTCGCTGATTATTCTTCTTCGAGTTCGTTAAGAACCAGAGGATTGTCACACTCAGGACATCTATCACTAGGTGAAAGCAACATAGGNTTCACGGCAAGAACTGCCAAGCATGTGGGGCATGCAGCTAAGATTTCATTTGCTGGCAATTCAAACTTGTTGTTGTATATTGAATTTCCACTATAACCTAATTTGTACACTGGATGGAAATGTATTCTGATAAAACGTATTCCAGAAATAGTTGCCCATCCTATCAGGATTGTAATCAACCATGAACCTCCATCCCCTGAAATAAGCCAGTATACATGTAAGAATAGAATAATCGCAAACATAGTTGATACCAATGCGATTAGCATTGGAGCAAACCAATATGCCCAATCTGATTTTGATTTGTAACTATTCCAAATAATTATTCCAAAAATGGTTGGAATAGCCGCGATTACAACACCTACGTACAATTGCACAAGGAAAAACAGTACAATTGTGTCTACTAAAAGCACTGTAGAAGTTCTTGAATGAAGAGCGTCTATTGGGCTAGCAGCGGTGGGCCTGGAACCTGCTAAAACCAAATCATCCGCATTTGCCATGCCCCACCCGAGGCACCAGATACAATTGAATCAACCGGCGAAGGCGTCTTGAATCAGTTACTTCTGGCGGTAGTATGCGTGACACAGATGTCGAGTTGAAAGGAGACTCGCTTCAAGGCAAGCGTATACTTTTAGGCGTTTCAGGAGGGATTGCCGCAGTAGATACAGTTAGAGTATCTAGAGAATTGAGAAGATACGGTGCGCAAGTTACTGTAATAATGACTCAATCTGCTCAGCGAATCATTACACCGTTAGCTGTCAGATGGGCTGCGCAAGGAGATGTTATCACAGAATGGGATGGTGATTTATCTTCGTTGGAAAATTTTGATGCTGTATTGGTAACTCCGGCAACTAAAAATTTGGTTGCATCATTTGCAAATGGAATGATGAATGGACCACTCTTGATGGCACTATCTGCAGCAAGGGGTAAAAATATTCCAATTATGTTCGTTCCCTCAATGCATAACGATTTAGCTGGAGACATACTCACTAAAGAAACAGAAAAGGAAGCAAAAAGGCAAGGTTGCGAGATATATTGGGGTCATAATGAAGAAGNTAAAATGAAAACTCCAAATCACGAGNATATCGTTGCAAAATTTTCTAACCTGATAAATGCTAATTCTACTTCTGTTGTAATAACTTTAGGTGCTACAAGGAGTAATATCGATGATGTACGATTTATTCAAAATCGATCTTCTGGAAAGACAGGGATTTTAGTTGCTGATTATCTTTATAGAAAAGGGATGGATGTAACATGTGTCGTTGGTGTAACAGAAATTGATATTCCAAATTACATACCGTTAGTAATCAAATGTGAAAATCCAGATGACATGTTAAAAGAACTAAAAGCCCTTGCAAAGGATAAAATCAATGTCTGGATACATGCAGCAGCAGTATTAGATTACGTTATCTCCGAACAAATTGAAGGTAAAATAGCATCGCTGCAAGGTGACTTAAACATTCCATTATCACAAGGTGCAAAGCATATTTTAGAACTAAAAGAATATTGTAAAGATTCTATCAGAATCGGATTCAAACTAGAAAGTGGAATAAAACAAAAGGATTTGATTCATAGAGCAGTTGCCCAGATAGAAAAATCAGGCATGACGGCTACAATCGCAAACAGGTTGGAAGATCTGAATGATATCTCTAAACCAAGAGCGTGGCTTGTTGACAAAACTGGGTCTCATTACAAAATACAAACAAACCTAGACCTTTGTGAAGCAATAATTTCCGTAATCGAAAATAATCGGTGATCACATGCGCCGATTTGCGATTGTTGGAACAAGGGCAATGTCGAAGGGGAAACTGCCTCTAAACGATCTTGCAGGTGGAGCAGGAAGAATGGATGTTCTTATTCGGGCACTTATGTCGTCTGTATTAACTAGTCATGGAATGAGAAACGATGTTGAGTTTACTATGATATTGAAAGGTGGTCCAGGTCCAACTCGTAGAATTAAATTTATTTCGAACGAATTGAAAGGTATACATGCCGAACAGAGATCTATTGCTGGTAAAATCGCTAATGTTCTCAAGAATCCGACACCTCCTCGCGGCCATTTTATTGAGAGAGCACCGGGAATTTATGATGGCGGAGGTGGATTAGAAATGACTGTAAATGAATGGAAATGTCCAGTAATTCGCCTAGATGCTAACGCAGATTCTCTATTTGGAGACAAAATTCCAAATGATTACTCCATTGATGATATTGCGTTCATTCTTGGAGATGATAAAGCCCTTGATACCGATCTTGGAATAGCAAAA
>PAMN02000059.1 GCA_002707335.2 Methanobacteriota archaeon | reverse complement strand
AAGAGACATGGATTGGAAATGCTAGGTAACATTGGATACACAGGCAAATTACCAAAGGTACACAAGACTGAGAAAGGAGAATGTTTCAGTGGAGAGGACTTACTCTCTGTAATTATCCCTGATAATATCCACTTGCGATTCTTGAGCAGGTCAAATGATGATGTTGTAATCAAAGAAGGAAACATCTCTGGTACGCTAGACAAGCGTGCTATCGGTGCTGAAGATGGAAGACTCCTAGATGCAATTGTTCAAACGAATGGGCCTACTGAAGGTGCAAAATTCCTAGACGAGTTCACAAGACTATCAATTGGAGCATGTACATCTCTTGGTTTCACTACTGGTATAGATGATGAGGATTTGACCTCTGAGGCTATCAGCCAAATTGAAGCTCACAACGCAGATGCTAGAGACCAAGTTCAAGCTGAATTAGAAAAGTTCGGAAAAGATGGACGAGGGTATGAAGTTAGACCTGGAAGAACTCCTAAAGAAACTCTTGAAGAGAACATTATGGTAATACTAGACATGGGTAAGCAAGCAGCTGGAGAAGTTGCTAAGAACGAACTAAACCAAGAAGGCACAACAAATGCTGCAGTTGGAATGGCAATTTCAGGCGCTCGTGGTTCAATGGACAACCTGACAATGATGGCCGGAAGTATCGGGCAAGCGAAAGTTCGTGGTGCACGTCTAGAACGTGGATACCACCAACGTGTCCTTCCTCACTTTAGACAAGGGGCTCTTGGAGCACAAGAAAAAGGATTCATTGCATCATCATTCAAGAGAGGATTAGAGCCTACAGAGTTCTTCATGCTTTCAGTTTCTGGAAGAGAATCCCTTGTTGATACAGCGGTTAGAACAAGTAAGTCGGGTTACATGCAGAGAAGACTAATCAATGCTATGGATGACTTGAAGATTTTCGATGATGAAAACCTATCTGTAAGAAATACTGCGGATAGAATCATCCAATTCTCATATGGAGAGGACGGAATCGATCCAAGCCGTGGTGTACATGGTAAGCCTTTCAATATCGATGTTATTGTTGACAAGGCTCTTGGTACAGATGGTCCAACTAAGGTAAACGAAGCAGCTTACAAGGACAGTACTGACAAAGAATTCGACCTCGGATATGATGAGGGTGATTCAGAAGCAGCACAAGGAGGTGAAGCCTGATGGTAGTTAAGAGTGCAACCAAAAAGAAGCTAATGGATATGCTAGTTCCCGAAGAGCATGCTCACAAACTTGCTGATGACAGAAAGTGGGACGACGTAAAGATACTAACTGTTGAACAGATTGAGGAATACTGTGAAGTAGATAACGAAACAGCAACTAAAATCCACAATATCATTACTGGTGCAAATTCATCAGTAAGAGATTCAGGTGATAATTCAGCAACGACTTCAGTAAGAATGAAGAGGGCTTCGAGAAGAAGAAGAACTGCCAAAGCAGTCCAATCTCTAGAACCATATGACATGGAAAAGAAATTGAATTCTTACGATGATGAGTACGCAGATGAACCAGTTTTCCAAAGCATAAAAGATGCTGCAGAATCATTGGGTATTTCTCTAACTCAACAAACAATCCACGATCTCACTTCAGCAGTATTTGCTCGTGAAATTACAAAACTTACCAAGAAAAAAGCGGAAACTCTGGTCAAAGAAGCAGGTGCTGCTCAAGACATGGCAATGATAGACCCATATGAGGCAGCAGGAATTATTACTGCACAATCAATTGGGGAACCTGGTACTCAGATGACTATGCGTACTTTCCACTATGCAGGTGTTGCAACAGTTAACGTAACTCAAGGTCTTCCAAGAATTATTGAAATTGTTGATGCAAGAAAAGTTCCTCAAACACCAACGATGACTATCAGGCTAAGTGACGGGAAAAATAACTCTCCAGATGCCGCAAGAAAACTAGCTGCAGCAATTGAAGTTACTACAACGGTTAATATCGCAGATATTGAAACTGACGTAGCACAAAGAAGACTTGTGCTAAAGTTGAAGAAAGGTAACCTGAAGCAGAAGGGAATGACTGGTGCAGAAGTACAAGACAAACTTTCTCGTGCACTGAGACTTTACGTAGAGGCAGACAAAGAAAAGAATCCGGGCACTTTGACACTAATTCCTGGTGTTCAAGATGAAGAAGACAAGAAGAGTTTGGCTGAGAATCCTCCATCATATACCGAATTACTCCAATTAGAGGACAAGATTCGTGATTTGAGGTTGAAGGGAGTTCCTGGAGTGGAAAGAGCAAACGTTCAGCTGGATGACAAAACTGGTGAATATTACCTCTCAACAATTGGAAGTAACCTCGCAAAGATTTCAAACATCGAGGGAATTGACAGATCAAGAACATATACTAACAACATCATCGAGATTTACGAATATCTCGGAATCGAGGCAGCAAGACAGGCCATTGTTGACGAACTGCAACTTACACTAGATGGTGCAAGACTGGAAGTTGACGTAAGACACCTGCTATTAGTTGCAGATGTAATGACAAGTGAAGGTGAGGTAAGAGCAATTGGAAGACACGGTGTTTCCGGAACCAAGCACTCAATCCTTGCTCGTGCGGCTTTCGAAGTTACTGTTAACCACTTGCTAAAGGCAGGTGTAATAGGAGAAAGAGACAATTTGACAGGAGTTGCTGAGAACATTATTGTTGGGCAGCCTATCAGTCTAGGAACTGGTTCTGTTGAATTGTATTACATTCCAGAGTGATTTGGATAACATTGAGAAGCAATATTGTGGAGGAATGAAAAATGGATTTGAGTAGACAACTAAAGATAGCAAGCGCAACTGGCAAACTTTTGTATGGACAGAGACAAGCAGTCGATGCATGTGCAAAAGGCGAGGCAAAGTGTGTGATTTTAGCAGCGAACTGCCCTCAAGATTATGTTGATAATCTTGTTGCAAAACACCCTGAAGTGACAATTCACAGAGCATTAGTGGTAAATCGTGAATTAGGTACAGCATCTGGTAAACCATTCAGTGTGTCAACGATTACGGTTGTTGATGCTGGTGACTCAGATTTACTATCTCTGGATAATAACCTAGCGTGAAATTATAGATATCAAACCTCCAGCAGGTTTGATGGCGATTGATTTGGTCAAGTTGTTGAAACTTCTTGATGTAAATTTAGACTTGTCATCTGAACCAATAGTTCCAGCAGGTATGATTACCTGGTTAGGGCGAATGTATGATATCCATCCCGATCACATAAGATTTGGATTTACAGAAGGTATGGAAATATGGATAACTGGAAGTGGGCTTGCTAAATTGGATTTAGCAGGTTTTGAAACTTGGTTAATGGATGCGCCGAGAGGTAATCATTTACTTATCTCAGAACGGGAAATATCTTTTGATTCAAGTCAGATGTTTACAAGAAATGACCGTAATATTGTATTGTGGACCTCTGAAAACCTAGCTTCGTTCATAGGTCAAGCGATTCTACAAGAAAAAATACAGATTCTCGACGAAGAGGAAATAGTAGAAAAAGCCGAATCCAGCGAATTGTTTCATGGCGAAGGGCCATTTGCAATTAGGCCACAAAATGATTTCACAATATTAGATGAATATGGCCTAAATATCGCTCATGCGACTCCCGTATTGATTCCAGGGGTTATTCATAATGTCAAAGGCAAACTTTTGGGTCCAGCGACCGAGGAAATTGAGAAATGGGTACTAAATTGCAAAGGTTTGCACCTCCTTGATAATTTTGAATTAATGGAAAGAGCCCCTTTACTCCATAAAGAAAATTTAGACATTTTAGAAAACCCCAAGTTCTCTAAAGTTCTCTCTGAACGCAAAACTCATGGTGATGAAATGGGTCAGCTGCTGCATTGGTGGCATTTCGATGATGAATCATGCCTTGTTGAAAATTACAACGTTTTGATACCTGGACACACAGGCGTTCAAACTAACGGGAAAAAGTGGGTTCTTGAAGGACTCACCAATACTCTCCATCTAAACATCTGATGAAAGAGTTCATCATCTTGAATTCTCACGTAGGAATATGAGCCGAAGGTTCGTTGTAGCCGGTTTGATTGTTCTTTCGTTAGTACTTAGTACGATGCCTTTAGATTATGAAAATATTCTAGAAAAAGATATTATCGTAAAAAATGCTAATTCTGAACCACAGTTTTTGACGCATGCAGGATCCAATAGTGGACACGTTAATGCCTCATTCATTGAATCAACAATTGACGGTTGGATTGTAGCAGGAGCTACAAGAAATAGTATGCAATTCGGCTCATCCATAAGTGCGACAGCAAATTCTCCGCTAAACAATAATTACGAGGCAGACATGTATATCGCAAAAATTGGAGATGATGGAGTTTGGCAATGGGCAGACATACCAGATGCATCTGGTGGATTAATTTTCTTGGAAACATTGGCACCTGGACAAGGAGGTGAATACTACGTTGGAGGAAGCTTTGTGGGAACAGTGTCTTTTGGTCCTCATAGCATTCAATCTCCTGCTTTTGTTTTGGAAGGATTCATTGCAAAATTCGATGATGCTGGCAACTGGTTATGGGCTACTGGATATTCTTCTCTAAACAACGGTACGAGTGAAGTAAATGGAATTACTATCGACCTGCAGAGTGGAAACGTTATTGCTTCTGGATCAAATTCAGGTGAGACTAATTTTGACTCGATCTTGATTAATAGTACAGACAGGGATGTCAACTTAGTAGGCCTTGACCCAATTTCTGGTGCTGTAAACTGGGCAGTCTCCTCGGGAGGTATAGGTTCTGAATCCGCAGGCGAGGTTTTAGTTGACAAAACAGGCAAAGTTTGGCAAATGGCTTTCACCTCGGCAACCTTCAATGGCGGTGGTGGAAACAGTCATCAAGCAGTTTCAAATCAAGATACGCTATTAGTGGAGTGGACTCTAAACTCTGGTGGAGCAGCAGTGTCCACATTAAGAGCAATACCGAGTGGAACGAGTGAGGTAAATCTCGCAGAATCAATGACAATAGACCCATCTGGAGATATTTATGTGACAGGAGTCTTTGTTGGCACCATAAACCTAGGTGGTCAAAAAACAGTCTCGACTTCTGGTAATTACGGGGATATATTCGTTGTCAAAATGTCACCTCAAACTGGATTTGATTGGATTGTTTCAGTCGGTTCGAGCAGTGCTACAGAATGGGGCTACTCAATTGCAGCCAGCGATTCAGGAGATTTGGTAGTAGGAGGTGTCTACTCGGGTACAACCTCCTTTGGAGGAAAATACATTACTTCAACAGGCGGGCAAGATAATTTCATGGCTCAGATTGATAATTCTGGTAATTGGGATTGGGTAGAAACCATCGGGGGTTCTTCAGATGATTTGTTTGGAGGAGTTGCGGTAAATGCAACAGGAAATTATTCAGCATTTGGTTCATTCCAAGGTGCAATAAATAAGGGCACTAAGTCAGTCTCTAGTACGTTTGGGCTCGACCTTTTTGTTTGGGTTGTTGACCCAGCAAATAATGCAGATGCAGATAGTGATGGTGTAAACGACCTAACAGATAATTGTCCTAATACCAACAATCCACTTCAAATAGACAGCGATTTCGATGGCGATGGTGATGAGTGCGATTATGATGATGATAATGATGGAATCACAGATAACTCCGGGGATGATTGTCCGCGAGGGGGTGCCTGGAACTGGACAAGTAATTCAACGACAGATTTCGATAACGATGGTTGTAAAGATGCAACCGAAGATAATGATGATGACAATGACGGTATAGATGATGCAGATGATGGATGTCTGAGTAGTTATGCGCCACCTAGGAATTGGTGGACTTCCGATTCTGATAATGACATTGATCAGGATGGATGCAGAGATGCTGATGAAGACAACGATGATGATGGTGATAACTTCACAGATTCTTCCGATGATTGTAACAAGGTTGCAGGTACTTCTACTCTGGGTCTGAAAGGCTGCATTGACAATGACGAAGACGGTTGGGCTAACACTGATGATTCATGCCCTAATTCATTTGGAAATTCCAGCATGGTAGGTACAATTGGTTGTCCTGATTCTGATGGTGATGGTTGGGCTGACCAAGATGACGATTTACCTGACGAAAAGACACAGTGGAGCGACCAAGATGGAGATGGATTTGGAGACAATCAAGACGGATATAATCCAGATGCTTGTGTCGACATTCCAGGTTCCTCTGTAGTCGATAGATATGGTTGTCCCGACCCTGATAATGATGGCTATTCTTCTCCAGATAGTTCTTGGACTGCTGAAGATGGAGCAGATGCATTCCCGTTAGAAAGTACACAATGGTCTGATTATGATGAAGATGGTTTAGGTGATAACTACGGAAATTTATCATGGTATGACAGAGATTCTACCTGGCCTGGTGAGTATATCCAATTTGCAAGAGATCAAGATGCTTGTCCAGCTCAATATGGAGAATCTTGGAAAGAAGACATCTTCGGTTGCCCTGATACAGACGGTGATGGATGGGCGAATTTCATGGACGCTTTCCCATTTGATGCAGATGAATATCTGGATTCAGATTTAGATGGAGTGGCCGATGGTAAAGATGCATGTCCACTATTCCGAGGAAATTCTACAGAAGATGTACAAGGTTGTCCAGACTTCGATGGCGATGGATGGGGTGACCCAGAAAAAGGTTCAGATTGGAATCCAATCGATCCTACTCAATGGCAAAACTCAGACGGTGACCAGTATGGAGATAACCCTCTAGGAAACGAGCCTGATTCGTGTCCAAACGAAAAGGGGTATTCATACAAAGGAGGGATATTGGGTTGTGTTGACAGTGATAACGATGGTTGGGCAGATAGTATCGATGTTTTCCCTAATGATCCAACACAAGTTAACGACACTGACGGAGATGGATTTGGAGATAATCCAAATGGCAAAAATGGAGACTTATGTCCTGAAATTGTAGGAGTCTCAACAGAAAATGGTTCCAAGGATAATGGTTGTGAGGAAATTATCGAAGAAGCCGCTAGTTCGGTGATGGTATATGGCGGCATCGGAATTGGTGTAATTGTAGTCATACTTGCAGTCGGCCTCATTCTTTCTAGATTAAGTGCAAAAGAAGATGAGAAAGATTGGAATACACAACAAATTGCTAACTCTGAGATGGTCATGCAAAGCAATCAAGGGCTTTATCAGCAAACAACTCAAATGACATACCAACAACCTATGGTTTCCCCACAAGTACAATCACCTCAACTTAATCAGTTACCAGGGAATCCTATGGCTGCTCCAACACCTTTAGCACCAACTATGTATGATGTTGGTACCATGCGTTCAGATGGAAACGAATGGCTAGAATATCCTGCTGCTAGTGGAGCATGGTACATGCGAGATCCAACATCTAGACAATGGGTTAGGAAGATTTGAGGATTTCAAATGGTAACCGTTACCCTACTTGGCTCAGCTCAAGATGGGGGAGTTCCTCAAGTTGGTTGTGATTGTTGTCTGGACTTAGAAAAACGCTACCCCGTTTCAATCGGTTTGACAGATGCAGAGGGTGGAAATCACCTGTTTGAAGCCACTAGAGCATTAGGTGATCAATTACGAATTTGGGGTGTAGGAAATATCGATTCACTTTTTCTGACACACGCACACTTTGGTCACGTTGATGGATTGGGTTTGTTTGGTAAAGAAACAATGAACGCAAAAGCAGTCCCGCTTCACTGTTCAAAAAAGATGCTCGATTTAATAGAAAAAACACCACACTGGTCACTGCTTCTTTCAGATGGTGTATTTCTGCCTCGAACCGCGGCTCTTATCCAGTTTCCAGGTGTAACTGTAGAAGCATTAGAGGTTCCACATCGCTCGGAATTATCAGATATGCATGCATATTTAATCAAGGCAAAGAAAACCCTGCTGTTCTTACCAGACCACGACACATGGCAAGAAACATTGAGAGGTCATGACTTGCGAGCTTGGTTGAATCATTTTGAAGTAGACATTGCTCTAATCGATGGTACATTCTACAGTGCAGATGAACTCAAACACCGCGACCAAAGCAAAGTTCCACACCCTCCTGTTGANCAAACTCTNNAGATGTTNGGTGAGNGGAGAGAAGGTGATGGAGAAGTGGTATTCATTCATCTAAATCACACAAACCCGTTGTGCAGGGATGATACTCCAGTAACCGAATTAGGCTGGAAGGTTGGGAAAGAAGGAATGTCATTCAATCTGAGTTAAATTGTGAGATATGTATCTAAAGTACAAGTAAGAAATTGAGATTTCCTCTCCATTGTCTCCATTCAAAGGAGTTCCTGTATCAGCATTGATTTGAATGTTAAATGCTAAACTACTATCTTGTTTTTCAACTTGGAGTCTTTCTATATTCTTCATATGGCTCTCATAAGTATCGTTTTCGGCAAAGTTAGGAAATGTTGCCAGAGTTCCTAGATCATTAGTTCCACATAACTTACCTGACAAATCATTAAGTCCGGGGCCATTATTGAATTCTGATGACAATTCTGAAATGTCGTGACTGGTTTGAATATCATCACATGTTGTGAACACTCCTCCTTCATTACTTTCAGAATAATTTAGTGTGAAATCTATCCCAACTGCATCATATGGTACATCAAAATAGAAGGTTTCTGTTGTTCCGTCAGGTATGAAAATAGTTTCNTCTGTCCAAATGTATTCACTTTCAACAGTTAATTTCCACATTGAATCTGGTTCTGGTTCTGAAGAATTCATCGATGTAGGCGCATTGTTTGCATAATAATATTCAAGGGGGATGATAAGTAATAAGATTCCAACTCCAATTGCAATCATTTTATTTTGGGAAGGTAATTTTTCAAGCCATGGATCTTGTTTTGAAAATACCAGAATGAAATGAGCTATGAATGCTGCAGCCATACCTGGTACGGATTCAAAGATGTGAACATTAAGTCCGAGAATTCTCCAAGTAATTACAGCGACAAGTGCTGATGTCATCATTACCATAGAGTGGTGGGAACTTGGCTTGAATCCAGACATTCTTACGATAATTAGCGGAATGAACATTCCACCTAAACCATAAACTGCGAGAACGACGAGTGAAAACACAGAGTTGTTTCCTGAAAAGTATGCTCCAAGAGACAAGCATGTTGCTACAAAAGCCATTACCATAGTCGTAATTTTTGTCTTCTTATGATCTGTTGACCATTCAGGAAAAAGGTCGTCAGTTATTGCAGCGGTACATGCCAGAACTTGTGAGTCGGCAGTAGACATAGTTGCAGCGAAAATTGAAGCCAAAATTAGACCAACCCAAAATGGTCCCAACACATCCATAGCTAGAAGAGGCAATGCTAATTCTGGGTCGAAACTACCAGATTCAGGGAATATAACCCTTGATGCAAGACCAATTATTATCATTAATGCCAGAAATGGAGTTTGCCACACGAAGAACCAGATACAGGCTTGCTTGCGGTCTTCTTCGGATTCAAGGGTCATAATTCGAGAAACAACCTGTGGCTGTCCCGCTACTCCTAATCCTCCTAGGAAGAATGCGAAAATCCACATGCTGAATCCTAGTTCTAAATCTGGAGGAGTAATTGATGTTAGAGCAGGGTCTATGCCATTCAAACTGGAGTGAAGTCCAGAGAACCATCCAACCTCAGTAAGCGCAACATAGCAGAGTAATGTTGAACCCACAATCATGACACAAGACTGTGCAGCATCTGTCCATATTGATGCACGAATTCCTCCTGCGTAACAATATGCTACAACCAGAACGAATCCAATGATTATTCCAACCCATTCCGGCCATTCAAGCATTGCGAAAAGTGCTTTTCCTCCACTTGATAATTGGGCTCCAGCATAAATTAGTAAGAATGCTACTGAACAAATTGCAGCCATTTTTGCCTCAGGGGCTCCTTTGACATTTGCAACCAATGAGGAAAGTGAGCGGATATTTCTTTCATTCCCCTCATTTTGAATGTATTTGTATAACCAAATCCACGCGACAAGTTGTCCAATCGTTGAGATTATTGAAATCCAAATTGCAGAATATCCCATTAGCCACATGAATCCAATGAATCCGATGAACATGTAACCTGAGTTCCATGTTGAAACAGCAGATAGAGCGGCCAAAGCAGGATGCATTCCTCTTCCAGCAACTAAGTAATCGTCCGTCGTATCCTTTTTTACACGAATACTTGCCATGCCTACTCCTGCAAAAAGGAGCATGAATACGAGAAATGAGATAATTACCCAAATCTCTTCTGACATCATACCATCCTCAAGTTAATACTTCAAGAAGTCTGTCCTGCTCTGCAGCTCTGCGTATTTCCATAGCGATTCTTCTTCCGGAAGAAACAGGTTTTCTCCAAGTAGCATTTCCGTAAGGATGCCCTACTGAGACATGTACGTTGGTACCTCCACCTAATCTAGGTGCGACATCGTAAATCGAGTAATTCATGTCTTTATCAATGCAGGTTTGAAGACAGAAAGGACCTATGATTCCTGGGTCATAATGCTCTTTTGAGGCTGTAATGAATTTCTCTCCAAGTTCGAACGCCTTCTCTAGGAGAGATTCTCTAATTGTTGCAGTATTATGGCCTACAACAGTCATCTCCGGTATCTGTTGATGAACAGGCATTGTCATTTGTTGAGGTGCTGGCAGTCGGACATGACCATCAAGTGATGATTCAAATCTCCAGTCTACACCTAATAACTCCAATTTTGGCATATCTTCTTCAAGCGGTGAGTAAAAGAAATTTAGATTGAATACAGGCCCGATTACATAACGTTCAATTCTAGCTCCATCTAAGGATGTTTGATCAATGATGCCCTCTTTAAGCAATGAACTACTCTTCTCTAAGTACTCTTCATACGATGCACATGTGAAAAATCCACGTTCTAGTTTTTTCTGAGCATGATGTAATTTGACAATCACCAAACAATCAATGTCTTGAGGGTCTTCAATTGCTTCAGGATATGGTAATCCAGCCTTATCTAGAATCCAGTAGTAATCTTGGTCTTCAGTTCTTTCTTCCATTCGCAACATATTTCTTGAGCCGAACATTGGAACTTTGAAATTATTCTCAATATCATCGATTTTAGAATAGGATGTGAATGACCTATTTGGAATGTAAATGACATTGCGCTTTCGCATTTCTTCTTGCATAGTTGGTTTAAGTACATCATTGAATGAATCCAAAACTATAGTTTTGTCAACCATACCTCTTCTAACTCTTCCAGAAGTAGTTCTCTGTGTCTTGAAATATTCAGAGTATGTTTTTTCTCTTCCTTTTTGCGCATATGCTACAGTAGGGAACCCTTCTTCAATTGCTCCATCACAAATATCAAGAGCAGAATGGCTAGCAGTCATCCCAATTCTTAATTTGAGGCGTTCGTAATCCTCGATTATGCCTGCGATTTCGTCTCGTTGAATCATTAGAGAGCCCCAATTTACACCTATTCTAATTCGGTCTTTGAAGTTAATCAAATCGTTGAAGTTCCATTAGTTCCTCAGTTGAAAGAGTGTCTCCACTCATTAATTTGCTCATCAAGTCTTGAACTTCTACGCGAGCACCGCGTTGTGAGTCTCCAGACTCAGTTCCTCTCATAGATCTAATTATGTCTTGGATAGAGTGCAGGCATCTTAGTGATACGATGTAGAATCTATGTGCTTTATCTGCTTCTTTCTTTGATTTTCTAAGTTCTCTGTGAGAACCTTCAGCGAGTTCACGTTGTCTGTCTACCTCTTTGTTCCATGATAGCATCAAATCGTGTGCATCTTGTGCTTTCTGTGCTGCTTCTTGAACCTCTTTGTGTGCTTCTTCTTGAGCAACCATGGCTTCACGTAATTTTCCTCTAGCATCTTTTAGGTCGAGGTTTGAATCTTCATTTGCTTCCATTGCTTTGATTTGAGAACGAATTTCTTTCATCCTTTTCATCACTTTCTTTTCATTTTGACCGAGATGTTTTCCTCTTTCCATTTCCCTATCAAGTTTGTCAAATTCTCTTCGTAGAGAATGAACTGTGACCTTTCTCTCACCTTTCTTGCGACCTCTTGACGTGTCATCATTTCCGCCTTTTTGGGTATCGAGTTCACCCTTCGCTTCCTTGACGAGATTACTAGCTTCTTTCCTAGCATTCTTCTTTTCTCTAACAAGTTCATTCATTTGTTCACGAATTTCTCTTTGCTGTTTAACGTTTTGAATAAGTTCTCTAACTTCTGCGTTAAGTTCGTTTCTTTGGACTGTAAACTCTTTCGTTCTATTATTCCATTCGTCGCGAGTTGTTCTGTATTGGGTTGCTTTCTTGTCAACCAATTTTCGCTTCTCGTCCAGAGTTTCCTTAAGTCCTGTCATTCTTCATCGCACCTGTTCGCATAGTGCTCCCGCACTCTCAGCAACATAGCCACCAACCTTCCACATTTAAGTCTCGCTAGCCCAAATTTAGAGATAATTTTCTATTAAAGCACAGGATTGTTCTAATCGTAATCTTGCTTTCCCAATGTTTGCATTTTTTGGAGATTGGATAATTACTAGATGTCCAGTTGTAAATTTTCTACGAGTTACTGTAAAATCTGTGGTTAAAATCGAGACGATATCAGCGTCTTCTGTCAAGTCAAAAAGACTCATCAGATCATTCGGCCTCAGGTCAATCGACGTTCTTTCAATTGTAAATCCATCAGGGTTGATTAATGCGGCGGCTACGATAGAATCACCATCAACCAAATCGCCAATGATGTTGCTTAGCATAGTATCCACTGTGCGGGAGATAGGTCATGATTATTTCCTTAAATTAGACCACGCATAACGTATCCTAAACCGGATTTGTAATAACCATCAAGTTTTTCGATAATTTTTAACCCACGGTTTTGATAGAACCGAATGGCATTCAGGTTACTAGCCTTAACCTCTAATTGAATTTCTTCTATTCCTTCCTCCTTTGCGGAATGAATTAATTCGTTCCAGGCTTGGCTGCCCAATCCCATTGAGGTGAAATCTTGATCAATCACAAAAGCAACGATTCTAGTTTTTTTGTATTGAAATCTATTTGCCCACATAAGTCCACGGAGTATGTTATTATCGTCATACAGCAGTAAATTTCCTCCCCACTTAGGGATAGGTAGGGTCTGAATCGACATCTTTGAGTATTCTTCACCAGTTTGGTCAAAAAATAGTTGTTTTATACATTCAATAGTAAAATCATCGAGATTTTTTGGATAATCCCCAAGACGCCATTCGGCTGGTTTTTCTGAATTTGACAACATCTCTCAATCTTTCCTCTGATAAGACCCTCTGTTTCCGCGGTGTGCCGAGAATTTCCCAAATTTCTTCATACCTGCTTTTTTCGAACTAACCTTCTTTGGTTTTTTCGTGGTTTTCTCTGTAGAAGCGTTAGCAAGCAAGTCAGATAGGTCTCCAAGTGTGACTGGTCCAGATGACACCCTTTCTGCTCTCGGTGTGTCTCGACCCTTTCGTTTTGATTTGTTTCTATTTCCGCCTTTCAAAATTCTTAACCAAGCATCTAGCCTACCAATTTCTCTTCGCAATTTCTGGAATTCTCCTTTTCTCTTGTGAATTGCTCGGTTTATGTTGTATACGCGCTTATCGTATGACCTAATTCCGTTTTTACCAATGTTAACATCCTTTAGTAATGGTTCATTTTCTAACATTTTAGATGTAACTTCGTCATGTTGCGATTCATAAATTTCTAATTTTTTTATGTCTTTATGCTGAAGTTTTGCCAACTCTACGTATTTATTGTGCAATGCTTCAGCTTCTCCTGCCTTTTTGTGCATTTCTTGCAATTCGAAGAACCATGAAAAGTCACTAATTTCTTGATTTAATGTTGGAATTCTCCTTACGTTTAGTTCATTTGTTAGACGTTTGTATACCTTTGCTAATTGCTCTTCAATGTATTTCAAAGGAATAACAATATTGGAATTAATAGTGTCCCTCCGACTCTTCAAATCTTTTATTTCGGCACTCCTTTCACGTAATCCGATGTGAACATTTTTGTGCTCTGATTTTATTCCGGATGTTTCTTCAATAATTCCTTTCATTGCATTTGCTAACCTTATCGAGACAGATTTTTCTTCTTCAAGAGCTTTGAGTTTTGACTCCAAGCCATTAATTTCTCCCTGAACTTTTGTTTTCATATTTTGGATATCCTTTAATTCAAGGTTTCTTAAATCGTGAAACAAATCTTCCGGCTCCAAATCAGCCAACCTTTCAGGATCTATAGTTTCGCAAATTAGATTCCATTTCGTTCCTTTGTTAACTTCAACAAGAACCCTCAAAATTTCATTTTGTATTATTAATTCTCCTTCAGCAGTGAGTACTCTGGATAGGTCATGTGAATGGTCGAATGGATCTTCTATTGGTAAGTGGTGTTTACCAACTTTAGCGTTGTTTTTTCCAGCATTTATCAAATCGATAGCATTAGGTTCCTCATTATCCCAAGATTTTTCTTCTCTGTGGATATTGCCGCCGCTTCTCATTGATACAACATTGTTTTTCCAATCCCAGTTGGAATAAAATTGAAAGAAACCTAGAACTAGACTTGCTGTTGAATGTTCTTTTTCAATGGAAAAAGTAACGTCTTTATCAAACGAGATATCATATTCAATGTCATTTATCTCAACTGTTGTTTTATTTTCAGTGTTTTGTAAATTAGGTATAATTGACTCGCTAATAAGGTAATTTAGACACAATATAGACCATGCATATGAGGAAAGAGTGCCNTTNAAAGTATCAGTTATNTTCCTGTGAAANGACCAGTGTTTGATNATCTTAATCATANNACTAATTTTCTNGTCNAGTTTTNCNTAAGCATCTATTAATTGGGTATTGTATATGGCNAATGTNTTGTTGACTGAAATATCTACACGTAATCCACTTCGTGGGTCTTTGAATTTGACTACTNGNACTNCNGCTTTAACAACAGAAGCCACATCTTCCATACCTTGACCTCGTAGTACTTTNGAAATATTTGTNACAACTTTCTTTTCGTCGGCGCCAGGGATAATTAAGCACACATCCAAGTCTCCACCTTTGATATTCAATCCGGTTACAGAAGATCCAAATTGTTTCACATCTTTGGCTTTAAATTTCTTACCGATTGACCTTTCTAAATGATTGGTTAGGCTTTGTCTTTTCTTGGAATCACTATGGTGTGGATTTATTTTTTTGACAAGTTTCTCAAAAACAGTATTCAATTCATCAATTGATTCCTTGCTTACATCAGTATGGGAAAATTCACCAATCATTTTCGAATGGATTAGATTGTACTTATTTGCATTATCAATGGACAATCCTGTAACTTCACAGTAATCGCTCATTCTTCTTCACCAACCTTCTGTGAATTTTCTGTCTCTGCAATTTTCTTAGCACGGTTGACTGCAAATGAGGATGGTTTTCCTAATTTTACATTCATGCTATTGGCTAGAAGTGGTTCAAAACCATCCTGAGATATTTTTTCATTCCAGTATTCTAGCGATTTTTCTGAATATTTCAACGCATCGTTCAACTTTCTAGTTTTTGATAAGCTGTCTCTGCGNAACTTTTCCCATGTCATGAATTGATTGTGTTTTTCCTCGTTTTCTTCAGCAAGTCCAACCATTGCCTCATGAGCCTTTTGGGCAACATCAAGCAGNCTTTTTGCTTCTTTACGGGCATCTCTCATCTCAATTAGTTTTGGTTGCGAAGTTGCATTTGCCTCAACCCATTCCTCATGTTCACGTACTAAATTTTTCATTTCATTGATGTATTTTTGTTCAGTTTTATGATTTCCTGCACTCGTCTGTAATTTGTCGTCGATAGATTTTAGGCGAGCCTCTAGTTTTTCTCTTGCCCATTTCGGGTCGGGATTTTTCACTCCTCCTGACTCGATAATTTGCTCCCAGAGATTACTACACTGCTGAAATAATAATTTGGCTTTACTTTGAGCATTATCACGTTCAGTCTTNAGTTTAGCGACTTTTTTGTTTATTTTTTCTCTTTCTAGTCGAGCAGCTTTTGCTAATGGTTCTGATTTGGCAAGGTCGGCCTGACCGGTTTCTAAATCTGCAGGAATTTGTTCGATNAATCTCTCTCTTTGATGCAATATTGCTTGTGCTAAAAGTTTTGGAGAGACTGACAAGAGGTCATTTACATCCATTGCTATCACTGCGCCGAACTGACACCCTTGAATAAAGCCACCGACCCACCCTTAAGGGTGGGTGAATGTGAAGAACCCCCTAGTTATGACATGAAACATGCGGAGAGCCATTGCTGTGCTGTGTTTGTTAGCATTAGCCTTGGTTCCGATTGGACAATCGAGTGGCGGAGTAATTTCTTCTATCCAGATAACAGGGGACAATTTGGTTGGTGAAGGCCCTATCGATCTCAACATCACCTTAACTGGAGTAGGTGGTGCTTCTTCTGCATCAGTGACCTGGAATGCTAGTTTAACTGATATTGAGGGCAATTTGATTGATTCTGACTCTGGGAATATTTTGGTTGATCAAGATATCTTTGTCTATGTTGAGTCAACTTTAGGACTTGCGCCTTTGGGCGTGTCAAATCTAACAATTTCGCTTACAGGAGACGTCGGTACGCCAGATTCAACACAGTGGATATTGTATGAAGAAACGATAACCAGATTGAGGCCTTTGAATATCTCAATCGGCGAACCAATTTTCAATTCCATTGATGAAAATGGAGATTATACCAACAATTTAACCGTTAACGACGGTGATTTTGTTGAAATTAATTTACCTGTGATAAATTCAGGCGACATCGATTGGCTTGGAGGGGTCAATATGACAGTTGATGGCGTAATTACCAACTCAACAAACTTGACTGTTTTGGGAGATGAAACAAAAATAACAACCTTTCAATTAGGTCCATTAAGCGAAGGAATTTCTCAGTTTGGGTTTGAATTGTTTGGAACCCAAGATACAAATCAAATTGATAACATCTTGAGTTCTTCTCTTGAAATTCACCCTCCACCTTTGCCAAGCCTAGCATTCAATCTAACTAGATTAGTTGAACCGAGTGCAGGTAGCAATGTGGAATGGAATCTACATGTTTCCAATACTGGTGAGTCAGATTTTGTTGGAAATATTACTTGTACCTTTGAACAACAAATCGTTAAATCGGTTTCGTCAAACCTATCNGTCAATGAACAACTAAACATNTCTGTATCAATGCTTTCAAAACCTGGACTACTTAATTGCACATCAGATGGAACTCGAACCGTCGNGACCTCTGGCGTGACAGATATTCTTGATTTTCAATCAGCAATAATCACAGGTGCAGGGCAGAATTCACCATCTTTCATAGATGGTCCATGGCATGTAGGTGATACAATTAGCGTATCTATTCTTGTCAGAAATGAAGGGGATGCTGTTGGAAATGCAGCACTGGAATTCATAGATGGAAACGAATCTTACATTTCTCAATACATCTCCCTGGAATCAGGTGGTGCAGGTGAGATTACACATATTTTAAATTTCCAAGAAGCGAATGATTATNAATTAAATTGGTCAATTGTAAGCTACGATTCTTCAGTTGATGATAATTTATCTGGCGTTGTTAATCTCCCAGTCGAGCCAGCACAAGACTTGACAATTGTACTTGATGACCTAGATAAACAAGGGGAGTCAACATTAATAGATTGGTCTATAGATTTAGCGAACGGAGTTCCAAGAGATGTCAAAATAGAATACGGTTCGATAATTGATGGGGATAAGGAGGTATTGATTTCTGAAGAAAGAACGATATTACCTGGTGTTACATACGGGGACATGAATCTCGGATCAATAAATGCAGACCAAATATTTGTCAAAGTTAGACCAATAGGCTGGATTATTGGCCTTGGTTCAACAGTTGAAGATCAAAAAGAATTTATTGACATAAACCCAATTCCATCTGTTGCGGTTAACCCAATTACTCAACCAAGGGTGCCAAAAGAAGGTCAGCAAGTTACACTACAATACACATTAAGTAATACGGGGGATGGAGGTATTTTGCAAAGTGAGGTCATAGTTACAGATGATTCGAATTCCATTATTGGTATTCAAACAATTAATGCACAAGGAAAATCATCTGTAGATTATTCTATTGTAGTCGATTGGCCGGATGGAGAAAATGTTGTGATAACTGTGACATGGTACGTTGACGGTTTATCTTATTCAGATCAGATACTCGTCAAATCAGAATTGGTAGATTCTGAAGATTCGGATTTTAGTTTACCGATTGGAGGAATCCTTGGTGGACTGGCTCTAGGAATGTTGGTAATTTTCGCAATAAGAGTGAAAAATTCTCCTAAATCTGACAAACCCAAAAAGAAAGAATCAAAGCAAAAGAAACCTAAATCAAACGAAAAGGTCGAAGTTTCTTGTCCAACCTGTGACCGAAGATTGCGTGTCCCGGGTGACTACTCAGGGGCTGTCCGTTGTCCAGAATGTGAGACTAAGTTTGATGTGGAGAGTAAAATCGACCCTGAAGACGAACAACTCGATAATGATGAAGAACCTGAACAAAAAGATGAAGCAGACCTATGGTCTTCATCAGATAATGACATTTTAGGATGTCCAAAATGTAGCAGGAAATTAAAGGTTCCATACGAAAAGAGACCTGCAAAAGCGAGATGTCCTGCTTGTGGAACAATTTTTGAAGCAAGAGCAAACTAGGTAGGTTGTGGGGGCATAATGGGAGCAGGACATTTTCAAGAATTCGAGGATGAATATCTCGAAGCTCTATATGAGATAAATGAGAGAAAACCAGGTGAACTTGTGAGAAACGGAGAATTGGCAGAATATCTGTCAGTTAGTCCTGCATCTGCAACTGAAATGGTGCAGAGGTTGTCAAAAAATGGATATGTTGAGTATGTACCATACAAAGGTGTCCTACTAACAGCCAAAGGTTTGTCACATGGCCAGATTATGAAAAGAAGACATCGATTAGCTGAAGTATTATTGACAAGGTTGCCATTTGAAGGCGATGTTCATGAAACCGCTTGTAGGTTGGAACATGCATTCAATGATGATTTGGAAGTTTGTATTTCGATGATTCTTGGTAATCCAACAATCGATCCCGATGGAAGAGATATTCCACCTCCGTCTGCGGCAGTTAAAGAAAAAATAACCGAATCAAGACAATTTATCTTGGCAAGCGAGTTAAAAAATGGACAACATGGCTATATCTCGATGTTAATGGTAAAAGAAGCAGATTCAAAAATACTTGATGGATTTGCTTTGAAAATAGACGCCAAGATTGAAAGAAATGATAATGGTAATTTATCGATAGAAGGGAATGGTGAAATCTCTGAATATTTATCACACCGCATTTTACTGAGGTGGGATATTGAATGAACAACTGGGAGAATTAAGAAAACTGGAAGAAAAATTCCATGGTATCGACAAACAATTTCTCACTGATGGTTTGAGACTTGTTATTTTCCTACCTGCATTTGCTTTACTGTTCATTTTTGGTTCTTGGGCATTCAGTTCGCAAAGCCCAGATTGGTGGCTCGAAAACATTGAACCAACACTTGGATTTGATTTGTCAACAGCATTTATACTGATAGCGCTAACGATTCTACTAGGATATTCTGCAGGCTTAGGAGTGCATCGTTACAGAGTACACATAACAAGAATGGTATTCAGAGCAGAAGTCAATGCTGCCGCAGACGACCATCGTCCAATCAATAGTATGCATGGATATTCTTCACTGGATAGTGTAATTTCAAAAACAATGGCGAGCCACAATACTGCTTTATTCATGTCTCTATTTTCGATAGCCGTTATCTCTTTCACTGTTTACTTAGGCTCAGATTCTGAACTAGGGAAAAGAGGACTTCTCGCTTGCGCCTCTATGCTTGCAATGTCCATTGCCCAGCACTTATCCACAAGAAATTTCAAATTCAATATGGTGACAAATGACGGATTACTTGGTGCTTATCATCCTCCTATGCACCCCTCGACTCTCAATCTCGCATTTAATGAAATTTTAAGAAACCAAATGGATCCACTCCTGAGAAGTAAATTTGATGATTTCTTAAGAGATTTTGAAGCCAACGTAAAGAGAGGTGTTTCCCCCGATTTCGCAACTGAGAAATTTCTAATGTTAATGCACAGAAGATACAAAGGAAGGGTAGACCGAAATACAACAAATGATGAGATAAAAGAAATACTTTCAGATAAAGGAATTAATGAAATTCTCGAACATGAAACTTTTTCTGAATCACTATGGGATTCTATATTCATTCGCTCGGAGAAGAAACTTCCTGCATTTTATCGATTAATCGATAGGATAGAACAAGACATGGCTATCGGTAAACAACCAGATATGCCCGATTTATTATTCGACGTTGATTTAGAGAATGTTGTCACTGAAAATGCTAATTTATTTTGTTATATTCACAATCTTTCAAATTCAGATAGACAGGTTTTGCTTCGGGTAAATTCACCTGATTTTAGGCCAAAAGAACTTTTACTACGCTACAGTCTAAAAGCAGGCGAAAAATCATACTGGCCAAACCAAGCAGTACCTGATTTTGAAAAAGGAGATGACGATAGACTGGGTAGAATGTCTGGTTTATTGCAAGAAGGAACATTAGCATGGCAAACATTACTCCCTGAGGCCTCAGGGGATGCCAGCGTGGCTGTGCGCCTCGAAAATACTGATGGTGATTTATTGGTTGGGCGACAAATAAATGTAAACGTCAGACCAGAATTTGTTAAATGGTTTAGAAATGCTAGCTCCATTACCTCATACATTGCGGGGGCTTTAGGCCTATCAGCAGCATTAATTTTCCAATTAATGAGCCTAATTTAGTATTAAACGAAGTTACTTTTGTAATCGTAGCATTCAAGGCCAATAAGTAGACGCCCAATCATGAGCGACACCGAAGAACAAGACACTCAGAACAATACTGAGTTACGTGACCACCTTCACCAGATGGAAGCAAAGGTCAGAAAACTTCGTGAATCAAGAAATAATCATAATGATCAAGCCAACAGGTTTGCAGATCAAAGAAATGCAATTCAAGGCCAATATAAAGAACACAAAGAAAAACTGGACTTAGCCATCGCCGAAGTTAGAGCAGTAAGGGCTGAACAAAATGTTCACAAAGAAAGGAGAGATGCTGTACAGGCTCAGATACGTGATCTAATTGGAGTATCAAAATCGAGAAGAGGAGAACAAAATAACAAAAATAGCGCTTCTATTGAATTCAATAAATTATCCAGTGAAGTAACTTCATTGGAAAGAATCTTCGAAACGAAAGGTGGTATGTCTCCTAAAAAAGAAAAAGAGACAATGGAAAAAATAAAACAAATGCGCAGAAAAATGGCTGAATTAGAGCCACTAGTTGCAGAATTACAATTGATTAAGGTAGACATATCAAATAGAGATGAAGCGATTAATACCTTGAAGGCAGAGGCCGATGACGCCCACAAACAATTTGTTGCTTGCTTAGAAAAAGCGAAGGAAATGTCGAAAGAATTGGATGAATTGTTCGAGCACAGGAATTTCCTGAAAGGAGAAGGAGATCGTTTCCATAAAGAATTTGTTGCATGCAAAGAGAAAGCAAATGAGGTTCATGAAAGGATTGTCGAATTGATGAAAGAAGTCAACGAAGCAAGAGATAAACTAAAAATTGCCAGAGAAGAAAGAGAGTCGTGGATTGTTGACCACAATGAATCTGTAACAAAACTAATGAAAACAGGTGCTGATGATCCTAAAGTTGCAGATTCAATGGTAGATCAACTGCTGAAAGAAGGAAATTTGACTTTCGGTGGTACAATGTCTGGTGACAGACAAGGTTTAGGTTCTAAGAGGGGAAAATCTTCGAAAAAGAAATCCATGAAAAGATTCGATATGACTGCTTCTCGTGGAAGGAAGTGAGACGCTGAAAGGCATCATAATGGCTGGAGGGCGAGGAACTCGTCTGATGCCATTAACCAAAAACAAACCTAAGCCAATGGTTTCTGTACTTGGCAGACCAGTAATCGATTATGTCAAAGATTCAATGGTTCATGCCGGTATTAGTGAAATCATTGTCACTACTGGTTATCAAGGAGAACAATTAGTTAGTCACGTAGACAGTTGGGATATTAACGGTCGCGTCAATCAAGAAGAACAACCAATGGGTACTGCCGGTAGTGTTAAACTACTTGCAGATTCTCTGGATTCTACTTTCGTAGTTGGTTCAGGTGATTCAGTTGCTTCATTTGATATTCATGATTTGATTCAGTCGCACAAAAAATCCGGCGCTAAAGTTACAATGGCCTTGTGGAGTGTCGACAACCCGTCTGAATATGGAATAGTGGGGCTTAGTTCACAACATAGAGAAGACTTGGATTCAAAATTAGAAGAGGGTTTCATTTCAAAATTTTTAGAGAAGCCTAAACCTCAAGAAGCATTTTCAAATTTGATTAATGCTG